>CALQZP010000066.1 GCA_943349725.1 Candidatus Nomurabacteria bacterium | reverse complement strand
CCATCATCCCGATTGGCTACTGGCATGGCTATCCCCGCGCGCTTTCAAGTATTGGGCGGGCTGTGGTAAAAGGAAAGGAGTGCAAGGTACTTGGACGAGTATCTATGGATATGCTTATTGTTGACGTCACCGAGGTTAGACATCTAAATGTAGGTGATGAAGTCGTGGTGATGGGTGGAAGTGAAAACTCACCGGTTTCTGCAATGGGACTTGCGCGCGCGATTGACGCCTCCTGGTATGAAGTAGTCACCCGTCTCAACCCCCTCATTAAGCGTATCTACCGCTAACGCTTGTGTTTTTCTCTTTTTCCTGATATCTTCTCCTTGTTACTAAACGCTAGACGCTATCCGCCACCAGCGGACTAAATGCTATCTTATGAGTCAAGACCGCCTAATCAAGCTCAACTGTACCGTCTGCAAGCGGACGAACTATATGAGCGAGAAAAACAAGAAAAAAGTTGAGCGCAAAATTGAGCTCAAGAAGTTTTGTAATTGGTGCATGAAGCGCACGAAACACAAAGAAGCAAAGAAGTAACATAAAATAGCGACTGAAAGGAGCATATTTTGTGTCATCCCCGCGACGAAGCAGTAGCGCAGTAGTCGTAGACTAAAGCGGGGATCCAGAAAAAACCGCCACTCGGCGGTTTTTTTGTTGCAAGGGTTATTCTTGTTCCAGTATTTTGATTGAGCGTTTTATCGCGACAAACGCGTAGCCCCAAAGAATTGGGAGCCATATCGGCATCACGCCAAACAAACTGGTTCTCGTGAAGGTTTCCACACCGGTTTTGATAAAGAAATATTCAGAAATAGTGAGTGCAATTAAGCCAAACAGAAAAACAGTAACGTCGCCTCGCTCCCGCTTCTTGAGGAGCGATAGTACGATGATAGCGATATAACATCCAGCAAGAAGATAGTCATTTCGTACGAGAGGAATGAGACCGATCATTACTATAACGGGGACAGAATTTGCCAAAATGTGGAGTACTGTATACATGTTTTGTTACTACGGGAGATGGAGGAATCGGACCTCCGACCGGCGTTTTGGAGACGCCCGTTATACCACTTAACTAATCTCCCAACGAGGAGATAGTAACACGAAATTAGCTTGAGATAAACTTTCGGATGGTACCTAGAATCGCCTTCTTTTCGCTCGGCTTAAACCACACTATCCGCTTGTCGCGCTTGAACCAGGTCATTTGGCGTTTGGCGTAACGCACGATTTCCGATTCTAGTTCCTTGAGCATTAGGTCTTTAGTACGGAGTCCGCAAAGATAGCGGGAAAGATAGCGGTACTCAAGCCCCAGTTCCTCCATGCGCTTCCACGAAAGGCCATTTTTTTTGAGCTTTTTCACCTCGCTAAGCATTCCGCCTTTCATTCGGGAAAGGAGGCGGGTCGCTATTCTTTTTTTAAGTACCTCGGGTGGTAGGGTAAGTCCGATAAAGAGTGGATTGAGGTCTTTTCGAGGGATGTTGACATAGGGAGGCACCCAACCCAGCACGGTTGCGATTTCAATGGCGCGTATCAGCCGGCGTGGATTATGTGCATCAATTGTTGTTGCTCGACGCGCATCCAGTTTCTCAAGCATCGCAAAAAGCTGTGAGGGAGATTTTTCATTCAGTCTTTTTCGTAGAGCGGGGTTGGGTGGCACTTCGGGGAACGAAACGTCATTTACGATTGCATCAACATACAAACCGGTTCCTCCGACGACAATGGGAAGTTTCCCACGGCGCAAAATATCTTCTACCTTTTCCCGTGCGAGTTTTTGATACGCGGTAACCGTCATCTGTTTTTTAGGATTTGCCACATCCAAAAGATGGTGAGGGACACCCCCCATTTCTTTTTTCGTAATTTTGCCGGTGCCTATATCAAGCCCTTTGTATACCTGGCGTGAGTCAGCAGAAATAATCTCGCCGTTGTACCTGCCCCATGGTGTTCGGGCAAGTTTCTGGGCAAGTGCCACCCCAAACGCACTCTTTCCAACCGCGGTCGGTCCGAGGATGACGATAATCTTCTGCTTTTTGTTGCTACTTTTCATTGTGGGGATTTTAACCTATCATACTTACTATGATAATTCGAATTATTGATACCCCGATTACTCGCGCGGAAGCAAAAGAAATCGCACAGGAATTTTACGTGGATATGGTTAAAGGGGTCGTTGATGTTGAGCAAGAGATTCTGGCACTAGGTGGTGAATGGCACATGGATGCGAATATAAAGCTCATTGAGCACGGTTCTCTGCAGAGGAATATTTGGGGCTTCAATTTTTACCCCGATGAGAACCGTATTCTGTACACCTCTCTCATCAATATCAGGCCCTCACAGCATAATCGGAAAATTGAAGTTCAGGATCCGGAGCTGAGAAGGAGAATGGAAGACGTTATACGAAAGCTTGTCATATGAACACACGAACCCCCGCATTTTTAATGGCAAACCTCGGGAGCGATGTGTCGCAACTCTTTTCACACCTTGAAAAAGGGGAGACCAGTCTGGTAACCTCCGCGTTTGGGAGAACTGAAAGAGTTATCGCGGAGTTACTTGCGCACCCAGAGTTACAAGGAGGGACCGGGGAAGTTGAAACACTCCGGAACGTGATTGCCGATACGCTTTCCGAGAAGCGAAATCTTGAGGTAACTAAGGATGAGCTCGAGGAGTACTTTTTTCCGTTTTCGATGCGGGTATTGTATAAAGCGCCTTAGAGCCTATCCACTATCTAACCGCAAAATACGAGGAAAGACATAGCTTGCCTGCCGACATGCTGTTGCCATCGCGGGATTTTGCCTGCCCGACTTCGCCTTGACGTCATGGTGCCGAGGGAGGGCATCGAAACTTACCGTTTCAGTACCCGCGATTGGTTTTTCTGTTCGTTAAGACACTCCAGAAAAAGCAGAGTCGGGCTTCGATGCCCCCACGGAAGTATCCCATACTTCCTCCTGTCATATTTTCGCTACGCTCAATTATGCCGAGGGAGGGCATCGAACCCTCATGATGTTGCCATCGCGGGATTTTGAGTCCCGTGCGTCTGCCAATTCCGCCACCTCGGCTATGGGAACACTCTACCGTAAAAATCGCATTCTCTCAAATGCACTTTGCAGGGGATTTCCGTGTGATACAATATACGCACTGAATATCTTACCCCAGTAGTAGAACCTCCCTTTGGTCGGTTCACTACGGGGTGATGATTTTTATTGTAATTGCGGAGAATACCCCGAGGCTTCGCCTCGGGGATGAATCCACAAAGACAAAGACGCATTGGCGGAGCCAATTCTTCTACAACAAAGTTTGCCCTGACGCCTCGCCTAATACCCCGCCGAGGTCTTACGAGGGAACAGCGAGCTTTGGGGGATAGGACGAGGCCAAACTTTAT
>CALQZP010000065.1 GCA_943349725.1 Candidatus Nomurabacteria bacterium | reverse complement strand
GGCTCAATCCTGATGGCGCCTATGCACTTGCGATAGGAAAGTTTCTTAAACAATGCTCGGAAGGTAAACCTATTACTATCACCGGTGATGGAACACAAACGAGGGACTTTACGCACATACGAGATGTTGTTCGTGCAAATCTTCTCGCGATGGAAAGCGCGAAAGTAGGGAAGGGTGAGGTCATCAATATCGGAGCAGGACGCAATCACACCATAAACTCTCTCGCTAAACTTATCGGTGGCCAAGTTGAGTATGTTGAGAAACGTCTTGAACCGCACGACACACTCGCGGACAATTCGCTCGCCAAAAAGCTTCTCGGTTGGAAGCCGGAAGTTACTCTTGAAGAAGGAATAGCGGAACTCAAAAAAGACTTTGGAATAAGGTAAATAAAAAACCGTTGCAGAAGATGTTCTGCAACGGCGTCCATATTCAAGAGCATAGCTCGGCTCCGAATAGGGGAGCATAAAGTAAAAGCCGAATTTGGTAGAACTGGTTGACCCTGTCGTGAATAGGGAAATCCGAAAGTAATTCCCCGTGTCCTCCCGGCGCGGTGTCCAATTCAATGTGGCGTGTGAGGTAGTAGTGGAAAGCTTGGAGGGCTGGATGTGTCCAGCTTGGAGCCTTCAGAATTTCCTGAAAGATTTCTGGAAGTTCAACTTCTCGAGAGCACACTGACATCACACGTATTTCATCCGGTAATTGACCAATCAGATTTCGGTATGCTTGTCCTGTTCGAAACATCGCTGGAAGTACCGCCGAAGTCAGCGAACGCAGGTCATACTCTTCAACGAAATGAAGTAGGAAACCTGCGTGGTCGCCTTTTTTCTTGTAGGAACCAAATAAAAGATTGTCGGTCTTGAGTTCACCTCGGGCCATAGTTCGGAGAGACTCGTTTTGGGGTAGGTGACGGAGTGCAATTCGAAGCGACTCTGCAAATTCTGTCGCCGCAAAGTAGCTGAGCACCATCAGGGAGAGGAGCTGTTCCTCGCTCAATGTTGACCAAGGAAGGTTCTTGATTCTGGAAACGGTGTTTTTGTAGAGCATATCTGGCCAGCACTATATGACATAATAATACATATGTCAATTTCCTTTATTTTGCATAATCCGTTACACTAACGCCCATGTGGAAATACCGATTTGGAGCACTCATACTTTTAGTCATCGCCGGACTTGTCGGCTTTTTCGTCTATACCACGGAACTACCCATTATTACTCCTGGGGTTACCGCAAGTAGCACCCCCACCGTTACCGCCTCGTCCTATGCTTTTAAGCTCGGCCTTGACCTTCGAAGCGGCTCGCACCTTGTATACCGTGCCGATACCACCGGTCTTGAATCGGGGGACGTGAATGGTGCGATGGATAGCTTGCGCGAAGTCATTGAACGGCGCGTGAACCTTTTTGGCGTTTCGGAACCGATTGTACAGGTGGAAGAAGGAGGGGTACTTGGTGGTGGGGAACAGCGTCTTATCGTCGAGCTTCCTGGCGTGACCGACCTCAAAGAGGCGACCACACTTATTGGAGAGACTCCACTCCTGGAGTTCAAGCTGATGAATCCGGCAATGGAGAAGCTGTCGCAGGAGGAACTCGCGAAGAAGACTCTGGCTGAAGTATTTATAGCAACCAAGCTTACCGGGCGTTTCCTGGAAAAAACACAGCTTACGTTTGATCAAAACACGAGAGAGCCACTGGTGCTTCTCAGCTTCAATAATGAGGGAGCCGACCTCTTCGCGAAGATTACGAAGGAGAATGTAGGGAAACCACTTTCTATTTTCCTTGATGGTGTCCCGATTTCATCACCGGTCATTAGACAAGAAATTACCGGCGGAACCGCCACCATTTCTGGAGGGTTTACTCCTGTTGAGGCACGTGAGCTCTCGCGCAACCTCAACTACGGCGCGCTTCCATTGCCGATTTCTCTTGCCTCCACACAAACGGTAGGAGCTTCGCTTGGAGATGAGGCAACAGCTGCGGGAGTGAAAGCGGGTGTCTGGTCGTTTATCATCATTGGGATATTCCTTATACTCTGGTATCGCTTGCCTGGACTTCTTGCGACCATTGCCCTCGCCATCTATGTGGTGCTGAACCTCGCTATATTTAAGCTCATTCCGGTAACGCTCACCGCTGCCGGTATTGCCGCCTTCATTCTTTCTCTCGGTATGGCGGTAGACGCGAACATTCTTATCTTTGAACGTATGAAGGAGGAGCTCAAAAAGGGACGCGTGCTTCACGATGCCATTCAGGAAGGCTTCCACCGAGCGTGGACCTCTATCCGCGATAGCAACACCTCAAGTATTATCACCGCGGTTATTCTCTACTACTTCGCTTCAACACCGATTATCAAAGGCTTCGCGCTGGTGTTCTTTATAGGTGTCGTTACCAGTATGTTTACCGCCATTACCGCATCACGTACGCTCCTAAAGGCAGTAGGGGCGAAAGGAGAAGGAAAGTTCGCACGGTTTTTATTCGGGTCAGGAATCAATTAACACGACACTAATCCACGAATTAAGACGAATTACACGAATAGAAAGAAACGTCAATCTTATTAGTGTCATTCGAGACCCCATTCGTATATTCGTGTCGAGATATTATGTTTATAGTAACCCACCGAAAACTATTTTATATTCTCTCCAGCCTTATCATTGTGGCTTCCCTTGTTGCGCTTGCCTTGTGGGGTCTTAAGCCAGGCATTGATTTCAAAGGCGGTTCGCTTTTTGAGATTTCCTATCCCGACGGCCGTCCCGAAAAGGCACAGGTGGAGGAAGCACTTAAACCTCTCGCGGTGGACGCCTCCGTGCGTCCTACAAGAGAAAACGGATACATTATTCGTATGAAGGACCTCACGCTTGTCGAACAGGGAAGCGTGCGAAACGCAGTTTCGTTTGAGGGAAAACAGAAAATTGTTGAGGAGCGTTTTGATACCATAGGTCCTCTTCTCGGACGGGAGGCAGTCGGGAAATCCTTTGTCGCCATCGCACTCGTGATTCTCTGTATCGTTATCTTTGTTACCTTTGCGTTCCGGAAGGTGTCTTTGCCGGTTGCCTCGTGGAAGTACGGCATCATTACGATTGTCGCGCTTCTCCATGATGTGCTGGTCCCCGCGGGAGTATTCGCAATTCTCGGGCACTACGCGGGATTTGAAGTAGACACACTGTTCGTCACCGCGCTTCTCGTGGTGCTTGGTTTTTCGGTGCATGACACTATCGTTGTCTTTGACCGCGTACGTGAAAATCTCCATATTTCCCACGAAACCCGCAATCACAAAGAGTTCGCGACCATCGTCGGGGACAGTATCTCGCAGACCTTTGTCCGCTCCATCAACACCTCACTCACCACGGTTATCGCCCTTGTCGTGCTTTACGTTATCGGTCCTGAAGTCACCAAACACTTCTCCCTCGCGCTCCTCATCGGAATCGTTGCCGGAACCTACTCATCAATCTTTATCGCCTCACCTCTTTTAGTGACTGTAGAAAAGTGGCAGAAGAAGTCGTGATATACTGCTGTTATGGCTAAAGGAGTCTCCAAGGAAGCGGAAGCAATTCTTAAATCCTACAATGACGATATAAAACGTCATATTGCTGGCTTGGCTAAAAAGTCTGATGACGATATAAAACGTCATATTGCTGGCTTGGCTAAAAAGTCTGATGCCGATATTAAGCGATATACAGGGGCATTAAGCGAAGAGTTTCAGGGGCAGGTTAAGGTTATCGTAGAACAGTATGGTGATATCAAAAAGACACTTGGGGACCACTCAAAGACTCTAGATTCTCATACCGAAATGATAGGAAAGCTCATGGTTGATGTAACCGTTATAAAGGCGAACGTGGAAACTATCAAAGGCGATTTAAAGAAGAAGGTTGATTACGACGAGTTTCTTGCATTGGAAAGAAGGATGTCTTCGCTTGAGGCAAAAATAAAGTAACGGTTTTATGGGTTTTGAACTTCCCCAATCATCTTCTGATGAAGATGTTGGACAGAAAGTCGAAAGGACAGCAAACCTTGAGGGTGTTGCGTGTGAGCAGTTCTTGGAACGAGTGTACTCTTCCAGCAGGGCAGGTCTTTTGGCACATGTTATACCATCTCCAATTAACCATTGCATACTTATTCCTGAATTTCGGCTACAAAACTTCGCTTCGTCCTCGCCGTATCCCGATACGGCTCGGACTCCATCTCGTTTTTCGCTCGAAATTCAGAAATAAGTTAATGTCCAAGCGTTAAT
>CALQZP010000064.1 GCA_943349725.1 Candidatus Nomurabacteria bacterium | reverse complement strand
GGGAGCGCCGAGTCTTCGAGGCGCAAGGACTTCATTCTTCGGCTATCTTCTTTTCGAAAAAGGTTCGAGCAAATGATATAATTTCACCGTTTTGAAAAATCCGCCTGAATGGGCGTGATTTTTTTAATGGAGGGAGCAAGCGAACTGCTTCGCTTGCGAGGTGGGATTCGAAAAGGTTCTCCGTTATACTATAGAAATAGGAATTTCTATAGTATCGGAAACCTGTACTGCGGCAGTAGGCCGAGAAACTCCCACACCCTCCGCTTTTAGAAAATTGAGCCGCCCGTAACCCCGGGCGGCCAATTTTTTTAAGCGGAGGGTAGAAAGCGTGGGACGCTTTCGTGTGGGATTCGAAAAGCTTTTGAGCGTCCCGACGAGTCGAAGACGACGTCGGGATCCAAAAGGTATACTGCTCCCGTAGGGAGAGAAATTCCCACGCCCTTCGTTTTTGGGTTTCTTTTGGAGCACTGGATTCCTGCCTCTCCGCCTTCGCTAAAAGCTACGGACGGACACTGCGCAGGAATGACAGAAGCGGATTCTTAAATCCTAAATCGTACCTCATACTTCTTACCCATTTCTTAATGCGCGACCGTAAACGCGATTACCTTTCGGGCGCCGGCATGACGAAGAGTGCGACGCGCTTCTGCTAGCGTCGCGCCGGTGGTAGCGACGTCGTCTATGAGAATGATATTGCGACCTCGCACCGCGTCAGTGTCCGCATGAAAACAATTTTCTAAATTCTTCATTCTAGATTCTTTATTCTCGGCTTTGGTCTGGCTCGCGGTGTCTTTTATTTTGGTGAGGGCGAGGGAGAGCGTGAAGTTGCGGCCAGAAACACCACCACCTGACCTACTCAAAGAGGCACCACCACCCCGCCCTAACGGGCACCCCTCCTCAACTGAGGAGGGGACAGGAGAGGGAGTGTCCAGACGCATAATTTCGTCCACCAGTAAGCGACACTGGTTGAACCCGCGTTCGCTCTCGCGTTTTTTGGAAAGGGGAATGGGGATAATGAGTGGGTCGGTAAAATTGGTGAGTGGAGCGTACTCCTCAAGAAAGGCGAGCAGTTCGTCGTGGAGAATGGTGGCGAGGAGTGTCGCCACTTTTTTGTTCCCTCTATATTTAAGCTCCCAGATGGCTTGCCGAATAGTGGGGTCGCGATAGCTGAAACAGGAGAGCAGTGCTTTGCCTGCACGGCCCTCGGGTTTTTCGGCACGGGAAGCCAGGTCAAACGGGTCCATTCTCTCCAGCTCACGAACGAGTGGCTTTTGTGGGAAGAGAAGGTCAAGAAGATAATGAAGCATGAATTATGAAGTATGAATTATGAAAGGGAATTAAGATTCTAAATCCTAATATCTAAACTCTACACAAATCACAAAAACCAAACCACAAACTCAAAAACACCATTTTTTGGATTTTTTCTCTTTTGTATTTTAGATTTTGTTTAGATTTTCGTGTTTAGTGTTTCGGATTTCCAGTATAACATTGTGTTATACTGGTACTATGTTTGACCGTCTTAAAACGATGTTTACCTCGCTCCAGTCGCCCGGCGATAGCGTGGTTGGTATAGACATTGGAAGTGCCTATCTCAAAGTGGTTCAGCTTAGACGAAAGGGAGGGAAGGCCGTACTTGAAACCTACGGTAGTCTTGCGCTTGGTCCCTACGCGGATATGGATATCGGACGGGCAACGCATCTTCCCGCCGACAAAATTGCCGAAGCGCTTCGCGACCTTATGCAGGAAGCGCATGTGACCTCAAAGAAAGTAGCCTGCGCTGTGTCGTTTGCCTCTAGCCTCGTGACGACAATGGATATGCGCGTGCTTGACCCGAAACAGCTCGCTAGCTCGGTGTCACTTGAGGCAAGGAAATACATTCCGGTTCCTATTTCGGAGGTAAATCTTGATTGGTGGGTTATTCCTGAAGATGCTCCGCATTCGGAAGGGCCAGAGCTCGGCACGGCTGAAGTAGCGAGCGCCACGCAAGGTCAAGGAGGTGAAGCTAGCGGAGAAGCACACCTCGGTGCTCAAGCCCCGCTTCCTCCCGCTCCCGACCCAAATGCACCGAAGAACATGAAGATACTTATCGCGGCGATTCATAATGAAGCGCTTACACGTTATAAAGACGTCATTACGGCAAGCGGTCTTGAATCCAGTTTTTTTGAAATTGAGCTCTTTAGTACGATACGGTCCCTCTTTCCTCAAGACCTTGAGCCCCACGCGATACTGGATTTTGGAGCAGGGGAGACCAAACTCTACATCATTGACCGCGGGATTGTGCGACTCTCGCACATTATGAGCCAAGGGGGTCAAGATATTACACTCGCCCTTTCCCGAAGTATGGGAATTGGTATAGGAGAAGCCGAAAAGATGAAGCGGGCGGAGGGACTCCGAGGTTCTGCCTCTGAAGCTACGACCGCCACCGCTATTCTTAATGTCATCTTTGGGGAGATGGACAGGGTTCTTGAGAGTTTTGAACATAGGTACAAGCGGAAGGTGTTGGACGTCGTTCTTTCGGGTGGAGGTGCCAATCTTTTGGGTATTGAAGACCTTGCAAAGCAGAGCCTCTCGGTAGAGGTCAGGCGTGCCGACCCGTTTACCCAGATTGAGGCTCCGGCATTTTTGGACGAACTCCTCCGTGGGGTTGGGCCGGAGTTTACGGTAGCGATTGGGATTGCGTTTCGAAAGCTTCAGGAAACCTCGTAGGGGATAAGTTCCTTGCGAAAGTACGGTATAATTCTAGAAACTGGAAATCAGCTTTGCTATTTGGTTGCAAATTAATTTCTAAGCTTTCTATGGTAATTCAGCTTCAAACTTCATTCACCCCACGTAAATCACCTATTATCGGACCGTCACGTCTTGGAATGGGGACACACGGCGTGAACCTGCTCGCCATTTTCTCCCTCGTCATTTTCACTATCGCGGTGGGCCTTTCCATTGCGGTATTCTTCTACAAGTCGCATTTCATTAGTGTGATTTCCGATATGGACGCAGAGCTCGCTAAGGCTAAAAAGAGTTTTGAGCCCACATTTATTGAAGAGGCCTCCCGGCTTAACGCGCGTATTTCGGGAACACAGGAACTGTTAAACCATCACCTCGCGCTTTCCCCCCTGTTTGATGTGCTGGAACATAAAACACTCGGGAGCGTTCGTTTTCAAGATTTTAATTTTAGTGTGGCCGATGAGGAGTCACCCTCTATTTCCATGACCGGACAGGCCAAGAGCTTCAACGCGGTGGCTCTCCAGTCGGACGTATTTGGCGGGGAGACTTCTTTCAAGGACCCGGTCTTTTCTAACTTCAGCCTGAATGACGATGGGGACGTTGTCTTTAATTTTCAGACGACCATAGACCCGAAATTGCTTCTGTATCGGGAAACCATACTCGGTGCCTCCGATGCGGAGAAAGCAGATACCGCTTCCTCAAAAACCGGCACCGTTCCGACCTTTGATGGAGGTGGAGATGGTACTATATAGACATTAGGCTTTAGGCACTAGGCTCTAGGAAGAAAACCTAAGTTACTAGTAGTGCCTAGAGCCTAGAGCCTTCCGCCCTAGTACCTGACTATGAGTAACCTGATTTCAATTTTTCTTCTTGTCGCTTCAGCTGGAATCTTTTTCGGCTATGTGCGTCCGACCTACGGCACGCCCACGTTGCAGCAAGATATACACAAAAAGAGTATTGTTGAACTTATTGAAGATCGTGACCGATATGTTGAGGCTATTAATAAGACTCGTGAGATAGAACAGGTGCGCGTAGGACTACTTGCGAAATACAATCAAATTCCCCTTGAAGACAAGGAACGTATTTTGAAGTTCCTCCCTGACCATGTGGATTCGGTACGCCTTATTATTGATGTGAACAACATTGCATCGGAGTATGGCATGACGCTCAAGAATATCGGCCTCACCGGTTCGGAATCGGAGAAGAAAACAGGAACTGGCACAGGGACGGTAATGGGAGCAGGAGCGGGGGGGGGAGTAGGAACGGTGGGTACGATCGGTCCTCAAACCGCAAACCACTTCAAAGCTGTAGGTCTCAAATTCAACGTATCGGGTTCCTATGACAATTTTCGTGCGTTTCTCAAGGACCTTGAATCGAGTCTCCGGCTTGTTAATGTGACGGCCGTCACCTTTAAGGCGGGTGAGAGCGCCACGGACTATTCGGTTACCCTCTCTACCTATTACTTGCAATTCGAAAAAAATGAGCATCTTTGAACATATTGATAAACGAATAGCGATTGGGTTTCTCGTCATGTTTCTCATATCCGCGGGAGTGTTCTTTTATTGGTTGTCT
>CALQZP010000063.1 GCA_943349725.1 Candidatus Nomurabacteria bacterium | reverse complement strand
GAGTACCACGACGGCTTGCCGCGTGGATGAATCCGCAAATGCAAAGATGTGTCGGCGGAGCCGACTCATATACAACAAAGTTTGCCCTGTTGCCTCGCCTAATACCCTGTCCGCTTTGCGGCAGGGATAGGACGAGGATAAACTTTATTTCCGCGCATGAAAAGGAGCCGATGTTATCAGAGGAAGTATGTTGAGTTCAATGAGGTTGAGCTTCCTGCGCCTATTGCATAACCGAGTAAAAAAGAGTAAAAAGAAGTATGCTTCAAAAAGGTTTCTTGGGAAAACTATCAGAGTGGGTTGTGAGTGTAGTCTCATATAATGTAAATGCTCACGAAAAGGCAGAACGACAATTTGACTTTCATCACCTTGTCCAAAACGCCAAAGAACCAGAAAAGATTCTTGGTCTCTTTTCCGAGTGGCTCACCTTTGATTTTAGGCATCCAGTATTTGACGGCAAGAGTGCTCTTGAAAGCTTTGTAACTAGAAATCCACTTCATCTTACGGAGGCTGATCTGTCGGCATATCGCGACATGCTTTCCTTTGAGGTCGGGTTGTTTGAAGTAACGAGTGTAGAGCCTGGACGAGGAATCGGTGTGCGCTCTATTGCTACAAATAAAAAGGACTTTGTGCACGATATATCGGCCAGTTGGTCGGTCAAATTGGAGGATACGGTGTGGACTCGGATTGCTCCGGTTGCAGGTTTGTATCACGCAGTCGGCTCGCTCTTTTTTGTTTTACCTGTTGTGATACTTTCTGGCTTGCGAGAGGCTATTCAGGGATGGAAACGGAATATATTTGATGCGCATGAGATAGCGCTGTGGGTTACTGGTGGAGGCGGACGCGAGAAGAATGAAAAAGACGAGCATAAGCCTTCATCACTTGCAAGTGCCGAAGAACGATTCGTGGTTGCACTTAAACAGTGTGGTATGGACGGCTTCTTTTCCCTTGCGACATACAAAAAATGGCTTACGAACGAGAAAAAGTATGACCTTGGGTTTGCAGCGAGGGCTCTGTTTTTCCTAACCCCCGATACAGTTGAAGACGATGATGGTATGGAACTTATCACCGCGTCAATGCATTTTGGAAATATGTTTCCCCGAAAGAAATTTGGTGGGAAATCTCCCTTAGAAGTAAGTGTGGCAACTCCTCTTGACTCGGAACGTAAATTTGAGATGGATACCTATGCGCGCGATTCCTACATAAAAATGCAGGAAGAAGCACAGACGTTTATGCGCAGTGGCGAAGGCGAAAAAGCCTATCACGTATATGAGAGCATTATTCAGAAACTTCTTGACGAACGGATTCCTTTCTTTCATGCCTTTCGTCTATACGCAAACGCTGCCCTTTGTTGCTTTCAGGAGATTCAGGAAGATGATATGGTACCGAAGCATTTTCCACTTGGGGAAGCAATACTTGATGCTTCACTCCGCCTCAATCCAAAGTATGATTTTGGTATTCGGACTCGCGAACGCCACGTTACTCCCTATGATGATGTATCCTCTCTACCTAAGCGAGATAGAAATTTTGCGTTGGTCGTGCGAGGTGCGTTAAAAGAAGCTGGTCTCTCTAAATATAGGCGAACAGTCTTTCGTAGGTATGAGAAGTTTCTCTCGGAGGTTGGAGTGTCACTCTCTTACCAAACGAACACTACGCCCACAGCGTGGCGCATAGGGGAAAAGGGGAAGGATGGAAAATCAATAAAAATCGGCAGAAACGAGCCCTGCTACTGCAACTCCGGCAAGAAATTCAAGAAATGCTGCGGGAGATAACGCAGGCAGTATGTATAGTATCGCCCCACTGCTTCTCTTTACCCAAGTAAAGAGTAGCCCTAGGACAAAGGAATTGGGTTGCAACCATCTTGGTGAGCTCAATCATTCCCGCGCCTTCTCTGCCCTCGTCGCCCGCACCCTCCCTTACCACCGCTCCCTCCGCGCCTCCCTCCGTAAAATCGGAATGAGTTTATCTTGATTTAGTATGAATGTAAGGCTTGCTTCTCTTATGAAGTGAGCATAAGGTAATGATATGCAAAACGAAACACGGGTTAATCTGAAACATCTTCTTGAGGACATGCGAGATAGCTACAGCTCTCCGCTTGAGGAGGTGATACTGACCGAACTTATCGCTAACGCACTTGATTCAAAAGCGACGAGGCTTGATTTTGTTGTTGATACCACGGCTCGCTTTCTCCGTTGTATTGATAATGGCGGGGGTATGAAACGGCAACAGCTCAAGGAGTACCACAATATCGCTTCTTCTGACAAAGTCCGCGGACAGGGTATCGGATTTGCCGGAGTGGGTGCAAAACTCTCGCTCCTTCTTGCCGAACGGGTAGTTACCGAAAGTAAAGGAGGACGAGGCTCTCGTGCCGCGACCGAATGGAGACTGACAAATCCCTATCGTGCTCCGTGGAAGTTTATTCCCACTACGGAAACGGTTTCGTCCTCTCGAGGTACAGCGGTTACTATGTATTTTACCGATGACCAGCCACACCTGCTCCGGAAGGAATTTGTCGCTGATACCATTATCAAGCATTTTTATCCGCTTCTGCATGAGTACCTAAAGGAGGAGATTCTGCGCATTATATACAGGAAAGGGGTAGAGATTACCGTTAACGGAGAGTTACTCGCACTTAGCGATGCCGAACAGCGTATTGATAATGGATTTCGCGTTTTTCTGGGAAAAAGCCGAAGACCAATTGGCGCGGGTTTCTTGACGAAGAAGGTTCTGGAGCAAGGTTGGTTGGCTCGCCTTGCGGGCAGGACACCCAATGAACGAACAATCACTTCAGGACTCTCGGTGTCCACCTACGGCAAAGTCATCAAGACGGGCTGGGAGTGGGTCGGCATTATGCCGAAGAGCGCGGAAGCCCTCGTAGGTGTTGTGGAGATTCCCGCCCTTTCTGAAGTGCTTACTACCAACAAAAGTGACTTTTTGACCGATGCGGTTCATCTGCGCAAATTCTATCGTTTACGGAAAGCCGTGCAAGAAGCGATTGTGCCGGTACTGCGTTTGCTCGGCGAGTTTGCTGGTGAGCAAAAGACTAACGTTACCAAAAACGTCAAACCTCTTGAACGACAGATTGAGACGGCTCTTGCCGGTCTATCGGAGGAGTTTCCCGAGCTTGATACGATTCTTGGGTCACGGCGTGGTGATAGTAGCGGAGGCGGTGGAAGGAATAAGGGTCATGAAAAGGAACAGAGCGATGGAGGTAGGGAGGCCAGTGGGTTTCATGGCGTAACCACCGATTTGCCCAGTGAAAGAAATAAAAAGAAGGTGACAAAAGGAAGCGAAGGTACGCCACGTTTCCGCAAAAAGCCAGGGCTAACTCTTGCGCTTGAAGACCTTCCGGATACAGCTGACGCGCTTGGACGGATACTTGAAGACACGGTGTCCATAAATACACTCCATCCCGCATGGAAGAAAGCTCTTCAAACAAAGCAGGAAGAATATCACATTATGGTGGTCGTTGGTCTCGTCCTCGCGGACTTTGTGGCTCCCGAGAAACACCCCCTTGATTTCCTCGCCAAGTTCCTTTCGTCGTGGAGCGCCATCGTTCCCGCTAACTCCGACAAGAGTAGTCAAGCCAGGCTTCTCTAGCAGTTCACACTTCTATAGCTATTGTGGCTTCTCTTTACCCAAGTAAAGAGTAGCCCTAGGACAAAGGAATTGGGTTGCAACCATCTTGGTGAGCTCAATCATTCCCGCGCCTTCTCTGCCCTCGTCGCCCGAACCCTCCCCGCCCACCGCTCCCTCCGCGCCTCTCTCCGCAAAATCGGTATGAGTTTGGGTTAGTTTGGTAGCTACTGGAAAACTCTGTAGAAATATGGCATGCTTCATTATTATGGAGAAGAAACATCGGAAACATCTTAAATCTCGAAAGAGCAAAGCGTTTAATACATTATCAAAATATCAGGAGGATGCGGCAAGGGTTGCATCCGAGATTGTTTGGCGAACGATTAAACAGAAGTATCCTCAATTTTCTTTTGAAAATCTCGAGACGTTGGGCTTAAAGGATTTGGATGCAAAATATGCCACTACTTACCTAAACCGAGGCCTCTTGCTTTCTAGTTTACCAGAACGAAAGACCTTTGAGTTGCAAGCATTTAATACTGCGGAAGGCATAAGGCCAGACGGAGGTATATTTTTTGTTAATTCTAAAAGGGACAACTTTAAGCATATTGTGGGGGTGCTTGAGGTAAAACATCAGGGTGAATATGACGGCTACACTCCAATTAGTAACAGCGATTGGAAAAAAAGGAAAAAGGACTTATCCATTCCGCAGGCTCAGCGTCCACCACAAGCTCAAGGAAATGCGATAGAACGGTTTGCGAAAAATGCAAACGCCATTAGAACACTTACGAGTTTCTACGGATACAATCCATATGTTGTATTTTGTGAAGGTTTTGACTTTTTTCTAAAGGAAGATTTTAAAATATTTCAAGCACAGCCGTACTCTAAGAAGTTTAAGGATCAAGACTCGTCAATATTAATGCGTCTTATAGCAGGGAAGCTAGATTCAATATTTTAACGCAACGCCAGTTTTCATTAATAATACTTCACAAGGTGTCAAACCTCCAAATCTCTTGCGCGGCCTGTTGTTGAGCAGGTTCTCGACCTGTCTGATTTCTTCATCACTGACTTTTGAAAAGTCTGTACCT
>CALQZP010000062.1 GCA_943349725.1 Candidatus Nomurabacteria bacterium | reverse complement strand
CATATTGAACCCTGTAAGCGCACGAGCAAGACGAGCGACCACTTCCGGTTGGTCCCACACTCTCGAGACACACACAAGAACTCTAGGTAAACGGGCATCAACTACCTTAACGTGTTGTTGCGTCCCGTTTAAAAATATACCCTTCCCTTCTTCTGCGACATATATATTTCGCATCGCGGGATCATAAACCACTGCAAATTTCACCTCTCCCCCTTTCAGGTGGGAAACAACGATGCCGTAATGTGGCATACCTCGCATGAATAAACTTGTCCCACTTATCGGGTCCATCGCCCATATATTGTCAGATGTGCCAAAGACATCATGTTCTTCTTCGGCATAAAGTTTATGGTCCGGTCCAAATGTCTTGATGAGTTCTCCAAACTCGCGTTCAATTCGCAAATCTTCCTCTGTCAGAAAGTCCTTTGTTACGCCTATGTCGGGAATATTCCCCGCCTTTTCGCGGAGCCGTTCGCCGGCGTTCTTCACAAATTCAATAACTTGTTCGTACATAGGTTATGTTCTTGAACTTAAAAATGCTCGCGTCTTTGTTATCAAATCGCTCTCGTCCGAGTAGTCTATATACTCCCCCCTCAGATAGTTGAGCGCGGAAGAAGACTTCGCCCCCTGTTTACGCAGAAAGAGTGTCGGCACATTCAGCATATCCGCCCAGCCCAGTTCAATTCCCTGCCCTGTGGACGGAAAGGAGACTTCGCCAATCACCAAACCGGCATCCTTCAAGAATTCCTTGGTGGATTTCTTCTGCTCGTGCCAGACATGCGGAAAGATGAGTTCGTGTCCGGTTCCTTCCACGACAGCCTTGAGTGGAACATAGAACTCTTTTTCAAAATCGAAGCTGCTGGCGTGTGTGACGATGATTTTCATTTTTGGGGCGACTAGAGAGAATCGAACTCTCGATACGGGTTCCACAAACCCGAGTTTTACCACTAAACTATAGTCGCCATACCGCTTTTACAGCTCCTCATTTATACCAGTTTAGAGCCCTCTAGTCTAGAATCACTCATTTCTGCTATCCTACAGCTATGGTTAAGATTGACCCCTCATGGAAAGAGGCGCTGAAAGATGAATTTGAGAAGCCGTATTTTACGGAGCTGACCGCCTTTGTGAAAAAGGAATATCTCTCGGCAAAAGTCTTCCCTCCCCCGAAGTTTATTTTCAACGCTTTTGAACTGTGCCCGTTTGATAACGCGAAGGTGGTGATTTTAGGGCAGGACCCCTACCACGGCGACAGACAGGCACATGGGCTTTGCTTTTCGGTACCGGAAAAAGTGGGGGTCCCTCCTTCCCTTCAAAATATTTATAAAGAAATTGTGCAGGACATTGGAGGTACTATTCCGAATCACGGCAACCTAGAGCATTGGGCAAAGCAAGGCGTGCTTCTCTTAAACGCGACGCTTACGGTCCGCGCTCACACCGCCGGCTCACACCAGGGTAAGGGATGGGAAGAGTTTACCGATGCGGTTATTAAAGCGTTGTCGGACAAAAAGGAAAACTTGGTGTTTATCCTTTGGGGAAATTACGCAAAGAAAAAAGGTGAGCTCATTGATTCTGAAAAGCACCTCGTACTTCAAGCGGCGCACCCTTCCCCGTTCTCCGCATACAACGGCTTTTTCGGCTGTAAGCATTTCAGTCAGACAAACAGCTATCTTAAAAAACATGGGAGGGAGTCGATACACTGGCTGTAATCCCGATGTAGCAAAGTTCCCACGACCGTGGGAACTTTGCTACATCAGCGTTTTGCCAAAATATCGTTCAGTGCGAGACGGAACCAGTATGAATAGATATCCGGATGTTCTGCGATATCCTTTTTGAGCGCATCGGGAGACATCCATTTCCAGTCTTCCGCCTCTTCGGGGTTGAGAATCGGGGTTACCTCACTTTCCCCGATAAACATATGGTCGTATTCGTGCTCAATCAGCCCGTTCGAAAAGGTGGTGCGGTAAAGCAGGTGGTGCACCTTTTTTACGTCGCAGGTAAATCCCATCTCTTCTTGTAACCTTCGGCGAGCGGCAGTTTCCACATCCTCGCCGGGTCGCGGATGACTGCAACAGGTGTTGCTCCACAGTCCCGCCGAGTGATACTTCGTCTTCGCCCGCTTCTGGAGCATCAGTTCGCCTTTTTTGTTAAAAATGAAAACCGAAATCGCTCGATGAAGCACGCCTTTTTGGTGGGCTTCCAATTTCTCTCCGGTGCCGACTTCCCTGTCTTGCTCGTCGACATAGATGACGTGTTCTTTGGTTGGAATTGTCATAGTGTATAAATACAACTCTACCTGGGATTATTTTGTGCTTCCAACCAAAAACCGGCAAAGCCGGTTTTTATCTTTTCGTTTTATCTGTGCGCGAGACAGGACTTGCACCTGCACGCCCGTGAGGGCGCTACCACCTCAAGGTAGTGCGTCTGCTAATTTCGCCACTCGCGCATAATTTTGTCAAGTTCTCCCCGACAGCCCACCCACTATAGCTAAAGTTTCCTTTATTTTCAAGTATTTTCTGCTTAATCGTATGCATTTGTTTCGGACATGCATTCTGGAAAAAAGTTCAATTGCTTCTCGTTTGGCATACTTAAGCTGATGGCAACTATTATTTCTTGTTGCTTTTGTAATATGTCCAGCTAAACCGGCTAGCCGCGAGACCGTCGAACGAAACCAATCAATATATTTCTTGCTTGCTGAAGCAAAGCCGATGTAAAACATAAAACTGGACTTCCACCGTTTATCCCAATACGAGTAGGAGTAGCCATCTCCGTCAAAACAACCTCTTACGAAATCAAAAAAGTATTCATCGGGAATCTTGATTTTATCCAGCGTAAGTGACTTCGCTGGAGTAATTCCAATCTCAAGTAAAAATCGGTAAAATAGTACATCACCGAATTGAACACGGAATGCTTGATTCAAGTCTCCCCTATCCTTTAATCCAACGGATACCACAATATGAAAGGCCTTTAAAAAATTATCTATTTGTTCTTTATCCTTGGAGGTAAAATCAATGTGCCTGCCGTCTCCGGACAAACAGCCATCAGTTACCAACAAGCCGATTCCATAGGCAAAATTCGGCGACCATTTAATTTTCACCTTTCCTTTTGGTTTCGCTCCTCTCTTCCCCATACCTCAATCATACCATACGCTCAAGTGTATAGCGTCTACCAATTTAATCACATAAAACCCCACTTCGTGCGGGGTATCTTAGTTTTATGCTTTTGTTTCCGTTGCAGGAGCTTCGACGACAGGGGCTTCTTTCTTTTGAATGCGCTCATGACGCATGGCTTTCTTGATTTCTTTCGTCGCCTTGTCGCGGATATGGTAGAGCTTGGCTCGGCGGACTTTGGCGCGTTTCAGAATTTCAATTTTGTCGATGGTCGGCGTATAGAGAGGGAAAATGCGTTCCACCCCCACCCCGTCAACGACGCGGCGGACGGTAAATGTCCCTCCGGCCTCCTTGCCGTGCTTACGGGCAAGGACGAGGCCTTCAAACGCCTGAAGACGGCTCTTCTCTTTCACCTTATCCTTCTCAACGACACGGTCGGTAATCTTCTGCCAGACGCGTACAGTATCGCCAGCCCGAAGGTCCAGGTTCTTTCGTTCTTCTATATTGACCGATGAAATCACGATTGGCATAGAACGGAACTTTACCAGAGGGGGGTCGAAAAGTAAAGTTTCATTACATAACCAAACACCAAGATACAATAACCAAAAAGAAAAGATTTGGGGAATGGATATCGTACTCTATTTGGCGCTTGTTTCTTACCCGCCCGAACGTACCGTTCGGTACGGACGGGGTTATTGGTGTTTCCCAATGATTTTGAGGGCGGTCTCAAAATCCTTGGGGTATGGAGCTTCAACACTCATTCGTTTTCCTGCCTGCGCAGGCAGGCCGCCCGGCAGGAGGAATGATATCAGGCGGGAGTGAAGCGCGAGGCGCTTAAAACCGAGTGCCGGTTCATTTTTTGAGTACAATTTGTCGGCTACAATCGGATAATTAATAGCTTTAAGGTGGACACGGAGCTGGTGCGTGCGCCCCGTACGCGGATACAGTTCCAAAAAACTGTAATCCCCACCTCGCTGTACGACACGGTATTCCGTTATCGCTTCCCTGTCTTCCCCTCTTCGCCCACGTGTTGCGGACCAAAGAACCGGGTTAGTACGGCTTCGCGCAATCGGCCGGTCAATCAGTCCGTCGTCATTCTTTACCCTGCCGTACACGAACGCGTGATAGGTTTTGTGTATTTCCTGTTTTTTAAACTGATGTTTAAGGAAATAAAAGGCTGTCTGATTTTTGGCGATAATCAGTGCTCCCGATGTTTCTCGGTCAAGGCGGTGTACGATTCCCGGGCGGAGGTCGGCGTTAGTGGTGGCATGTTCCGCATCAAGCGGGTCGCCAACTCCTTTAATCTTCGGATATTTCTTAAGTATCCATTCGACCAACGTAGGCTCTTTGGTTCTGCCGTCGGCATGTACGACAAGACCGGCCGGTTTGTTGATAACCAGTACGTCATCGTCTTCATATAACACAGTGATTTTTGGTATGGCTTGTTTAGGCATACGTCATTTACCTATCCGGCGCTCTCGAGCACCGAATTCCGTCAGCATAGCCTGAAACTCCTCCAAAGAGAAATCGGGCCATTTTGTATCGGTGAAAAAGAGCTCGCTGTAGACACTTCCCCA
>CALQZP010000061.1 GCA_943349725.1 Candidatus Nomurabacteria bacterium | reverse complement strand
TCCCCTCCTCGGATAAGGAAGGGCTGGGGGCGGTACTGTTGCTATATTACGTTTATTGAAAAATAGCTCACAAAGTAGTATAGTGCTTTTATGAATACACCGACTAAAGGAAAGTTTCGGCATATTGTATTTCGTGACGGCGACACTTGGTACGCTGTCGCCCTTGAGTTTAACATTGTTGAATCAAGCGATGACCCTAAACTAGCTTTTATGGCTTTGCTACAAGCGGTAAACGGGTATCTACAATCATTTAAGAAAATAAAAGGTGTTCGATTTTACCCTCTCAATCAAAAATCAGACCCGGAATACGAAAGGCTTTGGAAAAATTTAAATTCTCCCAAACCTATCAAATCTCCCTATGAGATTGATATGTTCGGTGTTTCCAGAACTAATGCCTAACGGAATATTCAACTGGACATTCAGTGATGTTGTAGAGTTTCTGAAAGAACATGGTTTTCAGCTTAACCACGTAAATGCTAGCCACTACTATTATATTGGTCATGCAGAAAAAATAATGAGGCAGGTTTGCGTTCCATTCCATAGCACAAAATCCATCAAACCAAGAACGATGAACGGCATTATTTTGCAATCGGGTATACCGAAGAAGGAGTGGCTGTATTGTTGAGGTCTAACCTCAACAAGTTGGCGTAAGAAGTATTGTTGAGGTCTAACCTCAACAAGTTGGCGTAAGAAGTGTGTTCTAATATATTGAAAATTGCCTCCCTCCAGTTACCCCTCAAGTAGGACAGACGCGGTTACTGACGAATAATACTCTCGGGGAGAACGAAAGCCAATACACTCCCTCGGACGGTCATTGAGAAAGGAATGAATCTCACGCATTTCTTCCTCAGTCACTGACGATATATCCCTCCTCTTTGGTACAAAGCATCGTATCCACCGGTTGGTGTTCTCCACCAGCCCCTTTTCCCAAGAGTGGTACGGATGTGTAAAATATATGTGCGTGTTGAGGAGAGTTTCAAGCTCTCTCCAACAAGTAAAAGCAATGTCGTTGTCGGTGGTGATGGACTTCACTTCAACCCCACGAAACAACGCTGAAAGCGCGCGACGAATAGTCGTGCGTTTTCTGTTGGGGAGCTTCACGACCCATGTTCGTTTGGTAACACGATCAACGACGACTAGGAGTACCCACGCGCTCTCCCTGGACACGATGAAATCAAGCTCGAAGTGTCCGACCCCAATGCGCTCCGGTCGTTCGTCAATGTACCTACGGCCGTCATGAGCCGTCTTCCAGTGTCCTCGCTTCCGTCCTGATTTCTGGTTGTTCCAGCTCCAGAACAGGAGGTGGTCCAACCCTCTCCGCTCCGTGAATTTGTAGACAGCCTTTGCAGAGCACTGGATGTGAAGCTCTCGCTTCAAATATCCACTGATTTGCCTCGGCGACCATTTCTTTTCGAGCTTTTCTTCCACAAAGGCCGACAGGAACGAGTCCATCGCTACTTTCATACACTGACGCTTAGCTCTCCACCTTCGAGCGGAGAGTTTGCCCCTGGCTTTCTCCGCTCCGTACACTCCACACACCGAGTTTCTGCTCACCTCACGGCTCACGGTGTTTGGACTACGCTTGAGAAACAGGGCAATCTCTCTAATGACTGACCCTGCTCGGTACATTACTTCAATGACGAATCGCTCCTCAAACGACAACTGACGATATGCTTTTTTCATACTGACAGGTATTAATTGCTAACTACCGCAATTTTACCTGTCCTACTTCAAAGGTAGCTGGGGGCTCTCTGACGAGTGCTTTCTTGTCTTAACTGAATTTCTTTGTTGAACGCGAAGGCAATTCGAAAAGTATCTTCTCACCGCACCGTGGCATTTACCTACGGCCGTAGGTAAATGCCATAATGTAAAATTGACTACGCTTTATATCCAGGAAGGTTGAACTATAGTGGACACTTCCGATAGAAAGGTGGTTGGATGCCTTCGTTCTTTTCCAACGGCTCAAATACACCATTTGAGCCGTTGCCAAAAATTGAAACCATACAAGGCCCGACCTTGTAAACTTTTTCAATGTCATTGACAGGGAAAGATTCAGAATATATGATATTATCATATTAAGTTATCATACAATCTTATGACTACCCTATCAGTACCTATAACCCCGGAACTTGAAGCATTTATCAACAGCCAAGTCAAAAGCGGTAAGGCCGCCAACAAAGCCCACGTGGTACGCTACGCTCTTAAACGCCTTTCCGAGGAGGAAGCAGTGGAAGCCGTCCTTCAGTCGGAGCGGGAAGTGGCCGAAGGAAAAATCTTGCGTGGCAGTTTACGAGTCCTCGCCAAACGAATTAAGTAGTTATTCATGAAGATTGCCTACACTCCAGCGTTTGAGCGTCAGTTCCACGCCCTTGATACCGCGCTCCAAGAGGAAGCGTTGGAGAAAATCAATCTCTTAAAGGAGACCATTAACCACCGGCAATTGAAGGTTCATAAATTGCATGGCCCGCTTCGGGGCAGATTCAGTTTTTCCGTTAATTACAAATTTCGCATTGTCTTTGCCTATCTTTCAAAAGACGAAGTGATACTCTTCGCTATTGGTGACCATGACGTATATCGGTAATGCCTTGACCCTTAGGTCATTCATTAGAAATTAGGTGAATTAGAAATTAGAAATTGCGGTAGGTGTTGTATACTATTCCCATGCTTTCCAAACGCCGTTCCCTCTCCCCCCTCCTCACCATCTACCTCGTGAGCTTTTTCTTTACGCTCCACGCGGCAATTCCCGTCTATGTAAACTCAACCTTTCTCACTACACTTATTTCCGAAAACTATATCGGCCTCATTTACGGTGTCGCTTCTTTCCTCACCATTCTCGCGCTCATTGTAGTTCCGAAGCTCTTGCGGTTTATGGGAGACTACTTCACCACCATCCTCTTTATCGTACTTGAAATCGCCTCGCTTATTGGTATCGCCGCCTCAAACAGCTCCGGGCTCACTATCACACTCTTTGTCATAAGCTCGATACTTATTTCGCTTATTGCGTTTGACTTTGACCTGATTGTGAAAGGCTTCTCAAAAAACGCCTCTACGGGAAGTATTCGCGGGCTCTATCTTACCTCGGCAAATGTGGCGTGGGTTATTGCCCCCGCGCTCGCTTCGTTTCTCCTCGTCGGCGGAGAGTACTGGCGTATCTATCTTTTGGCGGCGGCGCTCTTTATTCCGGGGCTCCTCATCTTTTCGGGAAAGCTTGAACAATTCAAAGACCCGCTGTACCGAAAGGCTAACTTAAAAAAGACCTTGCTCTCCGTGTGGAAAAACAAAGATTTGCGCGGAATCTTTTGCATCTCATTCCTCCTGCAATTCTTCTTTATGTTGATGGTCATTTACACCCCCCTTTACCTGCACGAGTACATTGGTTTTGGATGGAGCGAGCTTGGTCCTATTTTTTCCATTATGCTAGTTCCGTTTCTCTTGCTTGAAGCTCCCCTGGGCCGAATTGCCGATAAGATCCTCGGAGAGAAGGAGCTTCTGGTTGCCGGCTTCGTGATAATGGCGCTCGCGACCGGAGCCATCTACTTTCTCACGGCGCATTCCTTTGTACTCTGGGCGGGTATCCTCTTTATGACCCGCGTGGGTGCCGCAATGGTGGAAGTGATGACCGAAACCTACTTCTTCAAGAAAATAGACGGCTCTGACGCTTCTATTGTCGGGCTCAACCGTACGGTGCGCCCATTTGCCGGGGTGGTAGGACCGCTCGTCGCGACAGGCTTTCTCGCGTTTATGTCACTCCCTTCGCTGTTCCTCGCGCTCGGCGCGCTGATGCTTCTCGGTATTCCGCTCGCCCTGACGCTAAAAGATACGAGGTAAGGAACAGTCCCGAAACATACTCGAATAGACGCACGAAAAATCCCGAAAATAGATTCGGGATTCTTCGAGACATGATTGGGGACTGATGAGGGAGCTATTCTTGTTCGGTGTCTCCTTTTTCCTTTGCTCCTTCATGAAGACCGCTCTCGCACGTGCAGGGAATGAGCGGTTCTCCTTCGCGCTTGCACCCTTCGGTCTCGCAAACCTTTGGATTACTAGATTCACCGCCACATCCGTCGATACAAACAAAGTGTTGCATGGTTGATTTTTAAGGAGCATGGCGACTATAAAAATCACCACCCCGTAGTGAGTCAAGCTTGTCGAGACTCTTACTACTGGGGTACTCCGTGAATAAATGACTACTTAAGTATACCCCTCTTTGTCAAAAACTTTTCCACAGCCTCCATATCGGTATCTGCGAGGATAGCGCCATCCACATCAAGAGTTGGTGCCTTACTCTGTCCGCTTTTCACGATCATCTCGTCAAAAAACGTTTTGTTCCCAAGAACCTCCCTCTCCTCGAACGAAATCTTCTTCTCGTTCAAAAAACTGCGCACGGCGTCGCACCACGGACATCCTGTTTTGGTATAGAGAATTAATTTCATACATTATCTTACTCGTTCGGGTTGCCGGGAATTGAACGCTACTCGTTCAGTCCCCTGTTTGGATTTTCTGTTCGTCCACAACGACGGACTCCAGAAAACACTCAAACAGGCTTCAATTCCGGACGGAAGCTCTCCCAGAGTTTCCTATCCCTCACTTCGTTCGGGCTGCCGGGAATTGAACCCGGGTCACATGACCCCCAGCCATGCATAATACCATTATACGACAGCCCGTTTCTAAGCAGATTCTAACGCCGTTAGTATAGCAGAAATCGCAAAGGAGCCAACTTTTATTGTGATTGCGGAGAATACCCCGTCTGCTTTGCGGCGGGGATGAATCCGCAAAAGCGAAGTGTGTTGGCGGAGCCAACTCTTCTGCAACAAAGTTTGCCCTTGTGCCTCGCCTAATACTCCACCGAGTCCGCGAGGGAACAGCTTGCTGCGGGGATTAGGACGAGGCCAAACTTT
>CALQZP010000060.1 GCA_943349725.1 Candidatus Nomurabacteria bacterium | reverse complement strand
TTTTGCACACGCGAGTCCGCGAGCGTGTCCGAGGCGCATTGGTTCGCATCACCACGCAATCGGAGCGTACAATGCAGTTTCAAGCCACCACGCGCTCCGCGCGTGCGAAGTCAGTCAGGGTTCTGCTCGAAATGGGTTCTAACTTTTTCAAACAAACACCACCAAAATTGATTTGCATCAGAATTGACCGCGCCCGCGCCAGAGGCGCGGGCTTGGGCTGGCATTTCCGCCAAGAAATTCCAAGGGGTTTTGAATTCCGCCAAAAGCATTCCCGCCGAAAGTCGGCGGTCCCACAAGCTAACGCTTGTTCTGTGCTTCGCACAGGAGCCGATGCGGAGAGATTACAAATTGTCGGTGTAAGTGCAATGCCTTTATCAATTTAATTCCCGAAGCTATGATCAAATATTTTATATATTGTCGTAAATCATCAGAGGACGAAGAACGCCAAGTGCTTTCTATCGAGGCGCAATTGACAGAGCTTCGGGAATTCGCCAAGCAAAACAATCTTTTCGTTGAAAAAGAGTTTTACGAGAGCAAGACCGCCAAAGAGCCGGGCAGAGTAGTTTTCAACGAAATGCTTGGCGAAATTGAAAAAGGCGTTGCACAGGGAATTTTAGCGTGGAATCCCGATAGATTAGCGAGAAATAGCATAGACGGTGGACGAGTCATTTACTTAGTGGATACGCAAAAGATTGTCGCGCTAAAATTCCCTACTTTCTGGTTCGAGGCGACACCGCAAGGAAAATTTATGTTGAGTGTCGCCTTCGGACAAGCAAAGTATTACACCGACAATTTAAGAGAAAACATTTTGCGCGGTATACGCCAAAAGATACGCCGTGGTGAGCTGTCGGCAAAAGCCCCTCTCGGATATTTCAACGAACCTCGTTTGCGGACGATTGAGCCGGATAGAAAAACTTTTGGCAAAGTAAAAGAAGCGTTAGGGGCTTTTGCTTCGGGGCAATACACACTCACGGCTATTCAACGCAAAATGTTTTCTCTTGGCTTGGTTGGCAAAACAGGTAAACCTTTGCACCTCGCCAGTATTGAACATATTTTGAAAAATCCTTTTTACTACGGACATTTTCAATATCGTGGCGAGGTGCATCAAGGTTCGCATAAGCCAATGATTTCAAAGAAACTTTTTGACAAAATCCAAGAGGCACTTGTTCAGAATGGAAAGCCCCGCAAAAAGCGAGGACCGAAGAATTTTCAATTTTTAGGTTTTGCTACTTGTGGGGTATGCGGATATGCAATTACCGCCGAACGACACATCAAGAAAAGCGGACTGAAATTTATTTACTATCGTTGCACCCACAAGAGCAAAACTATTACTTGCACTGAAAATCGCTTTTTGCGGGAAGAAGTTTTAACTGAACAAGTGAAAAATCTTTGTCAAAAAGTTTCTTTGCCCGATGAGTGGCGGGAAAAATATCTTGCTCGCCTTGAAAGCGAACAATCGGAATCCTGCCACTCGTCAGACCTTTTCGCTCAAAATCTCCGCGATAATATTTCCGCCATAAAAACACGCCTCGAACGACTTACAGACGCATATTTAGGCGAGGCGTTGGAACTTGGCGAGTATCAAGAAAATAAAAACGTTTTAATGGCGGAAAAGAAAACAATTGAGGAGAAATTATCGGATTTTGAGCGAAAAGGCAATCATTGGCTCGAACTCATGCGAAACTGGATTATTGAGGCCAACCAAGCCGAAAATCTCTCTAAACAAGAAAATCTTTCACGGATGAGAGATTTTCTTGTTTCCATCGGCTCGAACCGCCGACTTTCGGCGGGAATTCTTTTGGCGGAATTCAAAACCCCCTGGAATTTCTTGGCGGAAACCAATGCCGAGGGGCGAAGCCCCGAGGCAACTTCTTCGGCAAATCAAATTTGGTGGACCCAAGCGGACTCGAACCGCTTACCTCCTCATTGCAAATGAGGCGCTCTACCAGATGAGCTATGGGCCCATTTTGATTTCCCTATCTTTTATTATCTGCTCAAGTATTTTTTTACTTTTACACTTTTTTAATCGAAGTTCCCATCGCCGAGCTTCAACAATAGTATCGTATTTCTTCTGGAAAACAACTTGCAACGGTCTCTGGTGAAGCAAGGAAGGAGTTTGCCCGGAATTGTGTTCACTCAGCCTTCTATCAACATCAATGGTACTACCGATATAATATCTTGCAGTTTTCTCACTTTGCAAAATGTATACAAATCCCATATACGAATCACTTTAACCTTCCCGATGGCCATCGGGACGCTCTACCAGATGAGCTATGGGCCCGTCCATATTTTCAAATTCATTCTTTGGACCTGGGAAAATCGAGTCTTATAGACTCAGTGCCCAGTTTGGATTTCTTGTTCGTGAGGACACTCCAAGAAATGCTCAAACCGGCTCCGCTTCTCCCACAGAAGCGCCCCGCGCTTCTTCAGTTCCTTTGGACCTGGGGAGAATCGGACTCCCGTTTCGTCAATGCGAATGACGCGTCGTACCACTAGACCACAGGCCCTTACCGCATACAAACGTCAAACGTTAAGAGCTTACCCTATTTTCCGCTTCGTGCCAACGTAAGAACATGTTCAAGAAACTCAGAGAAGGTCGCTCCAGCTGATTGCAGAGACTGGAGATAAGGAGAAATTCCTTCATGTAAATCAGGCAACGCATCAGTTTCCAGAAAAAAAATACCTCTCTTAGGGTGCACAATAAATTCCGATCTTGAGTAGTGTCTGAGATCAAGAAGACGATGAATCGCAATAGCAAGCTTTGCAAGTTCACTTTTTTCTGAATTGCTGAAGTTTCCTGGACATTGATGCAAGGCGGCGCCACTGTATTTAGTCTGCTGATCAAAAAACTTCTTGTCAGGTGCAACTGCCACCTGAACAGGCATAAGCGCATAATAAGGCTCCCCTCTAAAGCCCTCTATAACACCTAAACTTGCCTCTTTGCCCTCAATATACTCCTCGATAAGTATTGTCTCCGAAACACTAAAGGCCACCGAAAGGGCCGTCCAAATTTCTTCGGGCGTTTCGGCAAATGAAACTCCAATTGATGAACCTCTTCCAACCGGTTTAATGATCGAAGGCTGAGGAAACGCTCGGTAAAGTTCCTGCGCCAATGCCTCGCCTGAAGTATAATCTTCTTGTTTAAGTACACGACTATGAGGTGTCTTAATACCTGACCTTTCAACAATTTTCTTTGCCAAAGACTTGTTGAACGAAAGAGCGGCCGCAAGACGACGCGAACCGGAAAATGGAATGCCATGCGTCTCAAGAATTGTCTGGATAGCACCGTCTTCCCCGTACTCTCCATGCAGAGCATTCCAGACGATATCAACTTTTCCCAGTATTTTCTCAATCGGCTCCATTTTTCCAAGTAGATGCCATGAGCCCTTTCGGTCGACAAACACATCAAGCGGATGATAGCTTTCTGGCAAGTGTGCGAGTACCGAAGCGCCTGTTTTAAGCGAGACTTCATATTCACTGGAAGGTCCGCCACGAAGTACTGCAACTCGAGTTTTTGAGAACATTCCTAAAGTATACCATCCGAGCAAAAAAGTGGGTATAAAAAGGAGTAGCGCAATGCACAAAGCGCTACTCCTGGAGGTCCACTGCACGCTCTCGTGCGGTGGTGTAAAGGTTGCTCGGCAAACCATGACTCAACGAGCAACCGCGATACTAGGTCATCTACTTGGTTCCCTAATACAATACCACAGACGAATAATTGTGCAATTAAAAGTGCTTCCGCTTTTTCTTCTGAAAGGAAAGTGCGAATCGATGCGCTTCATTGTTTGCCAAAAGTATTTGGCTCTTGTACTTCTCCACAAGGACGTCATCCCCTAAAATGGTTTTTGGTTTATGTTGATTGTCTTTTACAACAGCAACAAGAGGGATTGAAAGATGGCGCTTATGCAAAACCGTCCGCGCGGCGTTCATCTGAATGTCATTACCATCAACCACAATTATGTCCGGCTTGGTCCATTCCCCGTGTTCGAGTCTGCGCGTAAGGATTTCCTGTAACCCCTTCGTTTCATTGGCATCTTGTATACTACGCAATTTAAAAAGTCGATACTCACTCTTTTTGGTCTCACCAGCCTCAATTACCGTCATAGCCCCGACGATATCTTTTCCCCCGAAGTGAGATAGGTCGTAAGCCTCAATTCGAAAACTGGCCGAAGGTACAGGGTAGTTAGCTGAACGAAGTAGTGCCACATCTTGTATATGTTGCAGAGCAAAGATGGTTCGCTTAACCTCATGTGCCTGCTCAAATCTCTGCACCTTCGCGAGAGCATTCATCTCCTTATTCAAAAGTAAAAGTAACCGAGCTTTTTTGCCCTCAAAAAATAGTTTAAGATTTCGAATCGATTTTGCATACTCTCTTTTACCCGTCTCACCAGTACAGGTTCCTGGACAGAGTCCTATTTGTCGATTAAAACATGGACGTCCCTGTAACGGCTGACACTTTGTATCTCTATAGGGGAAAATCTTACGAATAATCTTCATCGCATCCTGAAGTCGAAGTCCGTGTGGAAAAGGACCGTAGACAGCGAGAATCCTTAATTTTTTATCCCCGTCTGTGCCGAGGCTTCGGCGGGCAGGCTTAACCTGTAACGAAGAAAAATCAATATTTTTTGACCGTTCAAGAAAAACGGCTGGAAAATCCTCTTTAGTGATAATGACGCAATTAAAACTTTTATCATCTTTCTCGTCGGTGTTATAGAGAGGTTGAAACTTTTTAATCAAATCAGCCTCAAGTAGGATTGCTTCAAGCACCGAGTCTGTTCTTCTAAAATCAATGCTTTGAGCCTCGGTAAGCATCGTTGCAATCCACTCACTTCGTTTCTCTGCGATATCATCAGTGAAGTAACTGCGTACGCGACTACGAAGCGAAGTTGCCCTCCCAATATACAATATCTTCTTATTCCGCCCTAGAAAGAAATAAATCCCTGGCGTGTCCGGAAGACGCTTTCTTAGCATCGTATGTGGAAGTAATTTGTTGGAACTTTTTTTCATTTTGCTATACTTAGCGCTTGCGTGATTGGAATCGCGCACTCTATGGTTCTTTTGAAAAGGATTCTATGTTGATACTTATCGCGGATGACGTGG
>CALQZP010000059.1 GCA_943349725.1 Candidatus Nomurabacteria bacterium | reverse complement strand
TGCCTGCCACAATACATACTGTCCGTCAGCCGTCTTTTCTTGCACCTTGCCAAAACACGAGACTCCAATCTTCTCTCCATCGGGGATTTTTCCGACTTGCGCCGACTCCGCCGCGTGACCTTGGTAAGAGTCGGTTTCCACCGCTGTTGGCGTGAACGAACTGGGAGCCGGAGCGGGCGCGCACACAATCTTGCCTAGTATTTTCTTTTTAAGACTTTCAAGATTACTCTCCAGTTCCAAAATTTCTGTGCGTTTAAGTTTACTTACGCTTTTTGAATCCAGACTACTCCATGGATCATGAAAAGGGTCAGTGCTTTTACCCTTCGTCCAGTTCACTATTCCCCCATCGCTTGTAATGCCATTCTTTTCCGCAGTGACAATGGCTTTAGCCGACGAATTAACGAGAGGAGCTATCAAGCGCGCCCCAAGAAAAGCCGGCCCAACGTAGTTTGGCGGATCAATGTAGATAAATTCGACGGGCTTGTCCTTAAACGTGGTACTCAAATTAAACGCGATCACCGAGCCGAGAGAGTGCGCCACGACCACTACACGATTCCCCGCGGTAAGTTGTTCGTTGATCTTACTCGCGAGCAGTGCAGATGCTTGCTCTACGCTTACTCCGGCAAGCGGTATCTCCCCAACCACAGCACCAAGACCCTGCACCCACGCAAAGAACGGATGTGTAGCGAGAGAACCAATACCTCCTACCGCAATAATCTTTGGAGCAGTGTTTGGAGCCACGCAGACATCCTCCATCGGTGGAGTGGCGGTTGCAAAACCATCAGTCTTCAACGTCACTCGCGCAGTTTTCTCAATCTCGTCAAATGAGCAGGTCAGTTTTGTCTGCGAGAGATATTCTTTTACCGCGCCCACGGTCGCTTGGTAATCCGTACCCGGCACCATCATGCTGTCCGAGAGCACTTCCGAGAGGAGAGAACATTCACTTTGTACCGGACCGGGAAGGAGCAGGCTCACTACATCAAATAATCGTGGTTCGTTCTTTTCCACGACTGATGCCGCCGTAGCCGCTAAGGCAGACAGGCGCGTTAGCAACCACTTGGGCGACTTTATGGAAAACAATTGTGGAGCAGAAGACCTCGGCTTAGGCGGTATTAGCAATCCCAGGTAAGAATCTATCTTGTCCTTAACTTCGGGAGTATTCCATATTTGAGCATGTTTATTCCCCGGAGGAGTATCAACGAAAATAATATTTCCTCCAATCGTTCCCATACTCCCTAATGTAGTGTCCCGTCCTGGGGCGTAGTCTTTGACGGTGCTACCAAGATTGATGTGTATATCCCCCTTCGCTTCGATAAAGAATATATCCTTGCCTGCAACCGCCTGACGAACATCGGGAAGATATGCCGCGCGCGCTGCATGGTCCGGGTTTCTAGGATTAAACGTCTTAATGATTTCATAGTAATCGGGCATGACCACTTTAGTGACAGACTGAACCGGCAAAGGAAGTCTCTGCTGCGTTGCCGAACCGCCGGCGGGAAAGGCAAGGCTTAATACATGCGTGTTGGAAAAGAGACCGTTTGCTCCGTCCGGCACAGTCGAGTTTACTGCAGAAAAGAGAACACTGTTCCCCAGAGAATAGGACACCAACAGATGTTCTTCCTTATCTAAATTATGCTTACTGAATTCGTTCTTGAACTTCAAAGCGGCTTCATCCACCGGCACATTGGAGTCATAGGTGTAGAGAAGAATGTTAAAATCCTTTGACTTCTCCTTCAGTGTATCTGCCGAACCATACAGAGGTTCTCCACCGGCCCCCGGCACCATAACCAAAAGCGGCTTGCCGGATTTAGGAGGGGATAAATATGAAAAGGTTGCCAAGTCCTTCGCGCTTTGAAAAACGCCAGAAAGTGCGGGATCATCATACTTCTCCAGAGACTTCAAAGAATGGAAGAATTTTAGAAATCCATTGGGGTCTTTTAGGGTGCCATCAGCGTTCGTTTCCAAATTCTTACTCATCTTTTGCAAAAGATACAACGGGCCATCAATCTTAGGGTCGCCTTGCAGTGCCTCGCCTCCTTTTTTATCTTTCCTAAACGTAGCCTGTTTTTGTTTATACACTTCAATCGCATCGGCAATGCTCATCTTTAATTTGGCGAGTTTGTCTGAATATAATCCAGGCTCCTGCAACTGCCCTGGCGCACCAACATTACCGCTCCCAATAAAGGGAGTTTGGTTGTCTCGCACAACCTGTACAATCTCGCCCCACGGATCGGCGGGGTCAAAACTTTCAACGATTAAATACGAAGGACTGGACGCAAAAGTGTCCGTCTCCCCGCTTGGCTCTGAAGAAGTGTCCGCTCCATTTACCGACGGGGGTGATTGCGGGATGAGCGACTTGCGAACTATCGTCCCTGAAGAAACAATGGGGGCCGTGATTCCCGAATTGGTGCAGTTGTACTTCACGGTTTTGAGCGCGGCGAGTTGTTGCTCAAGTGTTTGAAGTGATTTCTGATATTTTATCTGCAGTTTCTGAAAAAATGCGATATTCGTATCAAATCCCTCCTTGGTCTTTTTAATAACATTTGCTTCCGGAATGCACGCGTTCGGATATGACAACCCGTCAATCGTAATGTTGCCTTCGAACCACGCTCCAACCGCACCTCCCAAAAAGTATGGCGTGTCGCAGGGTTTTTTTGCGCCGTTTGCTCCAACCGTCACAGACATGGAGACGGAAATAAAAGTATTGGCGGACTCTATTGGTCCGTACTGTTTTGAAAGCACTCCTTTCGCGACCGACATAAAAGTGGCTCCGAGCGCTTCTTGAAGACCGGATACTTGCGCGGTGGGTATCTGCCTCACGGCGTCAGTCATGGCAGCGCCCCCTTTGGCGAGAGCGTCTAGATACGCTGCGTTCGCGTCCTTGTTCTTCTGGCGCACGCTCGCAAGCATCTGCGCAATCTTCTCCGCCGTTTGAGAAGCAAAGAGGCTACCTTTAACGGCGTCGTTCGTGCCAAGCGGAACCGCCGCACCCAAAACACATTTTTGCGCGACACCAGAAACCTGCGTGTAGAATTTCTCTTGTTCTTCACCGGCCGGAATGGTATATATCGCGTCCCCCCTGAGAGAGGTAACTGAACTCATCTCCTGCTTTGAAACGAAGAGTGAAGAAATGAGTGCGTCGGTCGTTGCGATACTTGCCTTGAGGTCGTCGATTTTTTGCTGAAGAGTGGTCGCGGTCGCAACTCCTTGAGCGCACTTGGCTTGTCCTGTCCAATCGGCAAGCTGTTTCTTCTTGAATGCCGAATCGCTTTTGAACAAGTCCTGTCCGGTGCCATCAAGACATATCTGCGGTTCCGCCACCTTTTCTCCGGTCGCAACCGGCTGAAACTCCGCAGGAGGTGCATTGTCGGAGACAATGACCTTCACCTTTGCGCCGGAATGGATACTGGAGAGATCAGGTGCGTTCACTGCGGCAAGCGAATCAGTAGCTGCGCCAAATACTGAAAGCAAAGTTGAGAATCCGTTCCATACGCTTGCGCTCTGTCCAACGCCATCTTTGATGACTCCCTTCATCTTCGCGCATTCGGGAAAATATGATTTTGCGTCGCCTCCTTTAATAGCCGCCAAAACCCAACCACACGAGACAACATTAAACTGCTTCGGGCGCTCTGACACCTTAACCGGCCCGCCCATGAGGCTCGAATGCGAAGGCCGATAGTAGTACTCCTTTTGTTTTGCCCTAAAATCAACGAAGAAATAGCTACACCCTTTTTTATCGGTAGTCCCGAAGAGTGTATTTCCAAAAACGTAATCAGATGTTGGGACGAGAGAGCAATTGGTAAACGCAATCGGGAAATCTGAATCTGCCCCCGGCTCATATTCATATTCGTCATTGAGTCCTGCGAAGGCATGCCCCCACTCGTGCACATACGTTTCGGGAGGTTGACTTGCTCCTATAATCGCTCCTCGGGGAAGCCCCGAAGAGCTTGACACTGTTGCAATCCCATTCTTGTAGTCAGAAGATACCGTGAGGAACACAACCCCTTCATTCCCGCACGAAGAAGCACCGAGAATGGTAGAAAGCGCTTTGTTATGAATTGTTGGCGTATACGGTAGCCTCTTTCCTAGCGGGTTCGGATTTGTTCGGGTATTGAAGATAGCACTGGTGGGGTCGAAACCGAAACCAGAGTCATCTGTCTTGTGACCCAATTCTACAAAATAGGAAAAGCTTGCCTGATTTTGCCCAATCGGGGCTATAGTAGCAAATCCTTTCGTTCGAATTTTGTCGAAATGGTCTACCCTTTGACTCACCGTAACACCGCTTCGTGGCGCGTACATACTGATGAGTTTGTGTTCACCTCCTCCCCAAATCGGAGCACATAAGCTCAAGGGGGCTTCGCCGGTCTCTTCCGCCTTTTCTCCATTCTTGCCTATAATTACCAAAGAAACACCTGGAGATGCTCCCGTCCCTATAAATGCCACGAGCTTTTCAAGGTTAGAACCTGACGCTATACCTTTTTTCCATCCTTTTATTTTCCATTCATAGATGAAGCGTTTTTCCGTATCCTGTGTGTCGGTCTTTCCGAATTTTCCCGGGCCGACGATGCGCTCCGTTTTTTCTCCTTCTCCTATGGTGATGAACCCTTGAATAGGTACGGTTTTAGGAAGGTCGGCTTCAACGATGTCCCTTCCCGGCTTGCCGTTGCGACCAACCCAGTCCTTAATACAGTAATAGTTGAACTCAGGCTTGATGCGGACAATAAGGTCATAGATAGGCGTCGGTGAGAGTGGTGATGGGACATTTCGCGACATCATCTCTTTTTGCTCAAACTCCGGGTCAACGACCACTTCAATCCACGGCTTGCCGTCTTCGGTGTGGTAAATACTTCCTTTGAATATCTTGGACTGGTCGGGACAGTATTGAGACGCAACCGCAGATTCTACTCCTTTCTTTACCGGCAATGGCTTACCATCGGAACCGAGAACCGAAGGGAGGGTCGGCTGAACCGGTTTTTGGCCGGTGTAATCTTCAGTACGAATCTCCACCGAATCGGTGCCGATCGGTTTGCCGTCTTTGTCCGCGCATGTAAGCGTATAGAGGGTGGACGGAAAGCGGGGCGAAACTACCGAAACCCCTGCTTTGTTT
>CALQZP010000058.1 GCA_943349725.1 Candidatus Nomurabacteria bacterium | reverse complement strand
AGCACGAGCCAGAACCACCCAAGCCACACCCATACCGGTAAACCGAGCAACATCACGTTAAAGAAGGATGAGAGCGGGGCTTCAAGATACACCCATTCGCGCGCGACGGTATTCGGCAATTCGTGTGAAAGCATGGCCAACAAAACCGTGGAAAGAATGACGAGTGAATAGTGCCCGAGATGACGGATATGGAAACGGAGTTTGAAGAGTGCCACTCCTAGCCAGATGAGGACGAGAGCGGTGGTTATCGGGAGAGCTATTTCAACTCCCAACCGGAGCGCGCCCAAGACGATGACGCCCGTTACCGTAAGAAACAGCACTTGCTCAAAGACATCGAAGAATCCGTGCCACTTCGTCATCGGATGCTGGCGAAACGTAAGCGGTTCACCAAGGTACCCACCAAGAAAATATAAGAGCTCCAAGACGGCAAGTCCTGCAAAGGGATAGAGCACAAACCAAACCCACAGCATACCCGCGCCACGGTAAAACGGGTAAAACCACAGATGATGGTTTAGGCCGAACCGGTCCACAAAATACGAAGTCCCCACAAAGGCGAGGTATAGAAGAAGAAACAGCCACACCTTTTTGTGTATGAGCCAGACTGAGCTCTTATACGGATAGTTAAGCAGTCCAAACGCTAGCCAAAAGAAAAGTACGAACCCGCCGTACCAGTATGGAAATCCCTTGAATCCCGCGAACGCGAACGCAAGCCATAAGACGTTCGCGATGAGTATCGTGATGCGTGTATACAAGAATCGCTGTTCTCGGGTGAACTTCGGCATAGAATGGATAAAGTATAGCAAAACTTGAAGCCGTATACCTCAACACCGAACAATAGGAAATGTGTGGTGTGGGGTATACTTATGCCAGAGCTTTTTGACGAACACACAGTCAACCCCTAAACACACCTGAACTATGTTGCTACTCATATTGATGACGGTACTTTGCGCTATTCCTTACGCCTCTTTCTTCGAATGGACACTCCACCGATTTCTTATGCATCGGCCACTCGGAGGATTTGACTACGCCTATGTCGCCCACGCGCTGACACACCACAGGATATTCAAAGCCGACCACACCTATCATCTGATTGAGGAAAAAACGAAGCATACCATTCCAATGGCGTGGTGGAACGGTCCCATACTCATCCTCATTTCAGGAATACCCTTTGACCTCGTCGGGTGGTATATGCGCACGTGGACAGTTCCTGTAACGGCGGCAGTCGTTATCGGACTGTACTACGGCACCTATGAATACATACATTGGTGTATGCATCTTCCAAGGGAGAGGAACGTGGAACGTACGGGTATTTTCTTCCGGCTGAACGGACATCACCTCCTTCACCATCGGTACATGAACCGGAACTTCAACGTGGTGTTACCTCTTGCGGACTTTTTTCTCGGAACACTTCTGCTCCGGTCAAAAGTGCGGTTCGCCCAACCGCAAGGCCCGATGATTCCCGATGTTCAACCGAAGGATGCTTCTGTCCAAAAAGCACCCGTTCTTCAGTAAACCATCGGCTCACTTCGCCCCAGACCAAGAGTTTCTCTTGGTCTGTTCTTTATATTTCAGCATCAAAGTATCAATAATTCTCTTGAAAGACTCTCGGATAGATTTATATTCCCATTCTTTGTCAGTACGAGCGCATCTTCTATGCGCACTCCCCCGACATTAGGAATGTAGACCCCCGGCTCGCACGTAATCACCGCCCCAGCCGATAGTGTTTGTTTCTTTCCTCCTCCCCTCTTTAGAGGGGAGGACTGAGGCGGGGTGGGCGAAATATGTGGCAACTCATGCACCTCCATCCCAATTCCGTGCCCCGTGCTGTGTGTGAAATAGTTCCCTAGCCCTTTCTTGGTTAGGTAGTCTCTGCAAACGGCGTCAATGTCCGCGCCCGTCATTCCCGCCTTTGCTTTTGTGCATCCGAGTTCCTGCGCTTCTCGGACCGCTTCATACATTTCTTTGAGTCGAGGCGATATCTTCCCTATCGCAATCGTCCGTGTCATGTCCGATACATATCCCTTGTAACGCGCCCCAAAATCAATCGTTACCAATTCCCCACTTTTAATTTTCTTATCACTTGGGCGTGCGTGCGGAAACGCGCCATTCTTCCCCGACGCGACAATGGTCGGAAACGCGATTCCCTCAGCACCCTCTTCAAACATCAAGTCCTCCAACCTTTTCGCAATACCTTTCTCCGTCATACCCGCGTGCAGTTCAGGAAGCAGCCGCGCAAATGCCTTGCAAGCACTAGTGGCGACCTTTTTCAGAAGTTGTATTTCGTCTTTTTCTTTAACTACTCTCAATTCCTGCAAAATATGCTTCCGCGAAATCAATTCGATTTCTTTTCTGCTTCCTCCCCTCTTTAGAGGGGAGGATTGAGGTGGGGTGTTTGTAGTCTGTCTTACCTCCTCCACCACACTATGTGCTGTCACGCTCCCGTCAAAGATAATTTTCCTAACCTCATTTTTTCGTATAAGCTTCTCAAAAATCTTCAACGCGGACATCTGTCCCGCGGTAATGGAAATCTGAAACCCTCTTGCCTCCTTTTTAGCTTGCGACGTGTACCGCCCGTCAGTTATGAGATAGCACGATAGGTGGTGTCTTCCTCCCCCTCTGCCCCTCTTTAGAGGGGAAGTGCCGAGTCGGCGAGGCGAAGGGGTGTTTCGCGTTATCAGCACCACCGACGCCGTTCCCGTAAACCCCAAAAGCCAACTCGTCACCGGCTGTCCGCTTCCCTCTTGATTCCATACCAAAAGCGCGTCGGCTCTTTCCGATTTCAAAAGTTGTACTACTTTTTTGATTCGCGTTTGCATTTTTTATGCTACTTTTCTATTTTCTTATTCGCGCGAATAAGAAAATAGATAGACAAACGAAGGGTAATCAAAATATAATTTCGTCCTCCTTCCGCCACGCGGGGTCAACAATGCACAGGAATTTCAAATCACCGTCGCCGATATTTTTAATATATTGCTTCGCGTTCGGAGGAATGACAATCACTTGTCCTGTGTTCACTTTTTCTGATTCGTCATCAATATGCATTTCGCCTTCCCCTTCCAGAATGTAATACACCTCTGAAGTCTTGAGCGCGTGTGGAGTTGAACTCTCACCCGTTTTCACCGTCGCGTGCGCCAGGCTATATCGAAACCCCGCATCGGGAATTTTGTCCGCGTGTAAAAGTTCCCGAAGTACCGTCTTGTCTCCAGCAATAAATTCTTCACAATTTTTTAGCTCCTTGATGTACATACCATTATCGACACGGTACGTGCCTTCGTCTTAACCAGACCAAGGCGACACCGGCAAAATTGGCGACTAATACAGTTATCAAGTAGAGAGACGTAGTGAAACTGAACGTGGACAGCGCGAGCAGGGAAAAAATACACGAGATGCCTCCCAAAATATACATAGAAATGGTTTCGCTGTAGGGCTCTGCATACGCTTTTCGGAACGTCGGAATATAAGCCAAGAAATCGATACCGGACACGACAATAATTGAGAGTAACGCATTGTGAAGAAAAAACCATAGTGCCATTGCAAGAAGTGCCCCCACAAAACAGACGGTATCAAAGACAGTTATATTTTTGGTCCCATACTTAAATGACAAAACAAAAATAAAAGCATTTATTCCTGCCCACATGCCCGTTGAGACGGCTCCCAGTCCCGCACCCTCGCTTAACATCAGAAAAAATCCTGTACCTTGTAGCATCATCCAAACGAACCACGTATACACATGGGGCGTTGTTTTCCGGCGAAAAATATCCCGGAAGTACGGAATCACGCCTACAAGACTGAGTAGTACCGCGATTGTTGCAAAAAGTACGGAAAAGTTCATGAATAATTAGTTAAGCATCCAAATCGAATAGTTAAGGTACGACGCAAAACTCACCCAAAGAATATACGGCAAGAGTAGATATGAAGCCGGTTTGGAAATACGGTAAAAGAGAATTATGGTTGTGAGAATGGCGAGCCAGAGCAGAATGATATCAAGAAACGCGAGCGCGGGGTTATGCATTCCGAAAAAGAAAATGGACCAGAGCGTGTTCAGCGCGAGCTGGACAAAAAACATCCCAGCCGCCCATTTAAAAAGGCGCGACATTCCAACATTCTTGAGAAGGTTGGAATGTCGCCTCCAGACGAGAAAGAGCGAGGTGCCCATAAGCGCGTAGAGCGTCGTCCAGACGGGACCGAATATCCACGCGGGTGGATTAAGCACGGGCTTTATAAGCCCAGCGTACCATGTCGGGATTGCCGGCATGGTAAACACCGCCCCGATGATGCCGGCGAGTTCCGATACGGCAACCGATGCGACGAGTTGTAGTGCTTTACGCATGTTCGGATACTGAAAGCTCATAGACCCAAAGTGGCGGGAGATTCAAAAACACGAAGGCTATTTTTTGAACCGGCAACCCTCGATAGATGCGCCTGACGAGCGGCGGAACGTAGGAAAAAAACCGATAGATAGTCCCTTGCTCCGTGTGCCGTTTGATTGACACGAGAAGTGTCTCAGTCACCGAAGGAATTAAAACGGGCAAGCCCGAAACAATGAGGTCGACTCTTCCGCCGTGCTTCCCAATAAGTGTTTCAAGGTCTGCGACACTCGCATGTTCCACTATCACTTTGTCGCCAAATCGTTCCCGCAGAAGGGCAACGTATTTTTCCTCAATTTCAACTAGAACAACTTTGGTTCCGAGTATGCACCGTTTCAGCAGTTCCTCAGTAAAGACCCCTGTACCCGGACCAAGTTCAACGACCGTCCGTATCTTTGTAAAATCAATACCAGCGACCATAGCTTCCGCTGCTTTCGCGGAACTCGGCACGATAGAGGCATTGCGCATCGGGTGGAGCGCACAGTTCCACGCGAAGAGAACTGAATCTTTAGTTTTTTTCCACATAGTTTTTCACCTCTTTTCCGATAGCAATAGTACCACAGAGATATCACTTGATGTCCGAGGGAGGTTGCTGTTTTGGCGAGGTAAGCCAGCAAACGAGTGCCAGAATAAGCACGAGACCGATTGTTTGCGGAATAAAATTAATAAGCGTATCGCTCACGGAGTGCGAGTCCTCGTCTATGCGAAGAAAATTGCGGAATATCGCGATGGTAAAAATCAGCGCGATAAGCCAGCCTTGCCACGAAACGGGCG
>CALQZP010000057.1 GCA_943349725.1 Candidatus Nomurabacteria bacterium | reverse complement strand
TCGTAATTGCGTTCGTTCGGGTCAGCTACATAGTGCTCATCCAACACTGAAACAGTCATCTGCGGATTTTCCGCCAGTATTTCCGGACCGAGCAACGAAAGCGCCGATCCACCCGAAGACAAAAAAAGCACCGGAATATTTTTGTATTCTTTAAAAAGCTTCGCGAGGGCAACTGTCGCCTCCTGCTTTGGGTTTGTGGATCGAATGACCTTCAAAATCTTATACTATAGAAATTCTAAGTTTTTTCACAGCAAACTCACCAAAGTATAGTCCAACCTCTGGTACTGTGAGTTACGAAACTCCCTGCTTCTGTCATCCCCCGTATCAAGGTACGATGGCAGGCTCTCGCGAATGTAACCGATTTCTGAGCGAGATTTCGAGCTCTATAGAAATCGCAATGCCTGTGGTACGGGGATCCAGGTAGGGCCAATCGCATAGGTCTGGATTCCCGCCTGCGCGGGAATAACAACCTAAAGTGTTGGTTTCGTAATTCAAAGTCTGGTACGAATACGGTACGCGCTATCTGCCAGGCCCAAAAATCTTCTGACGTCTACCCAATGCCGCTGAGAGATAAGATTTGAGCACAATGTCCTTAGTCTGTGCCAACTCCTCTTGAAGTGCTACAAGTGCTTCCGAAGCATGAATTGCTATAAGACCGTCTACCGCGGTTTCAATGGTAGTTTGATTTTTAGATGTCTCGATGACTCGCTTGCAGGTTGCAACCAAGCTTGCGTCCTTAGAGGCTAGAGCGCTTTGTAGAATAACTATCCGTGCAACCTCCCCACGAGTAGTAAGGTTATTTGTCGAAATTATGTCAAATAGTGCAGCAAAAGAATTCGGTGTTGCGATATTTCCTAGCCCCTCAATAGATGCTCTTGCCGTGACCTCACTATTCGATTTTGCTCCAGAAATTAGCGCAGGAATAGCGCTTTCATTAGTCAGATGAGCAACAGCATAGATAATCGGCTCCATTTTTCCCGTACCTACATCTTGTTCTATTTTGGCAATAAGATCTAAGGAGACAGTAGGGTCGGGTAGAGAGGATAAGAGATTTCGGCAAACTCTATGCATGCTTAGATCAGATACATCCATCGCGCATGATATCAACGCAGGAACTCCGGCAACATTTGTTATACCTTTAAGTAATTCAGTTAGGTTGTCTTTTGTTGCCGGATCAGACTCTACTTTAATACTTTGGATTAGAAGCTGGATGGCGTCGGTTGTGCCGATTCTTACCAGAACCTGAGCCGCAAATTCTCGAGCGTCCGGGCTGGTAAAGCGGAGCATATTTTGCAGCTCAGCTGTATCGTGAGGAAATTGTACCGTGAGCTGTTTTGAAATAGCATCAAGCTTCGACTGATCTCTTGTGAGTAGTAGCTTATGTACAAAGTCTGGAGTCATTAATTTAGGTGCTCTATTTGCAGAAATAAAATATCCAACCACGCCGATAATAACTACGGCTAGGAAAACTATAATAATGTTTCTGCTTTTTCGGTTCATGTTCATATCTTTCTTAGTTACTGTCTTTTAATTACCTTCTGACTAGAAGTCCTTTTTCCGCACACACTCTCGCGCCGCAGGCGCGCGCGGATTTTGCCCTTTCGGACGAAGAAGTTTCTGTTTGTGGAGTAATTCTAACCTTTGCTCTAACTTTTTACCAACAGAATACCGACTAACGAAACCCAACACTCGTGCCTCGCCGACTCGGCACTCAACGCCTCGAAGACTCGGCGTTCCCGCCCCCGCCCCGTCGCTTCTCATCCTTCTTTGTTTTGCGCGCGGAATCTTTTTTGAATGGAATGGGCGACGGGGCGGAGGGCGGGCTTCTCTTGAAGACAAGAGAGGCGATGCCACCATTTATTTTCTACCTCTGCTCTGCGAACCAAGAGGATATTTAGTAGTCTTTTCATATCACTTTATAAAATAATTTATATCTTTTCCGTACAGCTTCGCAAATCGCTGTAGCTCAACAATATCAACCCTCTGTTGTCCGGTTTCCACATTGGAAACATGAGATTGTGGGCGGCCAAGTTTCTTAGCCACCTCAACCTGCGTCAGTCCCGCCTCAAGTCGAGCTTTTACCAATCGCTCGACAAAATAGGCGTACTCCTTTATGTGGACCTGGGGGGAATCGCACCCCCGATTCGACTATGCCATAGTCGCGTGTTACTACTATACTACAGGCCCATTGTGAATTATTTTTGCAATCGCTTTCAACTCCAGAGACAAATCCGCCGAAAAATAATTAATACGGCAAACTCCTCGATAGCCGGACTTTTTAGTCGGTTTTCCAATGGTACGAGGGTCAACTTGTGGCTTACAGAATCTATTTGCTGGAATTCCAGTAATTCTCTTCCAAAAGTGAGCTAATTCAGCTATGTTTTGGTCAGCTCTGCATTGCACGGTACAGCGCAATTTTTGCTCGTCAATACTATAGCAGAAACGAAGGAGATGTAAAAACAGGCTAATAATATAAGGGTCAGAGTTCCCAAAAGTAATACCCCCTTTTTGCGAACGAGAACCCTCAGTAATATAAAGGATTGCAAGAACAATCTTTCCCACCTCTTTGTCCCTCAATGCTTTTTCGAAACCTCCAACTCGCTCTGCAATAGAGTTAATGTACTGGGCTCGCTTTTCTCTGTTAACGGCTAAAGCCTTTGAGCGTGATATTTGCAAGGACCGAAAATTCTGCTCCTGTATTCTTTCACGCTGACCTGGAGTCAATTCTATATTCTGAAACCAATAAAAAAGAACTCCCTTGGAAACGCCCGTCCCCAGCTCCTTTTGGATTTCCGGGTATGTTTTTCCTTGGGTGCGGAGTAGAATGGCGCGATCCCTCTCATTTACTGGTCGCATACAAATATTGTACTACAGACAATATCCATGTGCTATTTGCTGTGAAAATCAAAAGTCGGTTGCGCTTGCGCACAACCGACCATGCAGTTCCTCACGGGAACTCACCTCAAATGTTCAGCGATATCGGGGCGGAACCACGCCCCCTCGCACTGTATGTGCGCGATTGCTTCGTAGGCGTTAGCTCGTGCATCATTCCCTATAGCGGTCACGGTGACAATCCTGCCAGCGTTGGAAAACCATTTGCCGTTTATTTTCAGTGTGCCGTTGTGGAAAATTTCCACACCGGGAATTTTGATGGCATCCTCCAGTCCGGTTATTTGACGTCCAATTTTTGGTGGTCGAGGATATCCCTCCGAACACAGAACTATTCCGACTGAAGGCTCAGGACTCCAGGAGAGCATTGACTCGTCAAGCGTGTCAGTCGCCGAAGCATAGAGCAATTTCGCGAGGTCCCCTGTGAATCGCCGGAGGAAGATTTGTGCTTCAGGGTCACCGAATCGTGCGTTGAACTCCAGCACACGAATGCCAATCTCACCCATAAGCATTAGTCCGGGATAAAGTATCCCCCGATACACAAAACCTTCCTCTTGGCAGCCTCTTCGCCATCGCTCCAAAAGATGCTCGCGAATTTTGAAAAGAGTGTCCGGTTTAAGTAGTGGTCCCGGAGAATATCCTCCGATGCCTCCGGTGTTATCACCAGTGTCCCCTGCGCCCTCGCGCTTGTAGTCGCAGGCAGTTTCCATGAGAAATGCGGATCTGTTGTCGGTAATGACGTGCAGAGCGATTTCAATGCCCCCTTTCAACAATTCCTGCATGACTACTCTGTCTCCGGCCCGACCGTACTCACGATTGACCATAAGCCGGTTAATCGCAGTGCTTGCCGCCACGGTGTCCTTACAAAGCAGAACACCTTTTCCAAAGGCCAATCCATCTGCCTTAACGGCAACACCGTTCCAATGCTTCGCCGCGAAAGCTCTTGCGGAGGAAGCCGTCTCGCAAATCTCGCCAATCGGGCACGGAATGCCGTTGTCACGCATAAACTGAAACTGAAACGCCTTAGATGTTTCCAAACGCGCCCCGCGACTGCAGGGTCCCGCAAACGGTATGCCGTACGTTCTGCATAGGTCGCCAACCTGCGCTTCAAGACATGCCTCAGGGCCGGGAATGACAAGATCAGCTCGCGCTTCTCTCGCCAAATCCGCAATCACCTTTGCATCCGTAACCTTGACGCCGGGAATACAACGAACAGAATTGCCGTTTGAAATGAGCCGTTCCAGTCCGATTGCATGACTTCCGGGCAAGCAGGTAAGTTCGCTTACCGCCTCCGACTTTGCCAGCGTTCTCACAATCGCGTGTCCACGTCCGTCTTCGCCGATTACACATATTTTCATAAGAGCTGTCTATCCTTTCATTGGTTGAATTTCTGTTCGGCACTCACTCTAGCCTAGGGTATACAAAAAGAAAAGCCGGACGATTTCCGGCTTTCTTGTTAACCTAGAAATCTTTCCCCTAGGAACCTAGGGGTTTCTTCTATTTTCTATACTTCTTTGAACGCCATTTATCCGCAATACGTACGCGAGTAAGGGAACGTTCAAGTTCGGCGGCGAAGTGTTCGTAGTCCACAACTCCTTTGTTTTCCATTTGTTTGCGGAGTTCCTCGGCACGGGCTTTGGCTTTTTCAATAGCGGTATCAGAAAGTTCGGAAACATGCTCGGCAAAATCGGCAAGGACGGCGACGGTTGTTTGTCCATTTTCGCTTTTCTTGACCTCCACGAATCCGCCAGCGACCGCCCACGGCATATGCTCGCCGTTTACCACAGCGACCACATCACCGGAAGAGAGTCCCGCGATAAGCGGAATGTGGTCAGGTAGTATGGTCAATTCACCTTCCGTGGTAGGGAAAGTAACTTGGTCGACGTCTTCTTCAAGAATGAGACGTTCCGGGGTAACTATTTTTAGTTTAAGTTTGTTAGTCATTTAATTTGTCTTTGGTGTCCACTTTGCAAAGTTACATGCATTTCCCTGCGCCTCATCGTTAAAGGTTATTGGTCCGCCACATTCAAATACACATTTTTGCCCAGTTTTTTCTGTACATTCTGCTTCAGATTCAAACCCTAGAGGTTTAGAGAAGAAAGACGTGTAAGCAAAAAAACCAGTTGCAATGACGATAAGTATGAACAGTGTTATAAGTATTTTTTTCATCCTTTCCTTAAAGCTAGAACCTAAAAGCTAACAGCTTTTACAGAGCTCCCTTCATATAGAACTCATTTTCCGCCTTACTGTCATGCTTCCCTTCCAAAATTTCCTTAAATGAACGGATGGTTTCAGCAAGCGGAACATACTGACCCTTCGCGCCGGTGAATTGTTCGGCGACGAAGAACGGCTGGGAGAGGAATTTCTGGATTTTGCGGGCGCGGACAACGAGGGCTTTGTCGTCTTCTGAAAGTTCTTCCATACCCAAGATTGCGATAATGTCCTGCAAGTCCTTGTATCGCTGAAGGACGCGCTGGACTTCACGGGCGGTGGTGTAGTGATCTTTCCCTACGATGTTCGGGTCAAGAATGGTGGAAGACGAGTCAAGCGGATCGACGGCAGGGTAAATACCGATTTCGGTAAGAGAACGGTTGAGCACCACAGTGGAGTCGAGGTGAGCGAAGGTTGTAGCTGGAGCGGGGTCGGTGAGGTCGTCGGCAGGCACGTAGACAGCCTGTACGGACGTTACGGAACCCTTGTCTGTTGAAGTAATGCGTTCCTGAAGATT
>CALQZP010000056.1 GCA_943349725.1 Candidatus Nomurabacteria bacterium | reverse complement strand
ATAACACGCTCTACCCCGCCTTCTTTTGAAGCAATCAGGACATTTATAGTTCCCGTTACATTGACCTCATGCGTCTCCGCGGGATGCTCAATAGAGTACTGCACGCGTGGAAGCGCGGCCGTGTGAAAGACACACTGCGCTCCTTTAAGGATTGGTTTAATTGCGTCAAGATTACGAATATCAGCGTTATGAAAAACTGCTTTTGGATTTACGTTCTCTTTCTTTCCACCGGAGAGATTGTCAATAACGTGCGTGTCGTACCCTTTTTGCACAAGAGCATCAACAATATGCGAGCCGATGAAGCCCGCTCCTCCTACAACTACAGCTTTGACATTATGTATAGTCTTCACGTTAGTTTTACAACTATATAGTTAGCGAAAATATTGCGTCGCAAGCTCTAAGTTCTAAGTTCTAAGTTCTAAGTTCGAGGAAACCTTAATTTTGTCTCCAAATTCTTCGCGCTTCGAGCTTTCTTACCTTCGAGCTTTTCTCGCGCTCTCTAGACCCCAGAGCGCGAGAGCAGCACCTTGATGGTTTTCAATGCAATCTTCACATCAAGCCAAAACGAACGGTGCTTCAGGTAATAGAGGTCATAGGAAAGCTTGGTCGCCGTTTCCTCGGGGTTTGCATCTACCTTCGGGGGCGTCTTGTGGTAGAGCTGTGCCCAACCCGAAAGTCCCGGCTTAATAAGGTGGCGAATGCCATAGTAGGGCACCTCCCGTTCGTAGATTTCAACCAGCGTGGGCATTTCTGGACGTGGACCGATAAGCGACATCTCACCTTTACACACATTCCACAGTTGTGGAAGTTCATCAATACGAGTTCGCCGAAGGAAAATCCCCACTCGCGTCACTTTATTACCTTGCTTCAAATCTTCGCGTCCTTCGTCATTCCGAGACATCGTGCGAAATTTAATCGTTTGCATCAATTTCCCCTTCTGTCCTACTCTTGATTGAAAGACAAAGAGTGCTCCGCCATCATCAAGCTTGATGGCGATAAAGACCAGTGGGTACAATGGGATGGAAAGTAGTCCCAAGACGAGAGACACCACTACATCCATCATTCGCTTTAAGAAATCGTACGTGGAGTGCGAAGAAATCGACGGGATATTCTCCAGAAACCATTCATATCTGGTGAGCGAGAGCGGGATACTATCAAACATTTCTTCATATATCTGATGCATATCCACAAACCGCACTCCAGTAAATAGTGAACTATAGAGATGGGGAAGCAATTTCTCCATACGACCGTCAAAAAGGTCGGCAACGACAAGGGTAATCTTCTCATCTCGTATTCGACGTGTTATCTCGGCAACTTCAGGCATAGCTTGGCTTCCCGTGTCTATGACCAACTTAAAACTCATTCGATAGCGCGGGTTGTGATTTATCTCACTCGTGATACGCTCCATTTCCACTCCGCTTCCGATAATAGCCGCACGCTCACACTCCCCACCTGCAGTGCGTGACAGCCGATACCGTCTCCAGAAGAAAAGTGCGAGCGAAGAAACAAAGAGGTAGAAAAAAAGATTGCTCTTAGGGGTAATCTCAAATGCGGGAATGAAATAAAAGAAAAGCACCGCGATAAGTGCATTAATCAAAAGCGTTCGAGAAAGAAGTTGAGGAAGTTGTTTCTGGAGAAAGAGCGTATGTTTTTCATAGAGTCCCGCAATGAAAAATACCAATGTCCAAAGTATAAAAAGGATAGAAAATGGCACTATGTGCAACGTAAACATCAAATTGAAGAGGGGGGCAGACTCGCTATACCGAATGACTAGCATCACTAAAAGTGACGCATACAATATGAGTATGTCACCAAGGAAAAGAAAAATAGTTTCGGCACGATGAGAGAACATAGTAGTAGATAGCATACAATAAAAAGCAGGTTTGACAACCTGTATCTCTCTACAACCAAGCCAGTTATACTTATGCTACGAAAGTAGTTATAGATACTATGCCCGCGAAAAAGATACTTTTCATCATTACCAAGGGAAACTGGGGGGGAGCCCAGCGATATGTCTTTGACCTAGCAACCCACCTGCCGAAAGAGCACTTTGAACCGATCGTTGCGATGGGAGAAGGAACCGCACTTTCGAAGAAACTTAGGCAAGCTGGGGTACGAACGGTTCATCTCACAAAGCTCTTTGAAGATCGCAAGGCACGACCGGGTGCAAACGACATTGGCGCCCTCCTAGAAATCCTACATCTGCTCAAAACAGAGCGGCCCGACATCATTCACCTCAACAGTTCCCGCGCCTCCCTTCTCGGCGTTTTCGCTTCTCGTATACTTTCATTGTCTTCTTTCCTAGTGCCTAGAGCCTATCGCCTAAAACCTAGACTCATCTTTACCGCCCACGGCTGGCCATTCAAAGAAGCTCGTTCGGCTGTTGTCCGCGCACTCATATGGCTCGCATCCTATGCAACCGCGCTACTTGCCCATCATACTATCGTACTCTCGCGAGGAGACTTTGAACTTACAAAAAAGATGCCTGGTGTTTCTCGGAAAGTTTCTCTGCTCTATAACGGCATTGAAACAACTGGAGGACTCTCACGAGAAAATGCACGGGCGAGACTCCAACTCTCTACAGACGCGTTTGTTATTGGAACCATAGCGGAACTAAACCGTAATAAAGGCATCTCTACCTTGATTGAAGCACTCACACTCCTTCCCAAAGAGGTGCGCCTGTGCATTATCGGTGATGGTGAGGACCAGAAAAAACTAAAGGCACTCGCACACTTTCGGAGCGTCGCCGACCGAATCACTTTTGCCGGAGCGCGAGAAGACGCACGTGCCTATCTTTCGGCGTTTGATATTTTTGTCCTTCCCTCCCTGAAAGAAGGTCTTCCCTACACTCTGCTTGAAGCGGGTATGTCTTCCTTGCCGGTCGTCGCAAGCGATATTTCGGGCATACGCGACATTATTGACTCTCCACATGTAGGCATTCTCGTACCACCACAAAAACTAAAGGAACTCTCGGACGCAGTCCAGACACTTCTTACCAAAAAAGAAGTCCGCGAGAAACTTGGGCTTGCTCTCAAAGAACGCGTGAAAAAAGCGTTCTCGTTTGACCGTATGCTGAACGAAACAATCAAACTCTATATCGAAAAAAGCGAAAACGACTAAGTAAGTTTCTCGTCGGTTATCGCTCCCACAAACTCATTTTGCATTTCCTCCTTATGTGCGATTCTGCGATAGCGACGCATACCCATGAGGATGCCTAAGCCCGCAAAGAGGGTAAGCAGGTTCGTCCCGCCATAGCTCATAAACGGGAGCGTGATGCCGGTTACCGGAAGCAAGCCAATGTTCATACCCACATGAATAAGAAAGTGACTCATAATGAGGATAGCAAGCCCCAAGCCGTACAAAATCTCAAAGTTTGAGAGACCGAGCATCGCATTTCTAAGAATTCGCCACACCAAGAGTGCATAGCATAGACTTAGAATGATTACGCCGACAAAACCCCATTCCTCGGCAAACGCGGCAAAAATGAAGTCGGTTTCGTACTCGGGAAGAAACTGAAGTCGCGACTGACTTCCGAGCCCCACTCCTTTTCCCAAAAGTCCTCCAGAACCGACGGCGACCATCGATTGGTAGGCGTTGTAACCCGTACCCCTAATATCGGTAAGCGGGTGGATAAAGGTGATAAGGCGTTGCTTTTGATAATCCTTGAACACATACACCCATAGGAAAAGTCCAGATAAAGTCCCGACAAGTAGCACGGAGAGTAGATGTTTCTTTGAGATTCCGGAGAACATCACCATACCAAACCAAATACAGGCGATGACGAGTGCACCGCCGAAATCAGGCTGAAGAAGCACAAGGAGGAAAAGAATAAACGCGTACAGACCTGAAATCAAGATGTGTCGGACGTGGGCAATTTCAATATGGCGACGGGAAAAATACTTCGCGAGCACGAGAATAAGAATGAGTTTAACCAGCTCCACCGGTTGCACACTGAACGCTCCGAGATCAAACCAACCGTGGATACCGCGGGTAGTCCCCAGTAGATAGAGGGCGAGCAGGAGTCCGCACCCTCCAAGGAACAAACCAAAAAGCACGTTGCTCCGACGAAGAAACCTCCAATCAATAAAACTTCCTGCGAAGAAAACAAGGAGTGATAGGCAGAGCCAGATGAGCTGTTTTGAGAATAAAGTGCTTGAAGTCGCCACAGATTTTTCGTCGCAGGTAACCGTACCGGTTAACGACCCTTCAAGAGAAGTGGCCATACAGGGAGCGCTCTCCATCTTGAAGGAATAGAGCGTGACGAACCCAGCAGAAAGGATGGGAATGAGTGCAACGAAAAGTAGCCAGTCAATGGACCTCGGTGACGCGAGAGGAGAGCTGTTTTTAACTAGAGGCATCTGACGGTGAGTTACGAAACTATGGAACCTAGTGCGCCTCTGTCATTCCTGCGAAGGCTGGAATCCAGTTTCTTGGTCATATTTTCTGGTTTCCTGTTTTCGCAGGAATGACAAGATGGGGGTTCCTAAACTTATAGTATGAATAACTTATCACTGAATGACTGACTAAAAAAAAATACAGAAATCGTGATGTGGTTATTCAGCCCTGCCGGGTACGGTATAGAGCACCTCAATGCGTGACGGCTCTTCAAGTAAACGAGGCCAGGTAAAGGTTAGGGTCGCACTGGTCTCCCCAGCCAACTGCTTGAGTATGGTAGCCGAAGCGGCAAAGATATTACCATCGGAACCAAAAAGGATCGCGGTTGCTTCAATACCCTCTACAGGGGTTCTCCTGGGGTTCATAATGACGGCCGAAAGCGAAGACCCACGTTCGTCAGCGACAAAACCGCGAGTGCTTACCAAAAGCTCCGGCTCCTGCACTCGAGAAAAGACCGGTTCTGCTGTAAATTCAAAACTCGCTCGAGCGGGAATCCGACTTCCGCTTAACATCTTACCTTCAAATACGGCAAATACTTTTCGCGGGGGGATGTAGGTCTTTCCATGTCGCTCATACAGAAGTACGCTCTCACTATCATAGAGTTTGAGCACATACGGCACATTTATGGCGCCAGCCCCTTCATTTCGATTCTCAAGATAGGCAACCGCTCCCCACACCCCACTATTCACCTCAAGTGCCCTCGCAAAATGTACCAAAGGAGGAACAGTGTCAGCCCTACATACCCGAAGACACGTTCCACCGCAATCTACGCCACGCTCATTGCCGTCCTTTGAGTTATTGAAACAGTTGGGAGCATCATAAAACGATACGGCACCATAGATACTAAGGATCACGAGAAAAAAGAGGGTCACGCTACCCACAAAAAAGAATTTTCTCTGCTCGGCCCAGGAAAGCATATAAATAAAGCGGTTAGCTTATAGCTTTTAGGTTAAGACGCTAAAAAAGCTAAAAGTAAAATTATCATAGCACAAAAACCGGCAGAAAATAGCCGGCTAAATTAGGTGAGAATTGAAAACTTTGTTCTGGCGACTAGCTACTCTCCCCCGCTCGCGCGAGGTACCATCGCCTCAACAAGGCTTAACTTCCGAGTTCGGAAAGAGATCGGGTGTGACCCTTGCGATGAATCACCAGAACAAAATATTCAATCATCAATTTTCAAGATAGATACAGATATCGATGTTCACATGAAGTCAGAAGTTATAAAGTTCATAAAGTTACAAGTTCATAAAGTCAGAGTTTTCTGCTTTACAAACTTTACAACTTTTTACTTTACAAACTCCTCGATTCCATGGAGCAGGATTAATTTTCGTGGCTTACCCACTCCAACTTTCGTCGGAGGGGCTTACAAGTTTCCCGACAGGATCGACCAATTAGTATGCCTCGGCTAAACACATTACTGTGCGTACACCTAGCACCTATCAACCTAGTCATCTCCTAGGGGTCTATAATGATTCCTCATCTTAGGGACGGTTTCCCGCTTAGATGCTTTCAGCGGTTATCCGGTCCGAACATAGCTACCCTGCGGTGCCCTTGGCAGGACAGCAGGTACACCAGAGGTCCGTTCGTTCTGGTCCTCTCGTACTAAGAACGAAGCCCTTCAAGAATCAACGCCTGCAGCAGATAGGAGACCAACCTGTTTTACAACGGTCTGAACCCAGCTCACGTACCACTTTAATTGGCGAACAGCCAAACCCTTGGGACCTTCTCCAGCCCCGGGATGTGGTGAGC
>CALQZP010000055.1 GCA_943349725.1 Candidatus Nomurabacteria bacterium | reverse complement strand
CTCGCCACAAGGCCAAGAAATCCGTAACAAAGTTTGTGGGCATATTAACATACAATCAGTCCCATTGTCAAGTTTTGTGGCGGTACATTCAACCTGCTAGTGCAACACCTGCATCAGGGTACATGCACCCCTGCAGAATAAAGGATTTTTTGTAATTTGTGCGATATAGCTACGATCGTAGCTATATCGCACTTCTGTAGGACCTACGCATTTCGCACTCTTCTGTCATCCGCCCGGATGAATCCATTCTGGCGGGTTCCCGCGAAGGCGGGAATCCAGTCTGTAGCTTTTTTTTGAGGCTCTGGATTCCCTTTTTCAAGGGGATGACACCGATTGCGTCGATCCTATTTGCTATATATTTGTATCTTTTACATGTGGGCGGGAGAGGGCTTGAACGCTACTCGTTCAGTACAGGTTTCCCATTTTCTCGCTTTAAGAAAAGCTTAAAAAAAGGGAGAACCTTTTCAAGTCCTCCACGCGAAGCAAGTAGTTGCTTCGCTCCCGCCCAAAATTCGCGGACTCATTTTGTGGGCGGGAGAGGAGTCTTTCCCCCTACTGGGGCAGTACACCTTTCGCATTCCGAAGACGGAATAGGCTCAAGGTCTTCAAGTCCTTTCTCGCAGGCAAAGCAGTTTGCCTGCTCCGCCCACATAAGAAAATCACGCCAAAAGGGCGGATTTTCAAAATGTGGGCGGGAGAGGAGTCTTTCCCCCTACTGGGGCAGTACACCTTTCGCATTCCGAAGACGGAATAGGCTCAAGGTCTTCAAGTCCTCTCTCGTAGGCAAAGTAGTTTGCCTGCTCCGCCCACATAAGAAAATCACGCCAAGATGGCGGATTTTCAAAATGTGGGCGGGAGAGGACTTGAACCTCCACGGATTGCTCCACTGGTTCCTAAAACCAGCGCGTATACCATTTCGCCACCCGCCCAGATGCACACTGTAACTGTAACAAGTAACTGAATAACTGTAACCCCTAAGTACTATTGGCACTGTTTTGTTCTTTGGTTCTAGTTACAAGTTCTAGTTCCAGTTATTTCCTATCCGCCCACTAGGGATCGAACCTAGGACCTTATCCTTAAGAGGGATCTGCTCTACCAGCTGAGCTATGGGCGGGATGTGGATAGAGTAACTTTTTTTGCATTCTTTTTCAAGGCGTACCCCTCACTCTGTTACTATCTGTGGGCGCCAATTGTACCAAGTAATGCCTATCGGCATTACTTGGTACAATTCATTTATATGGTGTCGCACTATCAGGGAAGATAATATCCCATAGAGCACCTGCGACATTGCGTGGCTTTCCGAAGAGTGGATAGTGGTGTAGGTCAATAAACGGGAGGGAGTTGCACTCTATGACACCTGCACGTTTCTGGCTCTGCCAGGGAATCCGCACGTCGTTCATAATAAAGTCCACACCCACGAGCGGGTCCGCCAGCACCTCGCCAATTTTCTCCAATAGTTTCCGATTCTCCGGGTGTATCTCGTCCGTAAGGTCGGTCGTACTTGCGCCGATACCTCGACTTACTTTTTGATTAAGCGTCACAAGCGTGCCTTTTTTAGGGACACTACTCCACGACAGCTTTTGTCGTGCAAGTTCCATGTCCGCTTCGGGGCCGTCCGCAATGGTGTGAAAGGTGGCACCGTGACGCATCTTTCGCTTGTTCTCCTCGTCCACAAGTTCGCGAACCGTATGCGTCCCGTCGGAGGTAACGTGCGGAGGCTCTCTGCGCATTACCGCCACGAGTTTGCCCCCAATAAGGGCGCCACGGTGTACAAACCCTTCAAGCTCCTCTTCAACAAGAGCAAGTGGTGAAAGTACCTTGGCACTTCTAAACGCCTTCAAGAACTCGTCCTCCGTTTCAAGGTGAATAGTGGTGTGACGGCTTCGGGAACCGCTATACGGTTTTACAATGACCGGCTTCGTAAGTGAATGGAAGATCTCCTTTGCTCGTTTTTCAAAAAAAGCGTGCGCGCCTTCCGCAATAGGGATACCCGCTTTACCAAAATGTGTGCGCATTAAGGGTTTGTTGTCCATCCAGTAGAGTGAGGTTGCTTCCGGACCCGCGGGGCGAGGAAGTCCGTCAAAGCAAATAGTTCTCTTACCATACTTCGCGATAAAGAGGTCTTTAACAGGACCACAGCGGTACATAACCATTTCAATTCCGCGTCTTGTTGCCTCTTCCCAAAAACAGCGGGTGCGGTCGCTGTCGCTTTTGTTCGGTTTAGTTTCAAATTTTCCGATACGCAGAAAGACAAGAATACGGAGGACTCGCGGACCAACAATATCAAACCAGGAGAACGAGCGGGGGGGGAGAATAATACGCGTGAAGAAGTCTAGGGGCTTTAGCAGAGGCTTAATGAACAGCCCCATATAGGAGGAGGTACGCATCACGAAGTGATTGACTTGCGCCGGTTCACACTCTTTGCATGGTTTTTGACCTAATAACATACGAAAATACGAATTATACTTGCCCGTCCGTAGCTTTGTGCGGAGGAGGGCGAAGATACGAATAGCTACGAATAAGATTAGAGAAAGATATGTCGGCAGTATACAAAACTAATGCATGAAGTACCAGATAGACAGAAGGATAAGTAAATGAAGGGGGTAGAACCAGTAAAGAAGTTTTCTGGGAAGCGCAAATCCGCGTTCTCCGTTGTAGGTAGCGATAAGTGGAACGCTCATTGAGGCGAATGATTGAATAGAGAGTGTTCCGAGTACGAAACGGAAGATCGTCACCGCGTAGGGGAAAATAAATAACGTGGGAAGACCAAACGCTCGATAAGTGAGTGCCAGACGACTAAGGAGTACCGTCAAAATCCCGTATGAGCCGTAGTCAAACGAGGCGAAATCCGCGAATACGCAGATGATGATAATCGCTGGGATAGACGAAAAAAAAGAAAGGCGGTTCCAGAGTATAAGTGCGAGAAGGCCACCCGCGAGTGTAAAGAAGATATTAAGTGTGGAGAGTGTGTCACCTGCTGCGTGGTTGAAAGGAGAGTAAACAAGCTGTGAAATAACGGCAAACCCAAGAAGCCGAAAGAAATAATTTCGCACGTTACTTGTTCGTTCGAAGCCCTCGGCAATGAGAAACGCAAAAAGAGGGAAGGCGAGTCTTCCGACAATACGCCAGAGAAGATCGTGGGGAAAAAAAAGGAGGCCGACATGGTCGGCAAGCATCGCTATGATGGCGATGAGTTTGAGACTTGAAGACGAAAGAAAAAGAGATTTTTTCACACAGTGCCCGGGGTGGGAATCGGACCCACATCCCTTTTGGGGACGACATTTTAAGTGTCGCGCGTATACCAGTTCCGCCACCCGGGCTCAAGAAGCTGTTAGCTTCTAGCTTCTAGTCGCTTGAAAGTCTAGAACCTAAAAACTAGAACCTAACAGCTATTCGAGGGAGGCCACGGGGAGAATCGAACTCCCGCATAGAGATTTTGCAGATCTCCGAATTACCACTTTTCTACGTGGCCCTAAACCGCCTTTGGCGGTCGGGCGTCCGCCTCCGCGGATTAGCCCTTTTTCATTCCTCCTTTCCTAAAGGGGGGGCCGATAGGCCGGCTAAAGCTCGGGGCGAGCTCGCCCATAGAGAGGAGTTAATCCGCCAGCTGGCGGACCTCCCCCTAACGGTGGTCTACGACCATTTCAGCACCTCCCTTTAAGAAAGGGAGAATGTATGCATACAATACCGCACTGGCAGTCTTTTTTCTAGGAGGCTAAAAGCTGGTCCATTTTTTGGCGGTTCTTTTCGCCGATATCAATTGCAAAGGAAATACGAGGAATGTACTGAAGCGAAATTCGCTTTCCAATGAAGTCGCGAAGTGCTCCGCCTTGGCGGGCGGCAAAGGCAATGGCCTCTTTTTCTTTCTCATTGGGAAACACCGTGATGAGTACGGTCGCACGGTCACCTTTTGGTGAAAGCTGAATGCCCGTCACCGTAATAAGTGAGGTTCGGTTTGACTCGGTTGCGAGAAATTCCGCAGCTGCGTGCCGTATCGCCTCCCGCATTTTTTCTGACCGTTCTGTTTTCATAAATACTAATCCGTCTCTGATACTAATCTGCGAATACCTACAAATAAGAATGCGAATTGAACGAATGAGCGAACCCGTCCAAATGGATGACTCCATTCATCCGGGCGGATACCTACGAATAAGGCCGCGAAGTTCGGATTGGTAGGTATTGGTAGATTGGTGGTCATTTGTAGATTGGTTTTACTGTTCTATGCTGGTGACCACCTGAAGCTCGTCTCCGGGCATAATGCCGATACTTGTGGATACAAAAGTGCCAAAGTCACTGCCTGCAGGGACCGAGGAAACCTTTTCCTTCAGTCGTTGAAGTTCTCGCACGCGCCCTTTGCCAATGGGAGTCGTTCTCCGCAAAATGTTAAACTCATCGCCACTTGCTATTTCTCCATCGGTTACTTTACCGCCAATCACCTGTTTGTCCTTTTCCGTCGTAAAGATTTTTAAGACCTTTATCGTTGCCTTAACCGTTACCACCGTTACCTTTGGCGTACGGGTCTTGACGAGCTCCGCGACCCATTCGCCAAGCTTGTAAATAATGGCAAAGGTTTGCACGTTGACGCCACCTCGCTCGATGATACCTTTTGCTTGAGGGTCTAAGCTGACATTGAAGCCGACAATCGCGGGGTTTCCGCTTCCTGACGCACTCTTGAGGTCGCTCTCGCTGATGGAGCCGATACCTTTTGCTACCACCTTGATGGTCACTTTGTCGGTTGCCTGTTTCAACACTTCGGCCTCAACAGCCTCAAGACTTCCTCCGGTGTCCGCTTTTATAACAAGCGGGAGAAGTGTGGTTTCTATAAGAAGTGTGGTTGCGGTGTTGTTGGGACGCTGTTTCTTTTTTGCTTCTTCGGAAAGTATCAGTTCCTCTGCTTCGCGCTTACTGTGAACAACGCGACAGAGCGCACCGACCGGCGGTACGGCGCTCCATCCGACGATATGCACAGGCTGACCGGGCTCTCCTCTTTCAAGTGGTTTCCCCAGAAAATCTTCGAGACGGCGTGTTTGCGTAAAGGCATTTTCTGCGACCAAGAAACCTCCCGGTGTGAGTGTTCCTTCTTTGATAATGAGCGTTGCGGAAATGCCTTTCTTTTTATCAATGTCCGATTCAATGATGTACGCTTGTGTGGGCTTTCCGGATTCAGAGTGGATGTCGCTCATTTCTGCGATAAGTAAAATAAGGTCCAAAAGATCACTCACACCTTCGCCGGTCTTACTTGAGATAGCGGTGAAGGGGATATCACCGCCGTATCCTTCCACATAGATCTCGTGCTCCGCAAGACTTTGTTTGGTGCGCTCCACGTTCGCCTCCGGCTTATCAATCTTGGTAATGGCGACTATGTAGGGAATACCCGCTTTTTTGATTGAGCCGAGCGCTTCAATCGTTTGTGGCTTTACCCCTTCTTCCGCCGACACAATCAAAATGCCGATGTCCGCCACGTTTGCTCCGCGACTTCGAATACCTTTGAAGGCTTCGTGACCCGGAGTGTCAAGAAAGGTGATATGGTTTGTCTTTCCATCTTTAGTCGTGTGTACGACTTCGTAGGCACCGAGGTGTTGGGTGATACCGCCCGCCTCTCCTTCCACCACATTCGTCTTTCGGATGTAATCCAAAAGCGTTGACTTACCATGGTCAATATGACCCAATACCGCCACGACTGGTGGGCGAGGGTTTTTTTGTGTCGGTATTGTTTTTTGGTCAGTTTTAGTCATTTTATTTTGTGACAGCAGGTTGTCGTGGAATTTCTAATTCACCTAATTACCTAATTTCTAATAAAATACTAAATTTCTAATTTAAGAATTGGAAATTTTATTAGGTGAATTAAAAATTAGATAATTAGAAATTATGAGCGAATCTTCTGCCCTGCACGTTTGATCGCTTCTTTCTCTTCTTCGGTCAGTTCGTATTCCGATTTTCCATTAGTCAGTGGCTTTGCATACACGCCGACTCTCTCGCGTATAAAGAGGGTAGAAAGTACCACGCCGTTTTCTTTTTCATCAACAAGTGCTGTCGCGAAGCTCTGGCTTCCGCCTTCGCCATTCCCCTTGAACGGATTAAAGCGGACCGTGCCAACACCTCGAATACTTTGACCAATACGCTTTTCAACGGTTTCCAAATAGGTTTCAAGCTCCTTGCGAAAATCGTTCAGCTTTTCAATATCACTCGCGTTTTTGACAATGGTATCCTCAAGCGTTTTCCCGCTTTTGCCCTTGAGTAGACGATTTATCCGCCACTGCGTGCGTAGCCCCCACAGCACCGCAATACCCATTGCCGTAG
>CALQZP010000054.1 GCA_943349725.1 Candidatus Nomurabacteria bacterium | reverse complement strand
AAGGGGTGCTTCTTATGGGGGCGGCGGGGACGGGAAAGACACTCCTTGCCCGCGCGGTCGCGGGGGAGGCTGGTGTGCCATTCTTTTCTATTTCTGGTTCTGAATTTGTGGAGATGTTCGTCGGTGTCGGCGCCTCTCGCGTTCGTGACCTCTTCAAAATGGCGAAACAGGCCGCTCCTTCTATTATCTTCATTGACGAAATAGACGCAGTGGGGCGTGTGCGCGGGTCGGGTATGGGCGGGGGGAACGACGAGCGCGAACAGACACTCAACCAGATACTTGTGGAAATGGATGGATTTGAACAGCACGACAAGGTGATTGTGATGGCGGCGACAAATCGGAGCGATGTGCTCGACTCGGCACTCGTCCGTCCTGGGCGTTTTGACCGCCGTGTAACGGTTGACCTTCCGGACAGAAACGATCGTGAAGCGATTCTTGCGGTGCACGCGACGAAAAAACAGCTCGCCGAGGATGTGAACCTGCGCGTTGTTGCCGAACGGACGCCGGGGTTTTCGGGGGCCGACCTCCACTCCATCGTGAACGAAGCGGCAATTCTCGCCGCGCGCGAGGAACGACTCAAAGTAGCTCAATTTGATTTGATTCGCTCAATTGAAAAGGTGATGCTCGGTCCGGAACGCAAGAGCCATCTTTTGTCGGAAGCGGAAAAGAAAATCACCGCCTATCACGAAGCGGGACACGCGCTCGTGTCCTCGGTGCTTCCGTACGCCGACCCGGTACACAAAGTTTCTATCATTTCGCGTGGTCGAGCAGCGGGGTACACATTGAAACTTCCGCTTGAAGATAGGAAACTCCAGTCGCGAAAAGAATTCTTGGATGATATCGCCGTAACTCTCGGTGGGTACATTACCGAACTGATGCTCTTTGGCGATATCACAACCGGACCTTCAAATGATTTGCAGGTCGTGAGCGGACTCGCCCGCGATATGGTGACGAAGTACGGTATGTCGGAGAAGCTCGGGCCGATTGCGTTTGAAACATTACTCGGCCGTCTTGGCGGACGCGGTATGTATGAGGAGAAGGAGTATTCGCAGAAAGTGGGGGACGCGATAGACGTGGAAGTTTCAAAAATCATTAACGAGGCTTACAAGCGCGCCGAAGAAATTCTCACGAAGCACCGCCCCGCGCTCGACGCGATTGCCGCGAAACTCATTGAAGTTGAAACGCTTGAGCAGGAAGAATACGAGAAAGTCATTATCGCGCACGGCATTTTGCCGAAGAAAAAGAAAGATATTGAGCATCAAAAATAAGTAAAAAGTGTAAAGTAAAAAGTGAAAAGCAAAGAGCCGCCGAGAGGCGGCTTTTGCGTAGTTATCCACTTTTTGTATACGAACAGGAGAGTTATAATTATATCTATATAAACTCATTAGTACGTATGAAGCGAAGAGAAAAAGACCACAATGAAGCGGTTAAGTTGAGATTGAAAGGTTGGAGTTACAGCCAAATCAAAGATAAACTCGGATTGAGCAAGAGTACTTTGAGTGGATGGCTAGAAAAATATCCTCTTTCACCTGAACGAATAACAGCTCTTCAAGCTAGGAACCCTCGGCGGATTGAAAACTTCCGCGCGACTATGCAACGAAAACGAGAAGCAAAAAATCAGATTGCATATTCCAAAATAGAAGCTGATGTAAAGAAGTTAAGCGAGAGGGAAATACTCATTGGCGGTTTCTTCTTATATTGGGGGGAGGGAACAAAGACATCTCCGGGGACGGTCATGATATCCAACACCGACCCCGCAGTACTACGCTACTTTATCCGTTGGATTAGGTTGTTGAAGATTCCGACAGAGAAAATGCATATCCTTTTGCATCTGTATAAAGATATGAATATCGGAAAAGAAATTACTTTTTGGTCAAAAGAGTTAGGAATATCCAAGACTCAATTTCATAAGCCTTGGGTTAAAGGTTCAAACCTAATGGACATCACCTACAAGAGCGGTTTTGGCCACGGGACATGTCATGTTAGAGTTTATAGCCGAGAGCTTTACGACTATGTCAAAATGGGGTTAAAGTTCATTCGGGAGAAATACGCTATAGTATAAATACCCGCCCTTAGCTCAATGGTTAGAGCATCCCGCTTATATCGGGAGGGTTCTTGGTTCGAGTCCAAGAGGGCGGATTGTGTTAGGATAAAAATATGGAAATAATTACGCTTCTTTTAGTTCTTGTTTTAACGCGGTTCACTATCCGTGGATTCTTTAATACAGAATGGCGTGGAAAAGCTCAAGAAAAGATTGATAGCATAAAGAAGCGAAGAGTGTTTTGGAACCTGGTGAATGGTTTTGATGGTTCGGTGTTTGATATCGATTGGATTTTTACGATATATCTCGATCATAATCGTGTGCGTAATGCTCCTCTATTTTCAGTTCTTACCGAGGAAGATAGAAAAATAAGAGATCTAATCAAAGACAAGGGAATGACGTATGATCTCGTTGGTGAGAACGTGAAAGTCCTCAATAAGGCTATTGAAGAAAGAGAAGAAATTATCAGAGATCTTATTGATAAGCGGAGTCTCACATACACCAATGCAGAAATAAAGAAAGCTTTTTCTGAGGACCAAATTGGCGAGCAGTATGAGAAATTTGTTTCAATATATTTTGATTTGCTACCTGACCGTGGGCCAATGCCAGAGGAACATAAGAGGATTTGGAAAGAACTTGAAGATAAAAGTGTTTTTCCTGTTGGCTCGTTGAAACATAGTACTTCCGATGAATATAATTTGACTGAGATCTGGGAAGCAAGAAAAAGGCTTTCAACCGTGGTGGGTGGTTTTGAGTACACTTCAGAAGATAAGCAAGTAGATTCCCCTACGATTTTTTTTCTAAAAAAGGCTCAAGTAAATATCGGCAAAGTTGTGGCAAACCTACTTTGTGAGGATGTTATCAACGAAAAAGTAGAAGACACTAAGACCAGAGGTATATTAAAGAATACGTTGAAAGAGTGGGAACAGTTACACATGCTTCGGTGGTGTATACAAGATTTTAGTGTGGTTGCATGGATGGGAACTAGTGGCTTCCAAAGATTTATATGGCGTGTCGTTGAGAGCATTTCATCAAGTGAGCTATGAACCCAGCAGAAGAAATAGTGAAGTTTTGGCTTCAAAGCAATAAGTGCTTTATACAGTCGTCGATTCGACTGCCTAAAAATCGGGAGATAGATATTCTCTCTATTGATGAGCGTGGTAGTAAAAGCCATATAGAAGTTTCTATTTCTGTACGGATGGCCAATTACAAGTTAAACGCACAGCAGTTAGCGAAAGAGTTTTTTAGTAGAAAGTTTAATTCTGTAGAGCGGGAAGTAAAAAATAGAATTGGTGAGAACTATAAAAAGAAATTTGTTGTGGGACAGGTTTCATACAAAAGTAAGGATGTTACGTCTGAGTTTATAGAAGAGTGTCGGAAGTTAGATGTTGAGGTAATCTTATTTCAACGCATTCTTAATGAGGTCAGACCAACTCTCGGCACAAACTCTCATCTGAACCCTGTGATAAAGGCCATCCAACTTTCAGAAGTTTTCAAACAGGGAAACTGATATGGAAACACAAGACTATTATAATCACTTCCAAGAGGACTTAAGGGTGTTGATGGGCAAGGTAACTGTAGGTGGCGATGGTCATTTTCATATTGTAGAATTATTTTTTGACCATTCTCAAAAACAGCAAGATAAGCTCGCCTCAATACCCAAAGACAGATTGGCATACTTCTTATCTGCACTTTCTTGCACGATTCTGATTGACCAGGTGATGTACGCTCACTTTGATCGGGATTATGCAGATTTCAGGTCTATGACGCTTTATCCGAAGGTAACTTGGTCTATTGGATGGTGCGCCAATGTAAAGCCGTGGCAACTATTTGAACATCGTATCGCCTTAAGTCGCGGATTAAAGAATCCGGAAAAAGCCACGAAATTCACAGAGTTTGCCGACTTTTTCGTTCAGGACATTAAAGAATTCTTTCTGGAAGGCAAATTTATTGAGGCGAATTGGGAGAAGATAAAAGCGGTCATGCTCGGCGACGCGGATATTGTTAGTACTAAATATGGAGACGGTGATTATGGAGAGCTGTTTAGGAAGATTTTAGAGAAATACTAGTTTTTCTATGCGCATTTGGACTTATCTAAAATCTCTCAATAAATCAATGCTTATGGCAGTTGTCGCTGTGGTTGTGTTCGTAGTTGGTAGCATTTGGTTTACGAGTAATAATGCGACGAACCAATCTGGGTTCAAATGCCCAGAAGAGTACGGAACTTCTAAAGAATACTTAGATGACCTTGCCCAATGGATACGAGCAGAAATGGACAAAAATCCAGAAATGACTGTTGATGAATTGTTCACACTTAGAAATAAAGAACTTCTGAATCACAGGTGTCGTCCCTCACCTTTGTCGTCCGAAGATGCTAAGAAAGAAGCTATAAACACACTAAACCTTCCCCAAAAAATTAATTTTACTGGCAATGTTGTGATGTGGATGACCTACGGGCGAATCTTAGTGAAGAATGTTAATTTGGATAGCCAGTTTGCGTATTTTATAGCAGAACCGGATGATGTAGTTGAAGACGGCGCTTCGCGCTATAGTCCAATGACGGGCGTGATTAGAAGTGAAGATACTATTAAAATAATTGGTGAAATGACAGATGAATGTTGGTGGAATGAGAAAGAGTATGGTGGGTGTGTGCCTTTGGTTGAGATAAGAAGTCTCCAGCAGGTGAAGAACGACAAAATTTAAAAATGAAGGATATTGCTTGACGGGGAGGGGAGAGGCTTGCTATACCCCCACACCAACTTTACAAAAGGGTGGTGTGGGGGTATACTCTGTAATACAGATTATTACATAATATTACAGATATATGCGAAACATACTAAACATATCGCTTCCTAAGGAGATGGTGGTAGACATCAAGCGGTGCGTAAAAGAGGGAGGTTTTGCTTCAACAAGTGAGTTTATACGACATTTGATTCGTCTAAACAAAAGTGGCCAGTTTTCTTACTACCTAGACCCGAAACACAGAAAGATATCTTAATGTGTCTCCTCTTTTGCGCTTGACGGGGAAGTGGATAGAGTATATGATACTATCATATTAATTTATCATACATTTATGTCTACATTATCAGTGCCCTTACCGGCAGACCTTGAGGAGTTCATTAGACGGCAAGTCAAAAGCGGACGGTCGCCCAATAAGGCTGCCGTGGTTCGGAGTGCCTTAAAACTCCTTTCGGAGGAAGAAGCGGTGCAAGCGGTACTCAAAGCGGAACGGGAGCCTACGCTCCGAGGGGACTTGCGCGAGCTTGCGAAGAAACTGCGCACGAAATGATTACGGTAACTTACAAGGCGACATTTGTCCGCCAGTTTGATGCTCTTGAGGAAAGTCTTCAGAACGAAGTGTTGGAGAAGATTGAACTATTCAAGAATCCGAAAAATCACAAGCAACTTAAAGTACATAAACTGCACGGCCCGCTTCAGGACCGGTACGGTTTTTCGGTTAATTATAAATTCAGAGTCGTGTTCGGCTATAGTTCAAAAAATGAAGTGGTCTTGCTCGCCATCGGCGATCACGATGTGTATCGGTAAGATAACGATAACTCTGAGGAAACAGAAGAGAAAATAACACCACCACACTTTTGGTGTTCCTTCTCTACTTAGGATGGCAAGAAAGACTGGATTCCCGCCTCCGCGGGAATGACAAGAAAAAAGAATCCGAGTCGGTTCCGTGTTCTTCGTCCGCTTCGCTTCCGTGTCTTTTACTCGAAGTGGATTTCCTCTTTTTTGCGGGAGGTGAGGTGCTGTGAGAGAAGAGGGTAGTGGGAGAGTGATTCGTCTTCTTCGAGAAGACGTTTCGCTTCGGCGCGGGCGGCTTCCACCATCTTGAGATTTTGGAGGGCCTCCATAGCGACGTCCGAAACACCCCATTGCTGTGAGCCTGAAAGTTCGCCCGCGCCCCTGAACTTGAGGTCGTATTCGGCGAGCTCAAAGCCATTTTTGGCTGTTTTAAGGGCGTGGAGGCGCTCAATGGTCTTCGCCCCCATACTTTCGGTAAAAACGTAGCAGTAGGCTTGGTGCGAGCTTCGCAGGACTCGCCCGCGGAGCTGGTGGAGCTGTGAAAGACCAAATCGCTCCGCACCTTCAATGATGATGACGGTTGCATTAGGGACGTTCACGCCGACTTCAACGACGGAGGTGGAGACGAGGATATGTATTTTGCCGTCCTTGAACTCCTCCATAACTCGTTCTTTTTCCGTGTCTTTCAGTTTGCTGTGCATTACGCCGATTTCAAATTCCTGAAACACTTTTTCTTTGAGGCGTTTCGCCTCCGCTTTCGCAGAACGCGCCTGCACCGCGAATTCCTTATCGGGGTCTGGCTCATCTATGCGGGGCGTGATGATATAGCACTGCCGTCCAGCCTGTAATTCTTTTCGGATTTTTTCGTACGTCGCGTCTCTGTCTTTCGGCGCGACCGGTTCGGTGATAATGGGTTTTCGCCCCGGGGGTAATTCATCAAGAACGGTAAGGTCCAAGTCTCCATAGATTGTTAAAGCTAAAGTCCTTGGTATTGGCGTAGCGGTCATACTGAGAAGGTGTGGCATTCGTATCTCTTTGTGTACCAGCGCCTTCCTCTGGTTTACGCCAAAACGGTGTTGTTCATCAATGATTGCAAATGCGAGGTGTTTGAATTGTACTGACTTCTGTATAAGTGCGTGTGTCCCGACTAAAATTGCTATCTCGCCATTCTTCACCCACTTTAAGAGTTGGTTTCGTGATATGTCGGTCCAACCGGAAGGGTCTACTTTAGACGGGAATTTTCTACATCCGCTTCCCGTGATGAGTGCCATATTGATGGGGAGATGTTTAAAGTACTCTATA
>CALQZP010000053.1 GCA_943349725.1 Candidatus Nomurabacteria bacterium | reverse complement strand
CAGTAGCCAATCGGGATGATGGCAATCGTACTATCTTGGTAAAGTTCTTCGGTAAGGTCGTAGCCAATGCGACTTCCTTTCGGCAATTTTTTTATTTCCGTAACGATAGACTTCCAAATGAGTGCCGGTTTTAGCACTATCCGATCCCCCAAAAACTCACGAACCTCGGGTGCGGGCCAGAGGCCATAGAGCCCGATGCCAATGCGCACCATATCAAACTGCGCCTGCGGAAAAAGCATCACCCCGGCGGTTGCGGACGCATGCGCGAGTGGGTGTAGACCAGCTTTTCTAAAAGCAAGCATCCACTTCAAGAACTCTGTCATCTGCTCCTTGGTGTCTTTCGGAAACGCAGGGTTCTTTGCGGACGCAAAATGGGTGTAGAGTCCCTCAACTTTTAACTTTGAACTTTGAACTTTGAACTTGCCAAGGATTTTTGGCAGGTCTTCCGCCAAAAATCCTTGGCGGTGCATTCCCGTGTCCACTTTGATATGAATCTTAAGCGGTTTTGATAGTTTGGCTTTAGCGATTGCCTCAAGCGTTTCAAAAGTAGAAACGGTGAGTGAAATATCGTTTTCTACGGCTTCACCGAAAAGCTCAGGCATCGTGTAGCCAAGTACCAAAATCGGCAAGCCGACTCCTTCTCGCCGAAGCGCTCGCGCTTCGGTTATTGAGTCTACACCGATAAAATCGACACCGAGCTTCTCTACCTCTCTTGAAAAATCTATAAGTCCATGACCGTAGGCATTACTCTTCACGACCGCCATTAGTTTCGTCCCGGGGGAGATGAGTTTTTTGAACACGTCAAAATTGTGCCGAATTGCCGTTCGGTCTATCTCTATCCATGTTCGTAGTCCCAAACGACTTTCCTTGAAGGAGTCTCGCACGGGCAAGCCCTTTGGTTTCGCATTTTTCGCCATGTCGGAATACTAGCTCAAAATCACAAAAATCGCCATCTACATTCTCCCTTTTTAAGGGGGAGCATTCCGTCTCCGAAGGAGGGATGTTCTACACTCACTTTGTTCGCTGTGCGCCGGGGTGGACTCGAACCACCGGAGACCAAAGGTCGAGGGATTTACAGTCCCTTGTAATTGCCGCTATACGACCGGCGCATATTGACTACACAGAGAGTTTATCAGATTTTTCATTTCTATCAACAATTTCTTAGGTACATTCAAGGATATATTGCAACACCCGTTGCATTGAAGAATACCTCAACAGGTGTTAATCCGCTTACGTGAGCGGATTTTCCTAAAGGTTAGAACCTAAAAGCTATCAGCTTCCTTTCACCTCAATCGGTTGCTCGGTCATAATGTCGCTTTTGACGGGCCTTCCGTTTCCATTGCGAGTGCCTCTCCCCTTTTTGACCTCAAAGTGAATATCGCCGTTCTTCATGGTGAGCGCGACAGTGCCACCTTTTTCCAGACCTTTACCAATAATGAGTGAGGCGACAGGGTTTAATACTTTGTTTTGAATAAGACGCTTGAGCGGGCGTGCACCATACTGCGGGTTGTATCCTTCCTTCGCAAGATATGTGTACACCTCCGGCGCGACCGAAATGGAAAGCTCCTTTGTTTTGAGACGCTCTTCAACCTCGCGAAGTTGAATACCGACGATACTTGAAACAGCCTCGGGAGTGAGAATGTCGAAAATAATGATGTCGTCCAGACGGTTCAGGAACTCAGGACGGAAGTGATCTTTGAGCGCTGCTGTCACTTTGTTCTTCGCGTCATCATAGTCATTCTCCTTCCCCGCAACCGCAAACCCGAGGCGTTGCATCTTGTCTATGAACTGCGCGCCAATGTTTGAGGTGAGAATAATGATAGTGTTACGGAAATTGACGATGCGTCCTTTTGCGTCCGTAAGCCTACCGTTGTCCAGAATCTGAAGCAGGATGTTGAACACCTCCGGGTGCGCCTTCTCTATTTCGTCAAACAGGATGACGGCATACGGACGATGACGAATGGTTTCGGTAAGGGTCCCTCCCTCTTCGTAGCCAACGTAGCCGGGTGGCGCGCCAATGAGCTTGGAGAGCGAGTGCTTCTCCATAAACTCCGACATATCCACGCGAATAAGCGCCCGGTCGTCGTTGAACATAAACTCGGCGATCGCTTTCGTCAGCTCGGTCTTTCCCACGCCGGTGGGACCAAGGAACAGGAATGAGCCAATGGGTCGGTTCGGGTCGGAAATACCCGCGCGACTACGCTTGATGGCATCGGAAACGCGCGTGATGGGGTTATCCTGTCCAATAATACGACGCTTCAGCTCTTCTTCAATACGCATCAGTTTAGAGCTTTCTTCTTCCAGCATTCGGGTTACGGGAATGCCCGTCCACTTGCCGACAATCTCGGCGATATCGTTGCCCATAATTTCTTCTTTGAGAATCCTGCGCGAGCTCTGGAGTTTCTTAAGACGTTTGATATTCGCCTCCAATTCTTTTTGGAGCACGGGAATTCTGCCGTAACGAATTTCCGCGGCCTTTGAAAGGTCGGCACGCGCCTCCGCGTGTTCCGCATCTATACGAAACGTCTCCAACTCTTTCTTCGCCTTCTTGATTTCGGTGAGTGTCTCTTTCTCGTTCTTCCACTTCAGCTCAAGCTCCTCTGTCTTCTCCTTATAGTCGGCGATCTCGGTTTCAATTTCATTGATGCGAGCCTTCGCGGTCTTGGAAGTATCGGCATCCTTCTTCAGCGCTTCGCGCTCAATTTCAAGACGCATCACCTTACGGCGTGTTTCTTCAAGCACGGGGGGCATATTTTCGAGCGCAATTTTGAGCGAGGACGCCGCCTCGTCTATAAGATCTACCGCTTTGTCGGGAAGATAACGGTCGGTGATGTAGCGAGCGGAGAGATTGACGGCGGTAATGATTGATTCATCCGTAATATGCACGCCGTGGAAAAGCTCATATTTTTCTTTGAGTCCTCGCAGAATCGTGATGGCGTCTTCAACAGACGGCTCGGCGACAAAGACCGGCTGGAAACGGCGGGAAAGCGCCGGGTCCTTCTCAATATGTTTTTGATATTCTTTAATCGTCGTCGCACCAATCGCGCGAAGCTCTCCGCGCGCGAGAGCGGGCTTCAGCATATTTGACGCGTCCATCGCGCCTTCGGCGGCACCCGCGCCAACGATGGTGTGGATTTCATCAATAAACATAATGACGCGCCCTTCCGACTTCTCCACCTCCTTCATAATGTTTTTGAGACGCTCCTCAAACTCACCACGATACTTGGTACCAGCGATAAGGAGCCCAAGGTCTAGTGACACAAGCTCTTTGTCTTTGAGTGATTCGGGTATGTCGCCTTGCGACATACGCAGGGCGAGACCCTCCACAATCGCGGTCTTCCCCACTCCCGCCTCCCCGATAAGTATCGGATTATTTTTGGTGCGACGAGAAAGTATCTGCACGATGCGGGAGATTTCGTTGTCCCGCCCAATGACGGGGTCAAGTTTGTTCTCACGGGCGAGCACGGTAAGATTCCGCGTAAACTTCGCGAGAAACTTAAATTTCCTTGGAGTAACCGATGTTTCGGTCACTCGGCTGCTCCTAAGTTCCTCCAGCACGCGAAGGACCGCCAGTTTATCCAGCTTAAATCGTGTGAGCATTTCACGCGCGGTTCCGCCGACATCAAACATTGCGAGAAAAAGGTGTTCAGTGGACACAAACTCGTCTTTGAGAACCGCAGCTACTTTACTTCCCCCCTCCAATATCTGTGCAAGTTCAGGTGTAAGATATATTTGATAGGATGGTGAGAGGACAGAGGATCCTTCGGCGCCCTCAATGGACTCAAGAATGGAGTCGGTGAGGAGTACCGTGTCCACCTCAAGCTTTTCAAGAATAGCGAGAACAATACTCTCCTCCTGAAGCATCAGCCCTGCGAGCAGATGAAGCGGATTAACGTGATTTTGGCCACGTTCAATAGCGAGCTCGTGAGCTCGCCTAATTGCTTCTTTAGCTTTGGTGGTAAAGTGATGAAAGGGAGGCATAAATTTTATAAATTCTAAATCAGAAATCAGAAAAACTAAGCAAAGCCACAATTATCAAACCAGAGTACCTTACACAATGCGCTTAGAGTTTTATATTTTCGGGCTTTAATTATTGTTTAGAATTTCGGATTTGGCATTTCAAGTTTGTGGCCAGTATAGCACAAAAACTCCTTGCCAAAAACAAAATCTCTATCCGATCAGTTAGTCGCTCGCGCAGTAATTTTTCGTTGTACGTCGAGCACCTTTTGAATCGGCACGAAGGTGTTTCGATTTGCACTCAAGGAACCCGCGCTCTGTCCAATCACCTCCCCCTGGAGGTTGAGCAGGATTGAGCCCGCGACAAGCTCGGTGGAACGGATATCGGTCTTGATGGCCATAAGTTCTTTGGTTATCTGCAGTGTTGTTGTCGCCTCGATCTGTTTCGATTCACTTTTTTGGACGAGGTTTGAAATGATACCGGTAGATACAGCACTCGAGTCGTCTCCCGAAAGAGCCACCACCGTTTGACCAAGCTTCAGCTCCCCCTGACCAAATTCGGGAGTTTTAAATCGGTATGCCCCCTTTTCCTTATCCTGCAAAATCACCTGGAAAAAGATCAGTCCCACACTTGGGTCTGAATAGATAATGTTTAACGGGAAAATTCTTCCGTCTGGAAATACGCCGACATAGCTTTCCGCAATTGCGTTTCCCAAACTGTCAGTTTTACGATAGGCGACACTAATGTCCGAGGCGATAAGCCCGTCATGCGAAACAACAAGACCAAGGCCAGCAAAATTGGACTGCCCTTCTCCTTTTATTTCTTTAATGCGAACGACGCTTCCTGTGTTCTTTTCAATCGCACTGATGATGAAATCGTCCGCCTTCACGACCACGGTTTCCTTGGTGACAACGGCAGCCACTTGTTTGGCCGGCACCGTCACCACGCGCTCAATCGTCTTTTCAACCACACGGTTAATGGTTTGGGTAATTCCCTGCGGAGCTTGGTCCATAAGGGACACTGTAATAATACCCGTCGCTATTGAAGTAACAAACGAGACGAGGAGAGCGAGGAGAATAAGTTGTTGTTTATTGAGCTGTTCCATTAAAGTAGAGTATGACGAAAGAACGGATATGAAGCAAGTAGAAACATAGCGTGGCGTGGCTTATGTCCAAGATTATCCACCGCTAGACCTAAATCCAACGTAGTTATTTCTTTGACAGGGTGAGCACCTTTTTGAGTGCGTGGACGCAGAGGTCAATTTCCTTTTTGGTCGTGAAGCGCCCAAGCGTCAAACGTAAAGACGAACGTGCCCGCTCTGGAGTGCCACCGAGCGCCGAAATCACATACGATTCCTTTTCATCTTTCAAACAGGAACTTTTGGTGGACACGGCAACGCCTTCAGTATCAAGCTGAAGTGTGAGAAATTCGGTGTCCACTCCAGGGAGTGAAATGTTCAGATTGTTCGGCAATCGCTCGTCCTCCTTTATGCTTCCATTCACCGCAACATCTATTCTCAAATTCTTGAGAATTTGAGAATAGAGATAATCGCGTAATTTTGTAATGCGAAGTGATTCCTTTTCTCGTTCCGCGGTTGCAATACGAAGCGCTTCGACGAAGCCGACGATACCGGGAATATTTTCAGTGGTGGAACGCCGTCCTCTTTCTTGCCCACCTCCGAGTAGCACCGGTGAGAACGGTGTACCTCTCCGAACATAAAGTGCGCCCACGCCTTTGGGTCCGTAGATTTTGTGTGCATCAAGAGTAAGAAGGTCAACACCCAGTGCATTTATAAGACAGCGTAAATATAACGGCGCTTGGCACGCGTCCGAATGAAAAACGGGGTATCGTTTTTCATTCGAAGAGTTATGAAGTATGAATTTAGAATTACGGATGGGAACAAGAAGCTGACCGATTTTACGAATCGGTTGAATCGTTCCGATTTCGTTGTTCGCATACTGCACGGAAACCAAAACGGTATTCGGGCGAACTGCAGAGAGTATGTTTTCAGGATTCACCACTCCACTCTCCTCAACCGGTACATAGGTCACCTCCGCACGCCCTTCTCGTTCAAGCGATCGAAGGGGTTCCAGGATAGATGCGTGTTCAATGTTGGTGGTAACGATATGAGGTTTGGTATTTCGTATCATATAGCTACGATCGTAGCTATATGATACGAATGCAGTGAATACTGTGCCGAGAATGGCGAGGTTGTTGGCCTCGGTCCCGCCACTGGTGAACACGATTTCATCTGCGTGTGCCTCAAGACATCGCGCGACTGCGGTGCGCGCTTCATCAAGTGCTTTCTTCGCACCAACTCCTTCGGTATGAATGGAGCTCGGATTTCCGAATACCTTTCCCCAAAACGGCTCCATCGCCTTTTTCACCCGCCGGTCGAGCGGTGTTGTGGAGGCGTAGTCCAGGTAACAGCGTTTAGCGTTTAGCCCGCCCGGATGAAGATCCCTTCGGACGGGCGTAAAGCTTTTAGTTCTGCGATTTGACATAATTAGTCTGTAAGATACTCTTTTTTAAGAAAAAAGAAACTTCTGAGAAAGAAAAATATGAATGTGAGCCATGACTATATTGTTCACGCGGTTGCTACAAAGGTGAAGCACCATTTGAGCAACAATCCCATCGCCCTAGCCGACTTTCTTGCCGCACTCACGAACGACCCTAATTCGGTTCTGAAAAAGCTTCAAGAGCTCATTCATAAAGAGACTGCTCTTCTCTCCGTCACCTCTCGCCAAAGTATGCTCGTGAATGACCCCGAAGACGCCACACACAAAGTCCTCGCCGATATCAAGCAATTCTACCGAGAAGAATTGCGACTTTTCCAGAGTCACTGATCTTGCCATGAGCCAACTGGCGCCATTATAAATAATGGTGCCTCTTTTTTTGCGCTACTGGAAAAAAGGCTGATATTGACGTATACTCCTAGGCTATGGTGCTAGACGTAAACACGACACTTATTGTTCTTGCTACGGCAAT
>CALQZP010000052.1 GCA_943349725.1 Candidatus Nomurabacteria bacterium | reverse complement strand
AAGCCCAGCATCAAGTGTCACGATATCTCCCTCTTTCAATATCTTCTCGATTTCGTTTGGAATGCCGTGCACCACCTCGTCGTTTACCGATACGCAGAGCGTAGCGGGAAAAGGACGCTTCGCTCCACTTGGCGCGTAACCCAAAAATGAAGGTGTGTCACCTCCTTCTCGTATGAGTGTTTCCGCAAGCGCGTTGAGCGCGCGACTTGAAGCGCCCGGACGAACCTCGGCCGAGACTTTTGCGAGTATGCTTGCAAGACGCTTCCCGCCTTCGCGCAGAGTGGCGATTTCTGCTCTTGTTTTGACCGTTATTCCCATTAGCTATAGAGCTTACTAGTTTTACCCTTCTTTAGGAAGAGATACACTTAGCAATAGTATGCTATAGCATACTATTGCTAAGTGGTGAGGTTACGTAGTAGCAGTGGTTAGTCCGAAAATCTTCTTAAGGTGCACTTCAATATCTATCTGTGTTGCAACAATGCATCGTATACATTTCCGGACATCATACAACTCTGCGATATATTCAACTTCCTTAAAGCAGGCAAATGGGTACACGAATACCGAGTCCTGTAATTCATAAAAACCTAGCTTAAGAAAGTGTTCGCGGGTGGCGTCACGAGCAGTCTTCTTGTCCTCTGGTATATCAAAGCAGATTATCCTCCAAAGCGAATCCCAAGCTGTTGGTGTTTCAATCTTCATTCTATATAGGTCATAGGTGAGTGCTCTTTTCTTACCATCTTCATTTAGAATCAAGGAAAAGGTGCCGTCAGCATTCTCCTTCGCTCCCACCAACTTTGATGCGTACAGTGAATTTATAGCCCGCTCAGCGGCCTGTTTATTCAATTCTTCCCATTCTTTAGCCATTGCCCCAATAACTTTCCATGATGTTTTTGGCGAGCCAGACAACCCGAGAGAAAGACCACCAAGCAGAATAAGAAGCACCCTTTTCTTGCTGGCCCCTATCCTGCGGTCTTTATGTCGAGCTAGCCGTTCTCGAACATTCTTTACCATTTCTTGAGATATACCCATAGCAATGCAAGCGTATCGTTTTTATGTCTGTTTAGCAATAACATGCTATAGCATACTATTGCTAAGTATGGGTGGCAGAGGTCGGGAAGAACATCAGCTAATTACGGTGCCTTTAAAGGCGCACCCCGAAAGATATTGTTCAAGGTTTGCGAGGTTCTTGCCGTTCATAATGGCGACTTCAAGCCCAAGCTCTTCGGCGCGCTTCGCCGCAACGGGGTCGAACGGCGCATTTACGCCGGGACTCCACTCTGCGGGAAGAATTTTCCTGAATTCTTTCCAGTTGGTTTTCTCTATTTTCTTCGCGTCCGGAAACTCGCGAGGGTCTTTGTCGTACGCATAATCTATATTGGAAAGGTTGATAACCCGTTTTGCTCCGGTTTCGTGCGCAGCTTCTACGGCATCAAAATCGGTGCTGTGTCCGGGAGCCTTCGCGCCGAAGATAACCACGGCATTTGTTGCACGGTGAAGCTCGCTCGGTTCAATAATAACCTGCTGGTGAGCTATCTCGCCAAACACAGAGCGCATAAGCTGAGCATTCAGAGTAAGCGCGCGAATACCAATCCAATCCAATTCCTCCTGTGAGGGAGAACCAAGTTCCTTCGCTGCTTCCTGATACCGCCTGCACACCTTGCCTCCACCAACGGTAATGATAAAACGCTCTCCCGCCGAGACGTGTTTCAAGATAAGCTCGCGAAAGCTTTTTACAAACGCGGTGTCAATCGCATCGGGGGCAACGATTGAACCGCCGAGTGAAATGATGGTGGGGGAAGTCATAAAGATGAATACTGAAGTATGAATTATAAAGTATGGGAGGCCATAATTCTTAATTCCAAATTCATAATTCTAGCGATTTCATAATCGCTAGGTGTACCTCTGCGGGGGTTTGCTCTCCATTGATGCTATGGAAACGATAGTTCGACTGACCTTTGAGGTATTCAACCGCGGGAAGTACCTCTGTTTTGTACCAGCCGAGCCTGCGACCTATTCCCTCCTCGGTATCGTCATGGCGGGCGCGAAGGAGCAAGCGTCTCCTGGTCTCGGCGTCCGACACATTCACTTCAATAATCTGCATGTTTTCTCGCTTAAAGAACTGCATCGCGGAATCAAGCACGATAGCTTCGGCGGGTTTTCGCGGAGAACCGTCAATAATGAGGTGCTCCTTGCCGGTCACATTTTTGATGAGGTTGTCCGCCCAGATAGAAATGGCGAGGAACTCCGGCTGGAGCAATCCAGCGTCCTGTATCTCCTTCGCGAGATGCGAGGCGAGCGTGGTGCCGTTAATAAGATTGCGAAAGCCGTCTCCCGTGTAGGAGCTAAACTGCGGAATTTCGGGGGTCTTTTTCGCGAGGTACTCTTTGAGCAAAGCGACCTGGGTTCCCTTTCCGGAACCGGAAGGACCAGCAAAGATGAATGTCTGTGGCAACATATGAATTATGAACTATGAAACATGGACTATTGAAGACATTCTACTACACTTTTCTTCCTTAATTCATACTCCATACTTCATACTTCATTTCTTAGTATTCCCTCATTGACACCTGCGCGTCAATCTTCTTGATGAAATCAAGTACTACTGAAACCACGATGAGGAGCGCGGTCCCTCCGATGGCGAGTGAAGCGTTACCCGTGATACCTTGCATAGCAAGAGGGAGTATTGCAACAATCGCAAGGAAGGAAGCTCCCACGAGGGTGATGCGGGTCACGACCGACGCAATGTAACTTGAGGTGGACTCACCAGGGCGAACGCCGGGGATAAATGCACCATTCTTCTGAAGATTGGTAGAAATCGTTTGCGGATCAAAAGTAACCGCGGTGTAGAAATAGGTAAAGAGAAAGACCAAGATAAAGTAAAGAATGGCGTACACCCACTGGTTAGCAAAGACCGTCGTAAGGAACGTGGAAATGCTGTGAAGTATCGCATTGTCAAAGGCGCCGAGCACGGTCGCGATCATCTGCGGAAAGAGCATAATGGAGAGCGCGAAGATAATCGGAATGACACCCGCCTGATTGACGCGAAGGGGAAGGTAGGTAGACACTCCACCGTAGACCTTGGCGCCACGTACGCGTTTCGCGTACGTAACCGGAATCGGCCGTTCGGCTTCGGTAACGACGACGACTCCCCACACCACGAGAATGGCGAGGGCGAGAAAGCCGAAGTACATCGGTATCTGACTGGGGTCAAAGGTGAACGCAAGCTGTCCGATGGCCGAGGGAAGACTTGCGACGATACCGGCGAAGATAATGAGCGAGGTGCCGTTACCAATCCCGTACTCGGTCATAAGCTCACCAATCCACATCACGAGGAGCGAACCTGCTGTAATGATGAGAACGTTCGTAACCGTGGAGAATAGACCGACTTCGGTGAATATACCCTGACGGGTAAGAATGATAAGGAAACTAAATGCCTGAATGAGCGCGAGAGGGACACTCATGAGCCTTGAGTACTGCGCAAACTTGGCGCGCCCCGCCTCACCTTCCTCCTGATACATCTGCTTCAGCTTTGGCGACATCATCGTGAGGAGTTGCATAATGATGGACGCGGTGATGTAGGGACCAACACCGAGCATCACGATAGAGAGGTTTGAGAGTCCCCCACCCGAGAAGATGTTGAGGAGTCCAAAAAATTGATTGTCCGCGAGAAAGCTCTGGAGCTTCAAGACATCAATGCCGGGAATTGGAATGGTGGAAAGCAAACGAAACACGACAAGCATGACACCAATAAAGAGCAGTCGTTTACGAAGACTGCCGTCGTGCCAAACTAGTTTAAGTTTTTGTAGAAAATCCATGGCTGATTTGTAAGGAGCGGAACGACTATACAAATCGCCACCCCCACACTCAAATTTAAAAATGGTATACGTCTCGGTGTTAACTTTTGCGCCGCTAAGCTTTCGACAACCTCATCACTCACGTTCGGTGATTTGAGTGAGGGGGTACTGTTTCGCTACCGTACTTCGCTTCGCTTCGATTGCGAAGATACGGGCGAAGCCATTACACTCCCGCCTGCTTTTTCAATCGCCAGCTTGGCGCTCGCAGAAACAGCACAACCAGAAATCGTAAGCTTCTTCGTAAGCGAACCTCGGCCGAGAATCTTTACTGGAGGAACCTTTCCGCTGGCGAGCGAAATAACCTTCGCCGTCATGAGCGTTTCAGGACTCACCGTGCTCCCCGCTAGATAGACCTTCTCAAGCGTTTCAAGATTAATAGGAATAAAGGGAATCTGGAAGCTCTTGAACGACTGTTTGCCACGTCCGCGAAGTTTCGGGATTTTCTTAATCATATCGCGAATCTGCGGATACATTCGGTGACCGGCGCGCGCAGTCTGACCCTTGCCTCCTCGGCCTGATGTCTTGCCACGTTTACCACCACGACCTACCTGGGCCGAGGTCTTATTTTTGTGTGTTCGTTTGAGGGTGTGGAATTGCATAACTTTTCTAAAATTCTAAATCCTAATATCTAAACTCTAAACAAATAATCAAAGCGGAAATGGTTAAACGTTTGGATTTTGTGCTTTGGAACTTGTTTCAGATTTCGGATTTAGGTTTTCGGATTTCACTTTCGGTGCTTTAAGCGTAGAAAGCGCCTTGATGGTTGCTTGGGCAATGTTGAGCTTGTTCTTGCTTCCTGAACGGATCTTGGCATTCACGTCGGTAATTCCCGCAAGCTCAAGTACGGAACGAACGGCACTTCCAGCAATAAGACCTTTGCTCTTTGCCGGCAAAATCACCACCGTTGCGCTTGAATACTTAGCTTCGATGACATGCGGGATGGAATTGCTTCCCGTACGAGCGACTTTAATCATGTGCTTCTTGGCACTTTTGGTAGCCTTCTCAATAGCGAGCGCGGTATCCCCTGCCTTTCCGGTACCCACCCCCACAGAGCCCTTGCGGTTTCCGATAACCATCGTCACGCTAAAACTAAAACGGCGTCCACCAGCAACGACACGCGCAACACGTCTCACTCCAAGTGTCTTCTGGTCAAATTCGGGCTTAGCGCGTTCTTCGCGTCCACCTCCACCGCGTCGTGGCCCACTTCCGCCACGAGAACCGCCCATACCTCCTCCCCGTCCACCTGCGCCACCGCGTCCGCCTGAAGAAGATCGACGAGGGTCAAACCCTCCACGTGCAGTAGTAGTAGTAGGAGTAGGAGTAGCCGGAGCAACGGTTGGAATTACTACTGGAGCCTGTGTGTTTTCAGTTTTTGCAATTTCGTCGGTCATTTTTAGATGTTAGAAATTAGATATTAGAAATTCCTTTTTCTTAAAAAACGAGTCCTCCTCCGCGAGCGCCGTCCGCGAGCGCTTTAATGGCCCCTGCGTAAAGGTATCCTCCGCGGTCAAAGACCGCAGTCTTAACACCTTTCGCCTGTGCTTTTTCCGCGATGCTCATACCTACCGCCTTCGCTTTTTCCGCGCTTGTACCATTCTGCCTTGCCGAAGATGCCGCAGCAATCGTAACCGCTTTCTCATCATCAATCAGTTGAGCAAAAATGGATCGATTGGAACGGAACACCGAAAGACGAGGGCGAGTCGCCGTGCCAATCACCTTCGCGCGAATTCGGCGATGTCGTCGCATTCTCTTTTCAGTTTTTTTGTTGACGGTACTCATAGCGGTTAGCGGTTAGCGGTTAGCGTCTAGTGAAGTCTTTTGTGACTAATCGCTAAACGCTCTACGCTAAACGCTTCTTTATGTGGTTTTCTTCCCTTGCTTCCTTCGGATAACCTCTCCCTCATAGCGGATACCCTTTCCTTTATATGGCTCGGGTTTCTTCAGAGAGCGAATCTTCGCGGCAAGCGCGCCAACGGCTTCAATGTCGGAGCCACTGACGGAAACAATACCCTTTTCGGAAACAACTTTGAGGTCACTCGGAATAGCCAGTTTAATTTGATGAGAAAAGCCGAGCAAAAAGACAATCTCCGCGCCCTTCACCTCCGCCTTGAAACCGATACCTTCAACAATGAGCTTCTTCGTAAACGCGACACAACTTCCGGAAAGCATATTCTTGATATGTGCCACCGTCGTACCCAAATGTTGTTTGGTGGCAAGGAGCTCATTCTTTGGTGAAACCTGAATGGTGCCGTCTTTAATGACGACCGCAATAGCCGGAGCAATTTTTCGTGAAAGTGTACCGAGAGGACCCTTTACAGTAAACAAACTGCCGGCGAGAGTGACCTCGACTTTTTCAGGAATAATTATTGGTTTTTTTGCTAGTCTACTCATGATTTGTATGATGCGAATATTCGAATGGGGAACGAATTTACGAATAGTTACGAATCAGAATCTTGTTTCGGGTCATATTCGCATATATTCGTTGATTCGTATGAATTCGTTAATTCACATTTACCATATTTCAAACAATACCTCCCCCCCCACCTTCCCGGCGCGAGCGTCGGTATCGGCGAGTACGCCCTTAGGGGTGGAAAGAACTGCGGTACCGGAACCGTTTCGTACCGGACGAATCTCGCGCGACTTGCGATAGATGCGCTTTGAGAGCTTTGAAACGCGTTTGGTGGCGGTGATAAGTGGTGCGCCTTTGGCGTCGGAAACAGGGAGAGTTATCTCAATCTCTTGCCCCTTCTTGGTCTTTCTCGCGGAAACAACATATCCCTTCTTCTGAAGTACGCCGGCTATATCCATAATGATGCTAGATGCGGGAAAAACGAACGACTCTTTGTGCGTTCGGCTGGCCATTTTGAGCTTGTTGAGAAAATCTGAGATAGGGTCCATATGTTTAGGCTTTAGGAAACTAGGCTCTAGGCTCTAGGTACTTTCGGCAACGTAGGTTTTTCTTTCCTAGTGCCTAGTGCCTCAAGCCTAGTGCCTGTTGGTTCTTACCAACTGGATTTTTTGACACCTGGTATCATTCCTTCGTTGGCGTACTCACGGAAGCAGATACGGCAGAGTCCGAAGTCACGCATAAAAGCACGCTTACGGCCACAACGAAAGCACCGCCGTACGATACGGGTAGAGAACTTGGGCTTCTTAAGCGAGCGGGCGTTGGT
>CALQZP010000051.1 GCA_943349725.1 Candidatus Nomurabacteria bacterium | reverse complement strand
TTCACCGCAATCTGGCGGAGCGGAGCTTCAAGCGCCTTAATCACAATATTAAATCCAACTTCAAACTCTTTGGTTGTCTCGCTTTTCGCTTTGTTTTTCTCGTTAGAAATCCAGTGCTGGGCTTTCTGTGCCGCCTTGATGAGCGCCACGCCTCCACCCGAAACAATGCCTTCCGCAATCGCAGCCTTGGTCGCGTTCACCGCGTCTTCAATCTTGAGCTTCAAATACTTCATCTCGGTTTCGGTAGCAGCGCCTACTTTGATAACCGCGACACCCCCCGAAAGTTTGGCGATACGTTCATCAAACTTCTCTTTGTCATATTTGGAATCACTCTGCTCCTTCTGTTTACGCAGTTGTGCGACACGAGCGTCAATATCGGCCTTCTTTCCTTTGCCTCCGACAATCGTAGTTGTGTCCTTGGTCGCAATCACTCGATGCGCGGAGCCGAGCACATCCAGTCCTACCGTATCAAACTTAAGCCCAAGCTCTTCGGAAACCATCTGCGCGCCAATCGTAACGGCAATATCCTGAAGCTGTTCTTTCTTACGGTCGCCGTAGCCGGGAGCCTTGACCCCAAGCACGTTGAACGAACCGCGGAGCTTGTTCAGCACAAACGTCGTGAGCGCCTCTCCTTCAATATCTTCGGCAATAATCACGAGGTCTTTCTTGCCGGACTGCGCGAGCTTCTCCAAAAGCGGGAGGATTTCTTTGATGTTTCCGATTTTCTTGTCGGTTACGAGGATAGCCGGGTCTTCCTGCACCGCCTCCATACGCTCCGCGTTCGTCACCATATACGGCGAGACATATCCCTTATCAAACTGCAGTCCCTTCACTACTTCGTAGTCAATGCCGACCGACTGTGATTCCTCCACCGTCACCACGCCGTCTTTGCCCACCTTATTAATAGTATCGGCAATCTTTTCGCCAAGCTCGGCAGATTCCGCGGAAATAGTTGCAACCTGTTTGATTTCCTCTTTGGTTTTAATCGGGGTGGCCATCGCCTTGAGCGCTTCCACCACCTTTTCCGCCGCGCGTTCAATACCGACACGAACGCCCATCGGGTTTACCCCCATCGTCGTCTGGCGAAGTCCCTCACTGAAAATAGCTTGTGTCAAAATGACCGAGGTGGTCGTTCCGTCACCGGCGATTTCGTTGGTCTTTTCGGCAACCTCCTTCACAATCTCCGCGCCCATATTCTCAAACTTGTCTTTGAGCGTGATTTCCTTCGCGATGGACACGCCATCGTTCGTGATAGTTGGCGCGCCGTAGCTCTTTTCAAGTACGACATTTCGCCCTCGGGGACCCACCGTAATCTTCACCGCGTTTGCGACTGCATCCACTCCGCGTTTAAGCGCCCTTCGTGCCTCCTCATTATAAAGAATAGTCTTGGCCATATGTTGAAATGCGACACTAATCCACTAATGCACACGAATTACACTAATACTAGTGCCTCTATTCGTGTCATTCGCTCGGGTATTCGTGTTATTCGTGTCGTGTTAATTATTTAATAATCGCCAGTATTGCGCTCTCACTCACCATCTCTAGCTCCTCTCCGTCTATCGTGAGCTTATCGCCCCACTGAAAGAGAACCTTATCGCCGACTTTGACGCCCATCGGTACGAGGACGCCGTCATCAAACTTCCCGGGACCAACCGCGACCACTTCTCCTTTTCGCGCTCCGCGGTCTTCGTTTGCCGATTCGGGAATAATAATACCGGACACGATTTTCTCGCCCTCCTTCTTAAGTTCGCGAACAAGCACGCGGTCAGCGAGCGGTTGTACTCTTATATTACTTTTGACAATCGGAGCCTTCACTTCTTTTTTTGTTTTTTGTTTTGCCATAATCATGTACCAATCAACTAATCCCGACCAATCTACCAATACCTACTAATCCTAAACTCTTTCTTATTCGGAGGTATTCGCAGATTGGTACCCATTCGTAGATTGGTAAAGGTTATTACTGATAAAAAATGCCATTTGTTACCAAATAGCCCTTTGTTAAAGGATTTAATGCCCGAATTGTATAGGTTTTTTCTGACCCACGCAAACTTGACAAAGTATAGGAAATAATTTACATTTTGATGCGGAAATTTATCTATGAAATCTACACTTGAACTTTTTCAAGAAGCCGAAACGCACATCAGCAGAGCAGAACAGAGACTAAATGAGCTGAATGCACTTTCGCTCGAAAAAAGCATTGAGAAGAAACTACTTCCTGTTGCAGAAAAATTCGCCGAAGTAAACCGCGTACTCAACAAGAAAAAGGAGGGGGTTCTCGCCATTCTTATCAAGCTTACTTTGCTTACACGATACCGAATCTTTTACAGCAATATTGGCGCTTGTTTTCAATATGAGATTCGCGACCAGGATCACATCGGCGTCGGCAACGGAGATATTCGCGGAAATATGAAAGACATGCGGGGGAATTATTCTATAAGCCAGTTTGTAGCGAGGAGAGAACTAGGGTTTTACGAATTTGGCAACTGGATGTGGGTGGTTGTTAGAAATTTTCTTGTGTGTTCACCCCAGGAACAGGCTGGGGAAATCAATGAACTGTCCAGATGGACTGACACCCTCAAAAAGTTGGAAGAAGAATTGAACAGAAAATAGCCATTTTGCGGAAGCGCCCCACGCGCTTCCGCTTTTTATACCCAAATTCATTAATAGATAAAGGACTACTCTGGATTCCAGCTTTCCCTCCTTCGCTTGAAGCTATGGAGGGCAGGCGCGGGAATGACAGAAGCGAGGTTGCATAATTTCCGAATTATGCTATCATGGCTCCCAATGCAGTCTCTCATATCGGTACTCCCCTATATCCAAATCGGGCTGTCAGTCTCGCTGATAGTCGTTATTTTGCTCCAGCAATCGGCTGCGGGACTGGGGGGCGCGTTCGGTGACAATTTCAGCAGTGGCTTCCACACCAAACGCGGATTTGAGAAAACTTTGTTTAACGCCAGTATTGTTATTGCCGTTTTGTTCGTGCTCTCGGCGCTTCTTGCGCTCATCGTCCGCTAACGCATATACCAATCAACGAATCTCGACGAATCTACGAATACCTGCTAATGCTCGTCTTCTTCTGATTTGTAGGTATTTGTAGATTGGTACCCATTCGAAAATTGGTACTTTATTTGTTGCTGTGAAAGACTTCAAGAACATATTTACCAAGCACTATCGTATTCCAAAAGCAGACCTTTTGGACCGTGCTCTCAAAAGTTTCTCTCCCGCGGAGAAAGTGCTTTCCGCCGTATTTGCCGTGCTCCTTGTCCTTGGCGCAGGAAGTCTCCTGTACCAGGTGAATGCACTCTTTCTTACCGAGATCCCCGGCCCGGGTGGTGAGCTTAGTGAAGGTATTATCGGCTCTCCTCGTTTTATCAACCCACTTCTTTCCTCTCTTTCTGATAAAGACACGGCGGACCGAGACCTGGCGATGCTTATTTATTCCGGACTTATGAAGCCCACCCCGAGCGGAACGCTCATACCCGACCTTGCTTCTGGATATGAGGTCTCTCCTGACGGCCTTTCGTACACCTTCACCATTCGCGAAGATGCACGCTTTCACGACAACACGCCTGTCTCTGCGGACGATGTCATCTTTACCATCCAAAAAGCACAGGACTCCGCGCTGAAGAGTCCGAAGCGCGCAAACTGGGAAGGGGTACGCGTCGAGAAGAAAAGTGAAAAGGTGGTTACGCTTATTCTCAAACAACCCTATGCGCCTTTTCTTGAAAACACGACACTCGGGATTCTCCCCAAACATCTCTGGAAGGACGCTACCGCCGAGCAATTCCCGTTCTCTCCGTTCAACATTGAGGCGATTGGAAGTGGTCCATACAAAATGGGGAGGATTGAGCGTAACAGCTCGGGCATTCCGGTGTATATTGAACTGCTGTCATTTCAGTATTACACACTGGGCGCACCCTACATTAAACGCATTTCAGTTCATTTCTATCCAAACGAAAAAGAGTTGCTCAAAGGACTGGACCGTGGCGAGATTGAGAGTGTGAACACCATAACTCCACAAGCAGCAAAAACGATAGAAGAGAGTGGTAAACGTATGCTTCGTACCTCACTCCCGCGCGTGTTTGGTGTCTTCTTTAACCAAAACCAATCCTCTGTCCTTGCCGAGAAAACCGTGCGTAAGGCGCTTGAACTTGCTACCGACAAACAGCGAATTGTAGACTCGGTACTTTTTGGCTATGGCGTGCCGATAGATGACCCCGTTCCCCCGCTTCTGCTCAAGAAAGGAGGAACTCTCACTTCCACCACGACAGAGGCGCGCCTCGCTGAAGCAAACATGCTTCTGGATAAAGCAAAATGGGTACGAAACGCGGTGACAGGACTCCGAGAGCGAACAAAGGGTAAGACGGTGGAAAAGCTTTCCTTTTCCTTCGTGACGGGAGATATACTCGAACTCCGCGAGAGTGTACAGATGCTCAAAGAAATGTGGGGAAAGATCGGTGTAGAGGTACGCGTACAGATATTTGAAGGTGGAGACCTTAACCAAAACATCATACGGCCTCGAAAGTTTGACGCTCTCCTCTTCGGTGAAATCATTGGGCGCGATCTAGACCTCTTCGCGTTTTGGCACTCTTCCCAACGAAACGACCCCGGACTGAACATTGCCTCCTACACCAACTCAAAAGTGGACAAACTCCTGGAAGAGGCAAGAAAATTGACGGACATCGAAAAGCGTCTCGCGAATTATGAGAGCGTCCTTGCATACATCAGCGCCGATGCCCCTGCCATCTTTTTGTACTCACCGGAATTTATGTATGTCCTTCCCGAGAAGATACGTGGGTTTTCTCTGGGTCACACCACCATTTCAAGCGAACGATTTCTTGATGTACATCATTGGTACATCAATACCGAAAAAGTGTGGAGCTTCTTTACTAACTAATCAATTACCAATCAACTAATTCCGACCAATCTACTAATACCTACTAATGCTGAATTCTTTTTTTATTCGCAGGTATTCGCAGATTGGTACTCATTCGTAGATTGGTAAATATCATGGAACCAACCAGAAACAACAACCAAAACCGACGACCTAACCGAGCACCCTCATTTGGAGCTCAAAGTAGTAGTTCGCACACACCTCGCCAAGGAGGAAGCCCTTCGGCTTCTCGGTTTACCCACTCGCCCCCCCCTTCCTTTGGACACGCACAAGGTGGCTCTGCTCCGAAACCACATGCAGGTGGAACTCGTTTCGACCGACGCGAACGACCTTCGTTTGGAAGTGCTCCTGCAACGCGACCACCCTCAATACCAGGAGCGACACGCTCCTTTTCTCCCCTTCGCAGGACTCCACCACTCCATGCGAGACGCCTACCCGCCCGACCCCCTACCCCACAACAGAGAGAGCAAGCACACCTCGAAAGAAGCACGCGCACCGAAACATTTCACGTCAAGAAATCGACACCCATTCCTCTTCAGAAAGAGGATTCAGTGCGCGTCATTTGTCTTGGTGGTGTAGAAGAAGTGGGTCGCAATATGACCCTCGTTGAATTCCGAAATGACATTATCGTCATTGATATGGGACTTCAGTTCAACGATTCCAAAACTCCAGGGATTGATTTTATTCTTCCCAATACCAAATATCTGGAAGAGCGAAAGCACAAAATACGCGCAGTACTCATTACCCACGGACACTTGGATCACATTGGCGGTATTCCCTACCTTATGGACCGCATCGGCAATCCGCCGATGTACACGAGAAACCTCACCGCGCTGATAGTGAAGAAGCGCCAGGAAGAGTTTCCTCATCTTCCTGCGATTGATATGAAAATCGTGGAAGGTAACGGACGCGTAAAGTTTGGTGACCTTTCTGTCCGCTTCTTCGGAGTGTCTCACTCTATTCCCGATTGTATGGGTATCATCATTGAAACACCCTACGGCAACATTGTGACCCCCGGCGACTACAAACTTGACCATGTGGACGGCGTACCGACCGAAGAAGAGGAGGAAACCTACAGTGCCCTCGCGAAGGACAACAATCTTTTGCTTCTTACCGACTCCACCAACATTGAGAACCCTGGCTTCTCTACTCCTGAAAGACTGGTCGGCGAAAACCTCGCCGAGATTGTTCGCACGACGAAGACGCGACTTATTATTTCCATGTTTGCTTCCCACATTGTTCGTATCGGAAAAATCATTGAAGCGGCGGAGAAGTGCAACAAAAAAATTGCGATTGAAGGACGAAGTATGAAGAACAACGTGGACATCTGTATCGCTTCTGGCCTTATCAAGGTGAAGGACAACGTGATTATTCCCTCCACCGAAATTGCTAATTATCCACCCGACCGCATCGTAGTTCTCGCGACAGGAGCGCAGGGCGACGAGTTTGCCGCGCTCACCAGGCTTGCGAACAAAAGTCACAAACAACTTCGGCTTTCGGAACACGACACCGTGCTTCTCTCCTCTTCCATCATTCCGGGTAATGAAAAAGCGGTGCAGGACCTCAAAGACAACATCGCACGGAACGGCACTCGCATCATCCACTACCGCACTTCGGAGGTCTATATTCACTCGACAGGACACGGCAACCGCGGAGAAATGGAGTGGCTTCACAAAAAGATAAAGGCAAAGTTCTTTATCCCCATTCACGGCACGCACTATATGCTTCGCCTGCACAGCGAGCTCGCGCAGGAAACGGGTACGCCGAAAGCAAATATCGTGATTCCCGACAATTCAATGGTGATTGAAATACAGGACTGCGGAAAGAAAATCACCACACTCAAAGAGAAAGCGCCCGACGGCCCACTTATGGTAGACGGGTTCGCCGTCGGCGATATGCAGGAAGTGGTGCTTCGAGACAGGCAGATGCTAGCCGAAGAAGGAATGTTCGTCATTATCGCCTCCGTCAATTCCTCCACCGGCAAACTCAAGAAATCTCCCGATATTATTTCCCGTGGCTTCGTATACCTTCGTGAATCCCAGGACCTCCTGCACCAAGCACGCATCATCATCAAGAAAACGGTTGAGGACACGACACAAGGAATGCACCCCATTAACTTCGAGTATGTAAAGGAACAACTGACGGATGCCGTGTCGCGGTTTTTATTTCAGAAAACCGCCAAACGTCCCATCGTCATCCCCGTGCTCCTCGGCGTATAAACGGCATCCGTCATCCCTCTTTCTTCCCCTTTCTGTCATTCCTGCTCCAGCTGGAATCCAGTCTTTGTTTTATTCCTCCT
>CALQZP010000050.1 GCA_943349725.1 Candidatus Nomurabacteria bacterium | reverse complement strand
CTCCCCCTCCGCCAAAGGCTTCGGAGGGACTCGGTCCGCGAGCGCCAATAGCCGTTTCTGTACGGCCGAATCTCTTTCCAATATCGCCCTATCTAGGCTTAGCATCAAAATACGCATAGTCTAACTATAACTCGCTTCAACCGTCTTTTGTAGCATGAAAAAGCCCCGCGTTCGGAAACACGGGGCAAAGGACAAAGTTCGAAGGGATTAAAAGTCCTAAGATACTTAGTTTTGAGGGCTACTATGCGACGCGCAACGCCACCAAGAGACCGGCAGGGAGCTGGCAGGACGAGCGGAGGCCGTAGCCGTAGACAGACCGGCCGAAGTAAGAGTGGAGCCCGACATGGAACATGCGACGGTAGCCGCGCGCTGAAATGGGAGGATGAGCGACCCAAATCCACTCATCAAGCTTCTGCTCCGAATGCGTGGCGCGAATGCCGAAAGCGTCGTCGGAGATGCAGGGAAGCAAACCGAACTTCTTGATGTGTGCAAATCCGTTCGGATCGAAGAAATCCGTTTCGGCCCAACCGGTGACGTCCAAGCTTTCACAGGTGAAGACCCGAACAATAACTTTCTCTTTCGGGCCGACCACAAACTCCGTTGCGTTTTCGGTCATCGCCTCGGCGTCCTTCGAGACAAAGAACTTTCCCCGCGTCCGCGCCACGAGTGTCGGGGCATCGGCTCCGTCTTTCTCGAACTGAAACTCGTAGAGATGGGCGGGGACCGAGGACTTCTTGGTTTCGGATTGCGATTGTTCCAACAGGCTGTCCAGAAAACGGGAAAGGTCCCCGTCGTTCATGGCCTCCTGAAACCTCGCCCGGCCAACCTTCTTTTCATTGGCCATCTGACAAACCGCATCGGTCTGATTGGTAGTAACAGGCACATATTTGCCCATATTTTTCCTTTGGGTGTGCCCACTTGAAGTGCCGATATTTTCGCCATTCCAAGTAGACGGTTGTTGACTGTGTAGCGAATTCATTCCGCCACAACGGAAAGTGGCCTGAAAAGCCCCTTTCTGCTATGGCGAACACGGCTTATCAAGGTACAAAATCGTAGATACTCTAACATATATAGCACCCTTTCGTCAAATCCGCGTGAAGCGAGTGTCCGACCGAGGTTGAGCCTCGGTTCGTAACGTGGGGTATCGCCGAGAAAAACGCTCAAGCGGTTACCTTGAACTTCTTAGCCCAAACCTGAAGTGACAGTAGAGCCCACAGCTCGGTGAGGTGATACGAGCCGGAAAGGTGCGCTTCAAGTCGGGCTCGTACCTCGTCCCAATTAAAGAGCTCCTTTGTCGCTTCGGCGTAGTTTGGCGAGAGTATTTCTCGCGCAACCTCCGCCATCTCGGGGTACCGAAGCCACTTTGCTCCGGGAGAAAACCACCCTCGTTTTGGCTGGTTCAAAAGCTCATCGGGAAGTTTTCCTCTAAAAGCTTCTTTCAAGATAATCTTAGTACGGAAGAGAGAAACCTTGTGTTCGCGCGGGATAGTATCCGCGAAGTCTACAAGTGGGAGATGCAACAGCGGAACGCGGTACTCAAGTCCCGCGGACATCGCCGTCTTGTCGCTTCGCATAAGCGACTCGTCGGGAAGCCAGCTTTCTCGGTCGACACGCATACACTCGGTTTCGGCATCACTACCCTGCCCAACATTTGGCACCTTAAAAAACCGTTCCGCGAAAAAACCAATCGCACTGTCTCCGTGATATGCCTGTAGCGTTAAAAGAGGCCGTAACTTTTCTTCTTTGAGAAAATGAAAACGTGCAAATCGCGCAATTCCGGCTGGTGTGTCGAGCTTCGCAAGTGATGGAACGAGATTGTCTAAACCGCCCCGCACCACACCAGGAAGCGTGCGGTAGTAGGACGAAAGAAGTGAAAGCTGGTAGCGCTCGTATCCGCCAAAGAGCTCGTCACCACCGTCGCCCCCGAGCACCACCGCAACATGCTGTTTAGCAAAACGCGCGAGCTTCATCATCGGAATCACGGTCGCGTTTGAAATGGGCTCGTCAAGATGCAGAACCGCCTCCTCAAAGAGCGGTAAAATCTCATGTGGAGAAATGCGCACTTCGTGGTGTGTTGCGCCAAAATGTTTCGCAGTCTTTCGTGCAAGCAAAAAGTCGGCGTTGAACTTTTCTTCCTGTTCCCCCTCCCGAAGGTCAAACCCGACGGAAAACGTCTCCACCTTTCCTTGCGCTTCGGTCATTCCCTCAAGTACTGCACTTGAGTCCACTCCTCCGGAAAGATAGAGCCCTACAGGGCGGTCGGAGACAAGTTGTGCCTTTACGCTCTCGTGCACCTTGTTCAAAAGTTCCTTTGCGAGTGTACTTCGGGGCGCCTTTGAAAGTACCGGTGTAACAGGAACCACATAACGCGCGAGCTCACTCTTCCCACCTTTGTAGCGGAGAAGCTCGCCGGGGAGTAGCTTCTTAATACCGGCAAACATCGTGAGTGGAGCAGGCACATAGTTCGCGCGCAGGTAACAATCAAGCGCAAGCGGGTCAATACGGCGTGGTACATCGGGATTTTCAAGAATGGCCTTAATTTCGGACGCGAACATAAGACGCGAACCATGCTCGTAATAGTAGAGGGGCTTTACTCCCATCGGGTCGCGGACCAAACGAAGAGTCTTTGTGGATTCGTCCCAGAGCGCAAACGCAAAAATACCTTGGAACCGTTTGAACGCTTCTTCGCCCCACTTTTCAAAACTGGCGAGGATAACTTCAGTGTCACTCCCACTCTTGAACGGATAGTTGGGTAGCTCTGCCCGCAGTTCTTTGTAATTGTAAATCTCTCCGTTAAAGGTAATAACGAGCCGACCGTCCTCACTTTTCATCGGCTGTGCTCCCGCATTAGAGAGATCAAGAATGGAAAGTCGGTTGTGCCCGAGAGAAACACCCGATGCGACAAAAACACCCGTGCCGTCGGGTCCACGATGCGCGGTAACCGCGTTCATCTTTCGGATCAATTCTTCGTCCTTCCACGTAAAGCCATTAATACTGCACATACTACTTAAACTGTTTTTTCAACGCTGAAGTTGTAAGCCAACGGAAACTGTGTGCGTAGGTCCCGCTTCGGTTTCAAGGACTGCAGAAGCCCGTCCAACACCCATACCACCGGAAGAAAAATGGCGTGAAGAATATGGGGAATAAGCGAGTCAAGCTGTTCATACCCAGCAAGAAATGGACCTCTCCCGATGGGTTCTATAATGCGTATCGTAAAACCATTGTGCGTAAAAAGCTGTGTAAGTGCCTCCTTCGTAAAGCGCACGTAGTCGGACGGGTCAGGGTGTACGTTCACAAGAAACGGAATAGAGCCGATAAGTGTACCTCCCGGACGAAGCAATCGTCTTATTTCCTTAAGCGGAGCCTCATGTTCCGAAAGATGTTCCAGAATGTTGAAGAGAAAAATATGGTCAACGGATTCGTCCGGAAGCGGAACTCTTTCTTTCGTGATATCAAGCACAAAATCGGTCCCGGAACGTGGAATAATATCCGCTGTTTTAATAACCGCACTTTTGGCAATCGGCAAAAACCGATAGTGACTTCCCCGCCCACCTCCTCCGCCAACATCAAGAATGGTTCCGGAAAGCTCCGGAGTACCACGCCAAAAAAGATTGGTGAGGGTCCTCCCGATTGATTTCCCCGACACGGCCTCGGAGAGCACCGCCCCGAGTGTAGATTTTTTGGTGGATGCGTTAGGCATAAAACAATTGTATTTTCTTGATGAGCCTGTCTAGACTGTGCATTTCACTCACATACCGTCGCCCCACTTCATTTACCCCGAGTCTTTTGGCGTGAAAAGCTTGCGCAATTTTCAGGGCTAGATCGTGTGCGTCTCCCTCTCTAAATGTCCACACACCCGGAATGTCGCTAAATGCCTCGCTTGAGCTAAACACAGGAAGTCCAGCGGAGAGCGCTTCAAGCACCGCCTTATCTATGCTACCAGTTTTACTCGCGTGCACAAAGACCGTAAACGGATGTCCTCCCGCAAATACTGCTCCATAGGGCAAACTCGTAAATTGCACGTCTGATGACAGCTTTTGAAGTGTACCAGCGTAGCTCTGATCTGTCGGTGTTATCGGCTCACCTACCACCGTAAGTGTCGCACGCGGCATCATTCTCTTGAGATCCTTGAACGCGAGGATAAGCGTTTCTAAATCTTTTGCCGGAGTAATCCGGCCTACGGTCACGAGATTAAGCGCGTTTGAACTCTTTGGACTACTGGAAAATAACTCCGTGGAAATACCGTGCCCCACCACCTCCACCTTCTTACTCTTCAGACGGCAACTGGACGCTGACGCGGTAAAGATTCTAGTAACAAACCAACTCGCAAAGCGAAGCCGGAGCGAAACCTCTTTATGCACATACCACAAGATACTTTTTTTGCCGGCAAGCAACGGAAAGAAGTGCGCGCCCAGCACATACTCGGGACACATATGGAAAAAGACTCCATCTACGTCCGGCAGGAGGCGGAAGAGGAGCTCTTGATACCTGACAAACCGCGCGAAACGCGAAGCTCCCTTTTCCTTTCCGAGTGAAAAAACCTGTACCTCTGTAGGTAGGTTATGGGGTCCGACTTCGTTTGCAATCACCGTAACCTCCGCGTGTTCGGCAAATTTCTTAATCCACTGAATAAAAAAGCCGAGATTGCGGTCGGTGTCGTTTACTTTTTGCGTTACAATCAGAAGCTTCATTTTTGTACTAGTGTGCTTTGCTTGTCTTCGTTTGTAACTCGTTTCTTAGTGAAGATAAAATATCTTGAAACAAAAAAACTCTCAATCGCGAGAAGACCTGATGCGACGAACTGCCCCGCCATATACCACCAACCGAGAATGTCTACAAAGAAGTACATTAGTGCAGTATTGAGCAGAAGATTGAATACGGCGACGCCGAAATAAATAGCCACTTGCGCGTGTACCTTATCAACTGAATCATCTTGAAATGTCCAGAATTTCTGAAGAAAAAAACTGACAATAAATGCGAAAATAAAGGCAAGTATCGCGGAGGCAAGGTAGTGGAACCCCCACCACTCCGTAAAAAGGTACAGCAAACCCAAATCAACAAAAGCTGCGGTACCTCCAGAAGCCAAGAATCTAATCAGTCGGGAGCGTTTGCGAAGATGCACTGCACACGACGGAACATACCGATCGGCATATCCAAAACACTTCTCTTCCCATTCGCGCAGTGAATGAATCATGAACGTACTCCTTTTCCATAAACCCCCCGAAGAAGGTCGGCGTCCTTTCCACTCATGTCTAGTAAGTTGTTATTTTTATCCTGAAGTGCTTGAAGTACCTTCTTTCCGAGCGGGTCATTCACGAGCTTTTTGTATAGTTCTGCAAAAGCGGAAAAATCTTTTATAAAGCAGAGACCTCCGGCTCCCCGGCCACCGTCGTGTATCGGTTCCATATGTGAGGTGCCGATACGGGGGTCTGCTTCCATGGCGTTCCGAATAGTCGCAAAGTCCGCCCCCACCTTTTGTACGAGATCATACAGTAGATTCATATAGACCACCTTTACATAGAAGAAATTATTCCCTCCATACTTAACGAACTCTGCTTCACGAGCACCCATGACCACCTCATACGGAGCCTTGGGGAACGTCTGGATCACTTCTTCAGCTTTCTGACGGTACAAGGGAGTTTCAATCGGGATACCGACAATATTGCGATTGGGATGCGCGGCATCTTGTTTGGCGGTGACGGCCCGCAAGAATTCGGGTGAGTGTAGAACAAAGATATTTGGATACTTGCTTTGTAGCTTCTCGGTCGTACCGGGGAGTAACGTTGATTTTATGACCGCGATTTTTCCTTCACCAACAAGAGCGAGTACCTTCTCTACAATTGAATAATCAAAACCCTTTGGTGTGGTAGGGGTCGGTACGGCAACAAAGACGATATCGCACTCCTTTATTTTTTCCTTGTTCGCACGGTAGGGCTCCTCCATCGCGTAGCGGACCACGTCAAATCCTCGGTGCTCAAAATCATCGGCATAATTTTTGCCGATGAAACCCTGCCCGATAAACCCAATGAGAGGTTTACTATCTTGTTTTGTTGTTGATTTTTTCATCTCTTCTTTATTCTCCCTTTTGTAAAGGGAGTGCCGAGTCTCCGAGGCGAGGGATTTCAGGTCCCTGATAATCGTAGTGGGACTATTCTACCTTAAACTACCCCCCTGCGTCATTTGTTGTCTTGCCCCTCCCCTTAGCAATAGTGTACACGTGTGCACTATTGCTAAATAATATGTACAGAAAATAGATACGATTGTATCTATTTTCTGTTTATGAGTACCTGCCACTCGGTAACTTGTTTCTGTATCTGTTCCTCTGGCATTGGGAGTGCCCTAAACGCCCTCTCTGCGCCCTCTCCAAGGCGCTCCCGAAGCTCTGGCTTATCCAACAAATCTTTCATAGCCCGCACAAGCTCCTCTTCGTCCCCCACTGGGATAATCAGCCCGCTTTCTTCGTTGACAATAACTTCCCGCGCGAGACCCACGTCGGTCATAATAATCGGAAGCCGATAGGCCGAGGCTTCCAGCACCACCCTTCCCCACCCCTCGTAATCGGAGGTGAGCAAAAACGCATCCGCTTCTTCATAATATTTCCCCACCTCCTTCTGACCCCCTTCAAACACTATTTTTTCTTCGAGCTTAGAGCTTAGAGCTTCGGACTTTAATTTTTCTAAGTCAGGTCCTTCTCCCACAATCCGCAGTCTGATATGCGGTATCTGTTTTGCCAGTTTGGCAAACGCCCGAATCTGCAATCCAATATTTTTCACCGGCACAAGTCTCCCCACCGTGAGAAACGTAAACGGATACGGAACAGTTTTTCGTTTTCCAAGTCTTTCCGGCACCTCCACCTGCGTATAGACCGGCAGTCTGTAGATTGCTGAATTCTGAATTCTGAATTCTGAATTCAGGAAATGCCGAAGGCGTTCACTCACCACTCGTATTTTTGTGGCGCCGGAAAGTACAAAGCGGGCAAGACGTGCCCTTGCTCCGACCCGTTTCTCAAACCCGTGAATCTGCACTTCAACTGGGACGGAAAACTTCTTGCCAAGTTGCACGGCAAGAAATCCAAGAAAATAGGCGTCCTGTACCGTAATCAAATCAAATCTTTCTCCTTTCTCTCTTCCCCTCTCCTCCTCAGTTGAGGAGGAGTGCCGAGTCTGCGAGGCGAGGTGGTGGTGTTCCCCTTGTAGTGGGAGCAGGGACGGAGCAGTAGTAGCAAGCAATCTCTTCCCTTCCCTCCATATCTTCCACATCTGTACAATCTTCAAACCGCCAAACGCATAGACCGTAAGACTCGGCGAGAGTTCCAATTTCTCATCCTTCCCCGCCGGCACAAATACGGTTATCTCTCCCGCCTCCTCCCCCTCCGCCAAAGGCTTCGGAGGGACTCGGTCCGCGAGCGCCAATAGCCGTTTCTGTACGGCCGAATCTCTTTCCAATATCGCCCTATCTAGGCTTAGCATCAAAATACGCATAGTCTAACTATAACTCGCTTCAACCGTCTTTT
>CALQZP010000049.1 GCA_943349725.1 Candidatus Nomurabacteria bacterium | reverse complement strand
CACGAAATGGTCGCGGACGGCATCGCGTTTGTTCCGCAAGGGAGAAGGGTGTTTAAACATCTGACGGTCCGCGAAAATCTGGAGATTGGAGGATTTGTGGTAAAAGACAAAAAAATACTTCAGCAAAGAATTGAAGAAGTACTGGAATTCTTTCCCGCACTCAAAGCGAAACTAAAAGCAAAATCAGGAACGCTTTCTGGCGGACAACAACAGATGCTCGCGATTGCCCGCGCGCTCGTAACTCGTCCGAACGTCCTCTTACTGGACGAGCCCTCGCTTGGTCTCGCGCCGAAAATCGTGAAAGAAGTGTTCGCGAAAATCAAAGAGATAAACGAACGGCATAAAACGGCGATTTTCGTCGTAGAGCATAACCTGAAATCACTTCTACATATTGTTAACCGAGCATATGTGCTGGATAAGGGCGTGGTGGTGGCGGAAGGAAAGCCCGACGCTGTCATCGCAAGTGGGATACTGGAGAAGGTGTTTCTGGGGAAGGTGTAGTTCTTATTCCTCCTTTCCTAAAGGAGGTGCCGCCGTCTTCGGCGGTGGAGGATTTGTTAAATCCCTCGGCTCGAATACTCGCCACTCACTTTAAAAAAGGGAGAATAAGATGGCGGAAACTGGAACTTCGGAGAAAAAAATGAGATAGTAGTGGGCATGGCGATAGTGCTTGACGGGAAAAAAGTGAGAGACGAGATAAAGAAGGAACTCCGAGAGAAAATCGGAGGTTTTTCAGGTAAGCCGAAACTCGCCATTATTCAAATCGGTAACAATAAAGAAAGTGCGGCGTATGTCAGGCAGAAGAAGCTCTTTGCCGAAAGCATCGGCGCTCTCGCCGAGCATATACAGCTTTCCGCCGACGTTCAGCTTGCGGAAGTACTCAAAACCGTTGAACGTTTTAACAAAGACACCGATACGCACGGCATTCTCCTCCAACTTCCCATTCCGGAGACACTCGATAGTGATGTGATTATTGAAGCGATTCTTCCCGGAAAAGATGTGGACGGTCTCGGAAGCGTGAATGTGAAGCTCTTGTGGGAAAACAAAACGACAGGGTTCACCCCTGCGACCACGAAAGGTATTCTTTCGCTTCTCCACTATTACAAGATTCCGGTTGCCGGAAAACGAGTGGTGGTTGTCGGCCGTTCCTTCCTGGTAGGGAAACCGACGGCTATCGCGCTCCTCAACGCCGACGCTACCGTGACCGTGGCGCACAGCAAAACGGTGAATTGTTCCGAGGTGACGCGTTCGGCGGACATTCTCATTATCGCTGCGGGGAAACCTCACTTTATCCAAAAAGATGATGTCCGCGAAGGACAAATCGTCATTGATGTGGGGATTACCGCGGTGACTGGCGAAAAATTGAATGATGAGGTGGCGGAAGTAACCATCACGGGCGATGTGCATTTCGATGATGTGAAAGATATTGTCGGCGCCATTTCTCCTGTGCCCGGTGGGGTGGGACCAATGACCGTGGCGTCACTCTTCCAAAACTTAGTTTCCGCCTATGAAAGGCAAAATTCCTAGTCCGTCTTGCATAGTTTGCGGATACTAACCCTGAAGTGAATTGTCTTCGGTTCCGCCCCAGAGACGGTTGAAGCGCACAGAAGACAAGTGGTAACATAACAGACCGGTGCTCGGCTTATAGAGGAGTACCGGCAATTATCAGTTAAAACCTGTATGTATGTTTGAAGACACTAAAGTAAAGAGAAGTATCAGTGTCGCTCTGATGCTCCTTTCGCTGTTTCTTGCGGCAAAGTTTGTGAGCGAGCTTAAGGCTATGCGGTTTATCGGCTCTTCTCCTTCAGGACAAAACACTATTAACGTGCAAGGCAAGGGAGAGATTGTCGGCATTCCCGACCTCGCCACATTTTCCTTTAGCGTCACCGAGGAGTCTCTCATGGTCAGTGAAGCGCAGAGCGAAGCGGCGAAGCAGATAAATGCGATTCTTGAGTACCTGAAGAAGAACGGCGTTGCCGAAAAAGACATTACCACATCCGGCTATACGATTTATCCGCGCTACGAATACAACAAACTCTCGTCAGCCGGATATCCTCTCGGTAAGCAAGTGCTTTCCGCATATGTCGTAAGCCAAAGCGTGACGGTTAAGGTCCGCAAGCTTGAAGACGCAGGCAAACTTCTATCAGGCATCGGTGAGCAGGGAGCTACCAATATTTCCGGCCTCTCGTTCGATTTCGACAAGCGTGACGAACTTGCCAAAGAGGCTCGGGACAAAGCGATTACGGAAGCGCGTGAAGAAGCCTCAAAGCTCGCCAAGTCGCTCGGCGTCAGTCTCGTCAGGATTGTGAGCTACAGCGACAACGGAAACTACTATCCACTGTACAAAACAATGGCGTCCGATGCGTACGGACGAGGAGGTGAAGCTGCTTCGGCTCCTGCTATTCCGGTAGGGGAGGAGAAAATTATTTCAAACGTGACGATTACCTACGAGGTCAAATAGTTAGTAGTGAGTAGATAGTAGTTAGTAGGGAAGAAAAAAAGAAACGCCTGTTCGGAAAGCCGGACAGGCGTTTGACGTCACTGACGCTACATTCAATTGTTTTCGCTCATGAGTTGCGCTTTGGTCAGGACTTCTTTCAAGACCTCCACAGAATTAGCACTAAACAGCCAAAGAGCATCGTTGTGTTGCGGGTATCCGTTGCTATTCCACCAGTGTGCCGCCTCCGGGTGGACTTTGGTGAGCGCATCTACAGCCTCTCTTTGAAAGACGATATAGGAAGCCGCTGGTCCCTTGTACTTCCCTGTACCAACCTCTTTGCTTTCCACGTATGGATCAAACCAAAGGCAAGGCATTTCAATGCCGATCCATTTTTCTCGAATTTCAAGCGGTGCGCCGCCTTCAGGTGTTGAAACAATCCGAATTCTACCTTCTAATTCTGCTCTGCGTATCGTATTGAAGATGAAGTTGAGGGTTCAATGTGCAATCATTTCTAGCTTAGTGCCAACAACGCATAAAGCAACTTTTTATTGACATTTCAGAGTAAGAGAGTATGATATCTGCACTAACCCCGCGAGGGGTTTTAATTTGGGAAAATCACAAATATGTCCAGACTCACCACCTATTTCAAAGAGACACAGGCAGAGCTTAAGCATGTCACGTGGCCGACGCGCAAACAGGCAATCATGTATACGGTTGTCGTTATTGTCATTTCGCTTGTGACAGCGGCGTATCTCGGTGCGTTCGATTACCTTTTTACAGCACTTCTTAAACTTGTTGTCTAAACCACTATGTCTAAGCAAAAAATCCAAGAAGGACGAAACTGGTACGCGATTCATACTTACGCGGGGTATGAAAATGCCGTCGCGCGCAATTTGAAACAGCGCATCGAAAGCCTCGGAATGGAGGATAAGATTTTCGCCGTGGTGGTACCGACCGAAAAGCAAATCAAGATTAAAGGGGGCAAGCGCGTCGAAGAAGAGGAGAAAATCTATCCTGGGTATGTGCTCGTCGATATGACGGTAACCGATGACTCCTGGTATGTGGTGCGCAATACTCCTCGAGTGACGGGTTTCGTCGGTTCAGGCGTGTTTCCCGTACCCCTTGATAAGAAGGAGGTTGAGGATTTGTTCAAACGCATGAGTTCTGATAAGGTGATGCACAATATCGAACTTGATGTGGACGATGCCGTGATTATCGTCGACGGTCCGTTCAAGGACCTTGAAGGCAAGGTCGGAGAGGTAGACGCTGAACGAGGGAAGGTGAAGGTCCTGGTTGCGATGTTCGGGCGGGAAACCCCAGTCGAATTAGATTTTTTGCAGGTCAAAAAAATCTAATTCGCAATATCGAATACCAAATCTCGAATCTCGAAAAAGCCCCAATAGAGGAATAAGAAGTCCAGATTTTCGGTTTCAGTATTATGTATTTGATATTTTTCGAGATTAGGTATTAGATATTCGAAATTAATAAAAAACTATGGCTAAAAAGGCTGTCAGAAAGTTAAAACTAACAATAATGGGAGGCGCCGCGAATCCGGCTCCGCCGATTGGCCCCGCGCTCGGTCAGGCCAAAGTGAACATTGGGGAATTCGTGACGCGTTTCAACGCGGGAACCCAAAAGATGAAGGGTGAGTTAGTTCCGGTTGTCGTGTCCATCTACGAAGACCGCACGTTTGACATGATTTTCAAGGCTCCGCCTGCGACACACTTACTTCTCAAGGCCGCGGGTAAGGAGAAAGGCTCGGGCAAAACTCCGGCAATAAAAGCAGGCACGATTACCAAAGCGAAACTCCGCGAAATCGCCGAGAAGAAACTGCAAGACCTCAATGCGAACTCGGTGGAAGCCGCGATGCAGATTTTGGCGGGAAGCGCGAAGTCAATGGGAATTGAAATAAAATAAGAAGTTAGTAGTGAGTAGATAGTAATTAGTAGGAAGAACAAAAACCGCCATGACTGTTGTCGGGGCGGTTTTTGTATCAAAGGTGAGCCAGTCCTTCCCGTATCGCGTTCTCCACATTAGGAAGAAGCATGAGATTTTTTACGTGAGTAAGTGGCACCCACTCCGTAATTTCATGTTCAGTTCCGCGCATTTCTCCGCTGCAATTTTTGCAGAGAAACACGCGCATTGAGCAGTGCCTGATGTCGCCGTTTTTGAAGGTTACGTCTGCTTTCCAAAGTGTCGGAAGTTCCACAAGGTCACTTAGGGAAGCTGAAAGACCGGTTTCTTCCTGAAGTTCTCGCTTCGCCCCTTCGGCTTCAGATTCTCCCGGCTCAAGTTTTCCGCCCGGAAGTCCGTAGATGCTCTCAATATGTTTTGAGTTGGTGTGGCGGACCAAAAGGACATCGTCATTTTTCAGTATAAGAACAGCGACGACTTGTAGTGGTGAGTCGGACATATTTATGCGCGCTCGAGGTCTATCCACGTGTATTTCAGTCCCGTCTTCTCGTCAAACCGTTTTTCTCTAAAGGTCTCGCGCCAGCCTGCCTGCACCGAACCGTCAGGCAAGGCAGGCAGGTCAGGGAAAAAAACATCACCCTCGGCGTCGCTGTCCACTATCGTGAGATAGAGCTTGTCGGTGTAGGGAAGTCCCTGCTTGTATATTTCGCCTCCGCCGATAAGAAAGACTTCGGAATCCAGCTCCCCTGCCTTTTGTATCGCCTCTTCCAACGAATGCACGGTAACAATGTTCGCTACCTTGTAATCGGGGTTTCGGGTGATGACGAAGTTCGTCCGGTCGGGGAGGGGTCGCCCGATAGATTCGAAGGTTTTTCGTCCCATGATGACCGGATGGCCAAGAGTGAGCGCCTTGAAGCGCTTCAGGTCGTCTGAGATACGGAACAAGAGGTTACCGCCATTCCCGATGGCGGCATTTTTACGAGTCACCGCAACTACGATACTAATTTTAGTCTTTGTCTTCATTTTAGTTTTTGAGCTTTACTATATACTATCCACTACTTCTTGGTAACTCTTGATAACCAAGATACAATCATCAATAACTAGGCAGTCCCGATTTCTATTTTTCTGTTTGCTTATTGTTTCTTGGTGATTGGTTATTACCCAAATGTTTGAAATCGAAATCAAATCACTTCTCGGAAGCAAGGACCGCGCGGACGAACTAAAACGCCGGCTCGTCAAGCTTTTTCCCGCGCTCAAAGTACTCCCCGCGCACAAGCAATTAAATCACTACTTTAATGCGCCTGCCGACCTCGGTGTGTTTCAAAAAGCGGTCACTTCGCTTCTGCCCGAGGGTGCACAACAAAAACTTGACGATATTATCAAAGGAGTGAAAGGAGGAGTTTCCATTCGCACTCGCGAAGCCGACGGAGTTGTGCTCGTCATTCTCAAGGCATCTATTGGAGATGACAGCAGTGCAAACGGGGTATCGCGCATTGAGTTTGAGGAACCTGTTTCCTGCACGCTTGCGGAACTGGACAAAAAACTACTGGAGGCCGGTCTTACGTATCAGGCGAAATGGTCCCGCGAACGGGAACACTACGACCTCGGTGTCATCCACGTTACAGTTGATAAGAACGCAGGGTACGGCTATCTCGCTGAGTTTGAAAAAATGATTGATGACGGTGGGGGAGCACAGTACGCGAAGCAGGAGCTCAAGGCTCTTATGGCGGAGCTCAACTGTGCCGAGCTCGCGCAGGATCGGCTGGAGCGGATGTTTAAGTATTACAATGAGCACTGGGGGGAGTATTATGGAACAGACAGGACTTTCACTATAGAATAGTGAAATAATACGGAATACCAAAGTTCTAATATCGAAAAAGTTTTAATATTTAATAATTTAATTATTTTCCGAAATTCGATATTCGAGCTTCAATATTCCAAAAACTATGTTTTTGAGCGATGTAGATATCAAAAAAGAAGTAAAGCGAAAGACAATCACGCTTGAGCCATTTGACGAAGCGCGTCTTCAGCCTGCAAGTTACGACATCACACTCGGTAACACCTTTATTGTAAATGAATCACACACCTCTACCTTTATTGACCCTGCGAACAAAGTTTTCCCCAAAACGCATGAGGTAAAAGTTGCTGACGGGGAGGCGTTTGTACTTCATCCGGGTATCAGCATTTTGGGGTATTCCAAGGACTATTTCGGCTCCGACCACTATCTCATCGAGGTGAATGGTAAAAGTAGTCTTGCCCGCATCGGCCTTCTTGTCCATAACAGCGCCGCGCTCATCAACCCCGGTCATTTCCTCAATGTCGCGCTTGAGCTTTGTAACTTGAACAACGTGCCTATTATTCTTCGTCCGGGTATGGCTATCGCTCAGCTCACGTTCTCTCCGCTTTCATCTCCGCCGAAGCAAAACTACAAAGAAAACGGACGGTATTCAAAGAACAATATCGTGGGATACATTCCGCCGAAGATTATTTCTAAGAAGAAATGACACGACACTAATGACACGAATACCCGAACGAATTACACGAATACAATAAGAAGAGTTTATTTTATTCGTATCATTCGCTCTTCTATTTGTAAATTCGTGTCGTGTTAGCGAAGCGTATGCACCCTGAGTATCAATACCTGAATTTGCTGACGGATATTCTGGAAAACGGTTCGGATAAAGAGCTGTTCTTTAACGATGTCATTCTGGAAGAATACAAGAAGAAAGGAGAGACCCCTCCATTCATCCGAAGCGTGTTCGGCAGACAAATCAGGTTCGACCTCTCCAAAGGGTTCCCGCTCCTCACCACGAAGAAGACGTTCTGGAGGGGCGTTGTCACCGAGCTTCTTTGGTTCTTGTCGGGAAGTTCCAATATCAAACCCCTTCTCGACGTGAACAACCATATTTGGGACGAGTGGGCGTGGAAGCAATACCATATGTGGGCGAAGGATAACGCTCCGAGCGAAGATATGGCGCAGGAGGCTTTTGTCAAAAGGCTGACCGAGTTGCCCGCAGGTGACCCGTTTGTGCAAAAGTGGGGAGACCTCATTACTATTTACGGCCGTATGTGGCGCAGGTGGCCGGCAAAAGACGGCCGGGAGATTGACCAACTCGCGTGGGCGATTGAGGGGCTTAAAAAGCAACCGCACCGCAAATCCTATGTCGTTAGCGCGTGGAACCCCGATTTTATTTACG
>CALQZP010000048.1 GCA_943349725.1 Candidatus Nomurabacteria bacterium | reverse complement strand
TCTCCTTCGGTTAAGATTACATAGTGACCGGTCGCCTCTTTCATCCCGGCCCGCAGACCAAAGCCTTGGCCTTGCTTCTTCTCGGTAATGAGCTTCGCCTTGGTTTTTGCTATCTCATTGTTACTCCCTGCTTCGGCATTGTTATCAACCGCGATAACTTCATCAACCACTCCCGTTGCAAAACAACCATCAATCACTCCACGGATTGAGTTCTTTTCTCGATAGCTCGAAAGTACGACCGAAACTTTTTTACCTTTCCACATAAATATAAAGCGCGAATTAGTTAGTATATCTTCCTCGTAGGTATCGTAGATTAATAAGAACTATGTCTCCTAATATACAGAGTGTATCCCGAACGATTCTCACACTACTTTCCTTCCGGTGGTTGAGTGCCACGGGAAAATCAGCATACCGCCAGCCCCGCGCTTTCGCAATCATAAAACATTCAATGTCAAAGGCAAACCTATCCACCACTCCACGCTCCACAATGGCCCGCGCGAGTGCCCCTCTAAACATCTTAATGCCACACTGGGTATCAACTACCCTAGAGACAATAAATGTCCGAATGACCACCGAAAAAAACATTCGGCCAAATTTCCGGAGAAGTGTATACCCTTGTTGCACTTTTGAGTTCTCATGACTTCGCGAACCGTACAAAAGAAAGAGGTCTTCTTCCCGCTTCATCACCGCAAGCATGGAGACAATCGGCGTCAGTCCGTACGGCAAGTCGGCATCGGTAAAGACGACCAGGTCACCTTGAGTCTTTTGCATAGCCATCCGTAAGGCATACCCCTTCCCCCGATTCTTTGGCAGAGTTAAAATCGTGTATCGAGGAATGCTGTTCTTAAAACTCTCGGCAATAGACACGGTATCGTCCGCACTTCCGTCATCAACCAAAATGAGCTCGAACGTAGGCTGTGCCAGCAGAAGTTCACGAACGGACGCAAGCGTTTGTGCAAGAAACTTTCCGGCATTGTAAGCCGGGATGAGGATGGAAAGTTCAATCATACTCCCGATTTATGTTTATAAAGTATTCCATGACCAAACTCAAACAGTTTTTCATAGCGAGCATCGAGAGTCTGTCTCAAATCGGGAATGTCGGTAACCACCGACTGGTCGTCAAAGATAATGTAACGATACGGCACCAAAGACTGGTCATGTAACACATTTCTTCCAAAATATCGCTCCGGATTGATTTGCAAGTATTGATACACAGCCCTACCGGAAAGTAGGAAGGCGATACTAGGATTGTTAACGACAAGAATACTCGCGTCCCGCTCTGTCCGTGACAGAACCTCACCACTAAAAACAGCGGACTCGGTTGAGTTATAGAGAGGATCGTTTCGTTTACCTATGAGCATGGTGGACTGCACCACAACCAATCCAACGGCTACTCCAATTGCAATCTTACGAGTGAAGATGCGTAGCAGCGCTCCCGGAAACAGCACGAAGAGCAATACGTGGGCGGGAAAAAAATAGCGATACCACCCCGGGGTCTTGAGGTACCATACGGCGGTAAGCACAATGAGTATTATAAGTATCACCTCTTCCTTACGGAGAAGTCCTCCTCTTTTTTTGTTGAACCACATACCCAGCACTGAAATGACAAAAAGCAATAGAAAATGAAGCGGGGTCGTCTCACTTATGAACCGCATGAGATTGGAAGCAACCAAGTACCCGAAGCCGTCTGTTGCGTATGAATTTGAATAATATCCGAAAGTTGAGACGACATCCGCCCACGATACCGCGGGGAGGATGGTCCACATCCAGACGGCGAGCGGAAGAAATGCCCCCAAGGCACCGTACCCAATCCTCTGCAAAAACTCGCGCCTCGTGGTAGAGGTCATATACTCCCCGCAGAGTACCGCAGGTATGAGCAAAAGAAAGTAGGGCTTAGTAGCGATACAGAGACCAAAAAGAAATCCAGCGAGGCACACTTTTCGCGCGTGTAGCGTGCTTGGCAAGCACCATAATCCGGCCAGAAGGAAAAAGAGTCCGGGTACTTCTCCGAGGACGGCCTTTCCATTGCCATAGAGTGGCACAAAGCTCACGAGTAGCGCGAGCGTGAGCAAGGACGCGTCGGAGCCATAGAGTCGTTTGACCAAGAGGTAGGCAACAAGGGCAAACAAGAGCAAAAAAAGAACCATGGGTAATCGCGCCGCGAACAAATTTTGCCCAAACAGCTTGAGCGAAGTAGCAACAGGCAGAAGCACCGGATAGTTGGTAGTAACAAGAAACTGCCGTTCCGTGACAAACTCGTTCGGACCAACTTCCAAACTGTACACCCCGTGCAAAAGCGCGCTCCGCGCGATACCAACATTGATACCTTCGTCAAACCAAGTCGCGGGGCTTGCCGAAAGATGCCACGTGCCCACAAAGAAAAGTGCCACAAAAAGTGTAGCGAGAATGATATAGTGAACTCTTGATTCGCGCACAAAATACATATCGAAATAACCTCAAAAACATCAAAGATGAGTAACCTATTTTATCCATTCTAGCACGGCTTTAGCGCGAGCATCCCACGAATACATTCGGGCACTCACCTCTGCCTTCTCTGCTTTCGCTCTACTCTCATCCGCTTCTCTGCAGGCACGCGCAATACCCTCCGCAAGTGCCCTGGGGTCGTCTGGGGTCACTAGGTAGGCGGTGGTTTCGGAGAGTACTTCACAGAGCGACGGCAGGCGCGAGGCAACAATAGGTATCTTAGAAGCGAGGTGGGCGAAGAGCTTGAGTGGAGACGTAAATTCACGCGAGATTTGTTCACGTCCCGAATTGGGAATGACCAGAACATCGGCAACTTGCTGATTGACTGCAAGCTCACGGTAAGGCCTCGAACCGAGAAATATAACACCCGGATACTGCGTACGAAATCGCTCAACCTCGGCTTCGGTTCCTCCAATAACAACCACTTTTATGTGGTGCTCGGCCAAAAGCTTTTCGGCGTTGCAAAGCACCTCTGCCCCCTTCCATCGTTCAAGTCCACCAATATAGAGAGCAATCTTACTGTCTTGTGGAAGGAGCAGTCTTTGGCGAGCTTCTCGCTTATCTACACGCACCTCAAACGCCGACGCATCGTACCCATCATGCGCTACGAGTATTCTGCCCCTCGGAAATCCCTGACAAGAAAGTACGGTGGTAAGACCCTGTGAGATAGCGATAATTCCTTTTGCTCGGCCGATTGCCCACTTGAAAAGTGGAGAACGACGAATCTGATGTGCCTCATAAAATGCACGGAGACGTGGAAGAAAGAGGAGCGGTAGTTCTTCACGAGTATAGATAAGTGCGTCTGGTTCCCTGCCCACTCGCCTTGTCGCACGAAACGCAAACATCAATGACTCAATGAGAAAGCCCACGGTACCGAATCGGACCAAATCTAATACGTTAACTTTTTCAATTAAAAAATTTGGTGGAAGTCCATAATATACAAACGGGTCAGCAGAGGTTGTGGCTCGATTCGGTACGAGCAGTGTCACCTCTACTCCACGCGCCACGAGGGCGGAGCACATATGCATCACCTGGACACTATGCGCCCGTTCACTCGGCATTCGTATGTTCGCTATATAAAATAGTTTCATAGTCTTGCCGGTAATGTTGTATAGAGTATGTCCCGATACGGACTGCTGTTTCGATCAAAGACAAGCGAGAAAAAACGGTCAAGACGTAGGTACTCATCGTAGACCGCTCGCGCGTCCTGCTCAATTCGCCGAGCATCAGAAGCGGACGCCTTGGTCACAAACTCCCGCACCTTTTGGGGAAACACGACGAGGTCGCGCCACGATACGCGAAGCATCACCTTATCGTAGTCTATGATTTCTTCAAGAGGAAGTACACAGTCGGTATCCACAAAAAGCGGGATGCGTGAAGCGGAAAGCGTTTCGTAAAACCTTTGTGACGCGTTGGCATCTCCTCGCACGCACAAGGAGAAATCGTTTGCGCGCAGATTTTCCACATAGGTCGCGCGAACTTCCTCAGCATTGAACGAACCTGACTTTTGGTGAAGCGCGTAAAATCGCCTAACCGTAATGTCACTCTTAAGTTCCGACCGTTTGATTATCGCAAGCGCTCTTTTCCTCCAAAAAATCCCGCGCTGATGAACGAGAGGCTTCGCGTCAAAACGCAAAAGGAGCAAGAGAAATGAGAGGCCCCATTTAACTCGCGCGCGAATATGCCTCCACGATGTCCCAAAATCGGACTGTCCGCAGTAGCCAATGCTTGGTTCCCCTTTCCACTCCTTGGGGCCAATCGCGTACCGTGTACCCAAATCCTCCACAAAGTACGGCATCAGCAGTTCGTTTGGCTGTTTGTGATGCCGATACACCGACACGCGAAAGAGCACCGCGTGCGCCGGAAATTCCGGTATGCGGTCTACATAGTCGGTATAGTCAAAGAGAAGTACCTTTTTCCCTGCCATTCGAGCCTTCTCGTACACACGAAGCAGGTAAGCGGGATAACGGTCAGCCACGTCAAAATACTCATAGGGAACCGCGAAAAAGTCGGCCTCTGTCGGGTCGGCAACCACCTCAAAAAAAGGCGTCTTGTACTGCGCCATAATGTCCCTCAAAAACAAACGCTTTGGCGAAATCTCAAATCGGTAGTTCGGCCAGAACACCAGCGACATTGGTAATTCCGGAGCCCCCTCTTTTTCAATATAGACGTTGGTCATAACGGTTCAGTTGCCTAACTATAACTCTCTTCAACCGTCTTTTGTAGCATACGGGCATTACCGTGGGACAAGAGTCCTACATATGACACAACGGTTTCGTCACTCGGTTCACCTTGTAACCGTTGAAACATTCTTCTTTTTGTACTCGTCCGGAGTACCCTATGGTTAGGAAAGTGTACCCACCCAAGGAAGTCTACTCCCGAGGCAAAGGTCTTGATGAATACTTTATCGGGGTGAAGCGAGAGTTTTAATCGTTCACACAAAAACTGTCCTATCAGGGGGAGTAGCCGTTCAAGCTCTGCCTTATCGGATAAAAGAATGACAAAATCATCCGCATAACGAATGTAGTACTTTACTTTGAGTTTGTGCTTCACAAATTGGTCAAACTCATTCATATAGATGTTCACCAAAAGTTGGCTCGTCAGATTCCCTAGCGGTAGTCCCTTCTTGTCTTCATCCCCTCCTGCCCAAGGAGGGGTGTCCCGTCTTCGGGACGGGGTGGTGGGAGCAAGGACGGAGGATTTTACTTCTGCATTGGTGTTGAAACTCCCCACAATGTTTTGTAGCAAATTCAGGATATCCACATCAGGAATGTATGCCGAGAGAATAGAAAATAGGATAGTGTGGTCAATGTTCGCAAAGAACTTACGAATATCGCATTTTAGCACAAAGCACTTTCGCGTATGGTTTCGGCTCACTTTGTACGCGAAAGCACGAAAACGGTTCATCGCTCGGTGTGTTCCTTTCCCTACTCGGCACGAATAGGAGTCGGCGATAAAGGTGCAGTCAAAGAATGGGTAGAGTTGCCTATACAGCGCATGGTGCAAGAGTCTGTCTCGTACGCTCGCCTTGTGAATGTCCCGTGGTTTCGGGTTTGAAATCCTGAAATGTTTGTACGGTCCGTGACGATAGGTGCGATTGCGTAAATCTCTATGCAGAGCTAGGATATGCTCCATCAAGCGGATTTGAAAGATTTGGACCCCTTCTTTTTTGGTTTTTCCTCGCTTAAACTCCTTCCACGCTTCAAGTAGATTTTCAATGGAAATAATCTCCGCATAGTTATGACTGAACTGAATTCGTCCCATACTTCAAAGAGTACCCCCCCCCCTACGGATTTTGCCAGTGCTTGAGACCTGCATATCCGCATACAAACTTTGGCAGGGTTACTTTCGGCTTTTTACGAAAGAAACAAAATATACACTCGGCGAGAAAATAGACGCGCTTCTCGTCGAGAGTATAGAAGCGATACTCACCGCATCGTTCTTGTCGAAAGAGCAGAAGCGACCGTTCGTGCACCGAGCCATCATCAAGTTGGACACCGCTAAGGTCTTCCTCCGTGTGGCCTGGGAGTTACAATCGCTTGACCACACAAAGTACGCTACGCTGTCAGCACCCCTTGAGGAAGTAGGCCGACAACTCGGCGGTTGGCACAATCAACTCATAAAACAAAACTCCACCGACAAAAAATCGGTGGAGAAATGAAAAGAGTTGCGAGGGAAGCAGACAAGTTATCGGCATTCCAGTCGTTGTCGAGGTAGTTGTAGTTCCAGTTCCACACACCGTCGTTGCGATAGAAGTACAACACGTAACGGTTGCCGTTCGGGTTGAGCAGAATTGTATGAAGCGCCTTCTGTGCCACCACCTCTCGAATGCTCTCAAGGTTGTATCGAATTTAGCATCGCAATGCCCTAGCACTTCATACCAAGTATTTTCATTTTTTAATGAAAGTCTACATACATCCTCCGTGCGAAACCGTAATTGCACACGCGCTCAACGTATGGATACTGAATTCGGTGGCTTGAATCCGTAAACCCAAGCTGTACTCACCTACTATCAAGAAAATAATATCATAAAAAATCCCCGACCTTCTCCTTTCGGAAAAAATCGGGGACAAGGTCTAAGGGCTCAAGTTCAAGAGGTCACAGGCTCAAGAACCGAGGACTCACATGCGAGGGAAGCAGACAAGTGATCGGCATTCCAGTCGTAGCCGAGGTAGTAGGAGATCCAGTGCCACACACCGTCGTTGCGAAAGAAGTACAACACGTAACGGTTGCCGTGCGGGTTGAGCAGAACATCACCAAAAAAATCGAGGTAGGTGATCTTTTGCTCCTTGAAGAGGCGCTCAAGTACACTGTCCTCTTTGCGAGCTTGATAATCGGTCCACAAACCCAAGAAGACCGTTGAGCCGAGACGGATTTTACCGCTAGTTTTGAGTCGCGTAAGCTTCTCTTCGCCAGTGATAGACGACTCGCCCTCATTGAGGCAGATCTCCCAGAGCGCCGTAGCGAAATCCACTTCGGTGAGCCTGGCCGAACGCAGGTCGCGCTCTTCGGGGATGAGTGACCACTTCTCGCCGATGAATGAAACCGGGTCAAAGGGTTGCGTCGCCACAACCATCTGCATGACCTCCTTCACCACGCGGCGAAAAAGATCTTCGTTGTGAGCAAGTCGAGACCAAAAAGTCTGACTCGCACCAACTTTTCTTCCCGTCACCACGGCCTCGTGAACAAGGCCGCTGTCCTTTCCGAATTCCGATACTGACGTTGACGCACTCGTATTCATACGAACACACCTTTTGTTTTGTCTGATGTTTTTGAAGACAGCAGACGATTGTTTGATGTGTAGCGAAGTCGTTCCGCCACAGCAGAAAACGGCCTAATCCGCCGACGGGCGGAAGCCACTTTCTGCTGTGGTGGAGAATCCCTTTTCAATGAACAACGTAAGGTGATATATACACTAAATATACTATCTTGTCAATCCCGTCTTTAGTACCATGTTGTTGAGGTCTAACCTCAACAGCTCTAGACCGTAAGACTCGGCGAGAGTTCCAATTTTTCATCCTTCCCCGCCGGCACAAATACGGTTATCTCTCCCGCCTTCTCCCCCTCCGCCAAAGGCTTCGGAGGGACTCGGTCCGCGAGCGCCAATAGCCGTTTCTGTACGGCCGAATCTCTTTCCAATATCGCCCTATCTAGGCTTAGCATCAAAATACGCATAGTCTAACTATAACTCTCTTCAACCGTCTTTTGTAGCATGAAAAAGCCCCGCGTTCGGAAACACGGGGCAAAGGACAAAGTTCGAAGGGATTAAAAGTCCTAAGATACTTAGTTTTGAGGGCTACTATGCGACGCGCAACGCCACCAAGAGACCGGCAGGGAGCT
>CALQZP010000047.1 GCA_943349725.1 Candidatus Nomurabacteria bacterium | reverse complement strand
GGCTTCTGTCCCGCCCGCAGGAGGGGTCTGGGGAGGAATGCGGGCGGGTTTCGGACTGGGGGTTTTAAATTTCAAAAATTCGCTATCACCATTCAGGCCAGCAATGCTGGCACGCCGCATTTAGAAATTTTATTCTGTTTTTCCCTCGGTGGTAAATTCCTTTTCAATTCCATCAAATAAATTGTCTAGCTCTTGGTGCTTCCTCTGATACCTTTCAGTTGCAGATGTTTCCATTTGCTTTACTTTATCCTGTAATCTTTGCAAAAATCCTTGGTCAATAATATTTCCTTCGGCATCAATTTGCTCTGGCGTTAATGTTTCCCACAAATTGAGACGAATTCCAGAAGAAGAAATTGGTTTTTCTGTACCCCAAATATCAATCATAGATTGAATTCTTTCATTTAGTTTGGCAATTAAATCCTGCGAAGCAGGGTCAATGCCATCTTCTTCAAACTCTTTTTTTACTGAAGATAAATTTCTTTTTATTCCGTCTACTTGACTTTGATAATCTCTAGCCGTTTTTGATTGAATTTCGGCGATTGCTGGTTCAATAACAAGTTGGTCTAAATATTGATGTACTCTTGAACGATCTAACACATATTGTTTTGCTAATAATTCAGCGTCGTGTCCTTCTGGGCGAGGCGTACTTTCTCTTGACATATACTTATCCAAAAATAAAAGTTCCAGTTGCGGTACACGAGCGGACACGCCTCCGAAATCTACAACTTCTGCTGTTTCGTGTAAAAGTGTTGGCGGAATATTTTTTAACCCTTTTGTTTTTGTTACGGGAAAATATTCTTGATTGCCGAAAACTTTAACGAACGGCTCCGCATATACTGATTTACTGCCGATGTTTGCGCCATTTTCTCCTGCCTCATAATCAACACCGTATAATTCAAAATCGCTATGCGATCTATAAGAAAATTCTATTGGACGTTTTGTTCTGCCCGCGATATTTCCTCTCAAAGCAACTTCGACCCCCGTACCTTTTCCAAGAAGGTAGTTTGTTTTTTCTCCCTCCAGCTGTCGCCATAAAGAAATAGCGAGCAAAACTTTTTCGTAAAAATCTTTTTCCGTCGGCATATCAATTCCACCGTCGCGTGTCTGCTCGTGCCATTCACATAATCTCGCTAACTGCTCATCAGTTGGTTCTTTCGTAACTAAGCCGTCATTTTCAACTGTTAGTCCAAGAGAACGGAAAAAGCTTTGCGCTTCTTTTACCGCCTCAACATCTTTTCGGGGTTTTTCTTGTTGAGCTTCTGGTTGTGGCTGAAACTCGGCAGGATTTATTGTCGGTTTTTCTAAACTCATATAAGTATTTTAGCATTTATGCCGAGGGCTTTAGCAATTTTTTGAACTGTTAAAAGCGAGGGATTTCTCGCACCTCTCTCTAAACCGCTAATATATGTCCGGTGAACGCCCAAAATTCTAGAAACATCGCCTTGCGATAGTTTCTTCTTTAATCGGATTTCTCGAAGTTTTTTACCAAATTGTGTTGTTCTGTCTTTCATAAGGGAGTTTATCCACTCTTGCGTCAAGTTTAGCAAATGTTGTATGATTGGTCTATGGAGAGCAATCATTATTCAGTTGTTTTAGGGAGAAAAAATGATGTTGTGTGCGCACGGGTGGGTGGGGCAAACACAACACCTCTTTCTTTTATGAATTTTATTTCGGCGTATTTCGCGAAGCGAAATTTGAATGGTGATAGCGAATTTTTGAAATTTAAAACCCCCAGTCCGAAACCCGCCCGCATTCCTCCCCAGACCCCTCCTGCGGGCGGGACAGAAGCCGAGGCAGGGCGAATCCATATCCCCAGTCAATTGTTTCGCCCTGCCGAGTCCATTTTAATTCTTCTCGAAAAAAGTTCGCGCAAAGTGTATAATTACAGCACCAGCAAAGTCCCTGAAAAGGGACTTTTTCGCGGGACGTAAGCAATTTTAATTGCTTACGTGAGGACTTGAACGCCGGAGTCATGTTTTTGCCAGCAGGCAAAACGGGCGAGGCGGTACGAGGGGTAAATCTTTATGACGGTAAAGATTTAGTCGAGGGAAAGACTTCTCTCCCGGACACCTATATCCACAAACGAGGGTGTGTCCTCATTTCTGGGCGAAGAGTATCAAAATAATCGCCACTGAAGTTGTATGTGCATCTATGCATATTCTACGCAAAGACGAAGTTGTGTATGTGGACGAGCAGGATAATGAGCTCGGCACAGGCGAAAAACTGGAAGCCCATCAAAAAGGCGTGCTTCACCGCGCTATTTCGGTGTTCATCTTTAATCGGAAAGGTGAGCTCATGCTTCAAAAGCGGGCAAAGACCAAATATCATTCCGGAGGGCTCTGGAGTAACACCTGTTGCAGTCACCCACGACCTGGGGAAGATATCGCCGTCGCTGCTCGCAGGAGATTACAGGAAGAGATGGGTTTTACCACTGCTGTGCGTCATGTGCACCACCTGCTCTACCGCACCACTTTCCAAAATGGACTTATTGAGAACGAATATGACCATATGTTTGTCGGAGAAAGCGAGGCAACCCCAGTACTAGATAGTGAGGAGGCGGAAGAGTGGAAGTGGATGTCCCCGGAAGCAATTAGGAAAGATGTGAAAGAGTGTCCGGAAAAGTATACCTTCTGGTTCCGTCTCGCCTTTGAGCAAGTACTCTCTAAACGTTAGATTTCTCTACCCACGCTACTCGTTCCTTGCCGTGTTTTTTTAAGTACGCATTTGTCTGACTGAAATGTTTGTTGCCGAAAAAGCCGTTGTAAGCCGAAAATGGGGAAGGGTGAGGGGACTCAAGCACGAGGTGTTTCTTAAAATCAATAAGCCCGCTTTTCTTTTTTGCGTAGTTGCCCCACAAGAGAAACACTAAATGCTTTTTCTTGTCCGAAAGCGTTTTTATCACCGTGTCGGTAAACTGCTCCCACCCCTTGTTCTGGTGTGACGCGGGCGTATGTGCCCGCACGGTGAGGGTCGCATTGAGAAGGAGAACACCTTGCTTTGCCCAGTGTTCAAGATTGCCGTGTGTGGGTATCTTTCCCCCGACGTCACTCACAATTTCCCTGTAGATATTTTGAAGTGAGGGAGGCATGTGCACTTCTTCAGGAACGGAAAATGAAAGTCCGTGTGCCTGTCCATCGTTGTGATAGGGGTCCTGTCCTAAAATCACCACTTTCACGTTATCAAACGGACAGAGCTCAAAGGCGTGAAAAATAAACTTCGGGGGAGGGAAGACCTTACCCGCCGTATATTCACTTCGCACAAACGCGGACAGCTCTTTAAAATACGGTTTCTCGAACTCGTCCTTAAGAGCTTCCTTCCACGAGGGTTCAATCTTGATTTCCATGATGCCCAGCATACTATAAAACTATCTTGATTTATACATAACCGTTGTGTATAATACGGTTATATATGAAAACGGTGCTTAATGTAAAAATAGACAGAGCTGTGAAAATACAGGCGCAGAAAACAGCTGCCAAATTGGGATTGCCTCTCTCGCTCGTGGTGGGAGAACAGCTCCGCCGTTTCGGAGCAGAGGAAACTATTACCTTTGCTACTCCGAGGAAGATGAGCAAGAAACTAGAGCACTTAATTGGAGAAGCGGAGCGAGACTTTAAGCAAGGCAAGCATATTTCTCCTGTATTTCACTCCGGAGCGGAAATGGACCGATACCTAGCGTCACTATGAAGATCTTTACCCATAAACGCTTTGATAAGTGTTTCAAGAAATTACGTGCAGGAGAGCAACAACGATTTCGGGACCGACGCGACCTATTTCTTGCGAATCAGTTTGATCCTATCTTAGACAATCACCCGCTTCACGGGGGATATAACGGATGGCGAAGTATCCACATTGGAGGAGACCTCTGCGTTATCTATCGTCTCATTGATGCGGGGACCGCATATTTCCTCGCGATTGGAACGCATCACGAACTTTTCGGTTCATAGCATTTCTCTTTTCCTTGTGCTAATTTGTGTAGCGATGGCGACTATAGTTTAGTGGCAAAACTCGGGTTTGTGGAACCCGTATCGAGAGTTCGATTCTCTCTAGTCGCCCATGAGTAATCTCCTTTTTCTCGTTCTTATAGTTCTCGCTGTGGTGTTTGAGACGGTTGCCGACATTTCATTTAAGTTTGCCCATCTCGCAAACAAACAGATCTGGCTGTGGCTCGGCGTAGGTCTCTATACCATCGGAACCGTCATCTGGGCGTTTTCTCTCCGCTATGAACTTCTCTCAAAGGCGATTTCAGTTTTTACGGTGCTGAACCTCATTGCGGTGATTTTGGTCGGAGTTCTTTTCTTTCAGGAACAACTCTCACTCCTCAATAAAGTAGGCATCGGACTTGGCGTCCTCGCGGTGATTTTGATGCAGATGTGAAGAAAGAATGAGGGGCGTTGTTTACCTACCGTGATTTTGATACAGTAGCTTTATGTTTCTTTCAGCCTTTCTCACTGTCATTGTGGTGCATCTTCTGGCCGTTATTTCACCTGGGCCGGATTTTGCGATGGCTACCCGTAACAGCTTGGTGTATTCACGGCGTGCGGGTATCTTCACTTCGCTCGGACTCGCGCTCGGCATCGGCGTACACGTTACCTACTGCCTTCTCGGAATTGGGCTTCTTATTTCACGCTCCATTCTTCTGTTTACTATCATCAAGTGGGTCGGGGCGCTCTACCTCATCTACATTGGATACAAGTCGCTTCGTGCCAAACCTCCAGTAGTGACTGAATTCTCGGTCTCTGCCGAAGTGGAGCAACTGTCCGATAGGCGCGCGGTGCGCCTTGGATTTCTCACCAACGTGCTGAACCCTAAGGCGACATTATTTTTCTTGGCGCTCTTTACCCAGGTGATTGACCCCGCAACGCCACTTCTCGTACAGCTTCTCTACGGAGTTGAAATGGTGACGATGACCTTTGTGTGGTTCTCATTCGTTTCGCTGGTGTTTTCCAACCCACTGCTTAAACGGAAGATTCAAAAGGTGCAACACTATATAGAACGCGTGACCGGAGTCGTACTCATCGCACTCGGTATCAAGGTCGCGCTTTCTTCTCGCTCATAGTCGAGGCTAGAAGTTGTTCCACAAAAGTTGGTTGCTGACCTCGTGGTGGAAAAGAACCTCGCCGTTTTTGATGATGTTTCCAAGTGCCTTTGGAGAACGGTCAGCGACCGCCTGTTTGTAGGAGATGAATTTTTCTTTGCTGTCCTCGCCAAGGATGGAAGTCATAAACTTACTCGCTTTGAAAAGTGCGATGGCGTCATGTAGGTTGTCGGGGAGAAAGCGAAGGCGGTCACGTTTTCCGTCCTCTTTTTCAAGTTTTCTTCCCTCCAAACCTGTTTTTAGCATCGTAAAGAGGACGAGGTAGGGATTTGCGTCGGGTGCCACCGAGCGAAGCTCAATGCGCGCCGTCCTTTCATCTCCAACTGGAATGCGGATCATAGAACCACGGTCAACCGGGGAGACCTTAATCTGATTAGGTGCTTCAAAATGTGGGTCGAGGCGACGGTAGCTATTGACCGATGAGTTTAGCACGAGACAGATTTCTGGCGCATGGTTGAGTAGTCGGAGAATAAAGTCATGAGCAGTCTTTGAAAGCCCGTCTTTGCCTTTTTTATCGTAGAAGATATTTTTACCGTTCCTCGCAAGTGAAAAGTTGAGGTGACATCCAGAGCCATTAATGCCGACAAATGGTTTGGGGAGAAACGTTGCGGTAAGTCCCATATTTCGTGCCACCTGCCGACAGATGAGTTTGTACAGCTGTACGTTGTCTCCAGCACGTACCACTTCGGAGTAGGAAAAGTTCATCTCAAATTGTGAAGGTGCAACTTCGGGGTGGTCTTTTTCGTTTCTAAATCCCATCGCGCGTTGTGCCTCCGCGGATCGATCAATGAAGATACGGAGGGGGTCCATCGGAAGTGAATGGAAATATCCCCCCGAGGATATGAGTGTGAGCCCGCCGTTTTTTGAGTAATTTTGCTCGCCGTTTACTCCGTCCACCAGAAACCCCTCTATCTCGGGGGAAGCGTTTGCCGTAAGTCCTTCCTTTTTGTGCAACTCTTCCGTGTATGAACGGAGCATGCCACGGAAGTCGGAGTGGTACGGGGTTCGATCGGGGTTCTGTACGGATGCGAAGAAAATCACTTTGCCTGGTCCGAACACGTCGGAAGGGAAGTGCCGTAGACTCGTCCAGTCAATACCAAGGCGCAGGTCGGATTCGTGCTGGGGCGTGAAGCCTTTGATAGACGAGCCGTCAAAGGTGAGATTCTCTAGCGATTCCAAAAAGAACTTTTTATCGTAGTCCAGCATATGAAGCCGTCCTTCAATATCGGTGAAGCAGATAGTGACCGCTTTGATGCGTCGCTCGTTCCGCAGGTATTCGGTATGCTTCTTCTGGAGCTCGAGCGCGGAGAGCTTCTTCCCGTCATCTATCGCTTTGAGGTTCATCTCCTCCAGTACATCGTAGGGAAGTTCAAGGAAATTGCGGAGCATATCCTTAGAGACACATATTTTATCCATCGTAGTATAGTTATGTATAAAATTATGGTAAAAGTATACAAGATTATAGTAATTTAAGTCCAGATAAAACAAAGCACAATAGGATTTCTCATTACTGTCCAGCCTGTGTCTTGCCCCCACCGTGTATTTTAGGTAGGGTGTCAGCATGAAAGAAAGTCCATTGTCCGAGTATAGGTACGTGGTTCCCGAGGAGCTGATTGCCAAGACACCCGCTTCTCCCCGCGACAGCGCGCGCCTTATGGTGGTAGACACAAAGACCGGCGCTGTCTCGTTTGATACCTTTAGAAATCTAGACAAGTACCTTCCGATACATTCACTCCTCGTACTTAACGATACCAAAGTACTTCCTGCGCGTATCACGCTCCATAAGAAGACAGGGGGGAAAGTCGTGGTGCTGTTTCTCTTTAATGAATGGAAGAAGGGAGAGAAAAGTATACGGGGAATGGTTGACCGCACTGTTGTCCTCAACGAACCACTGTATCTTTCCAAGAAGAAGTGGTTCACTCCCATTTCACAAGACGCGAACATTTTTACCTTCAGCGCAAACTTCTCGCTTGAGACATTTAGTGCCGAAGCAAAAAGCCACGGAACAACTCCCATCCCGCCGTATCTAAAGACGACCACACTTTCGGAAGCGAAACTCCGTACCCGCTATCAAACTATTTTTGCGAAAGACCAGGGCTCTGTCGCAGCCCCAACAGCCTCGCTTCATTTTACGGAGCGTGTGTTTGAAAAGTTGAAGAAGAAACACATTGAGAAAGCGTTCGTGACACTGCACGTCGGTATGGGGACATTCGCGCCGATAGGCAAAGAGAACTTCGTTTCAGGGAAACTCCATGAAGAGTGGTTTGAGGTTCCCGCTGTTTCTGCACGGACAATCATAAAGGCAAAAAGGGAAGAGATGCCCGTAGTCGCGGTGGGTACGACCGCACTGCGGACCCTTGAGAGCGCGGTTTCGCGTGCGTTACCACATATCAGCGACCGCAAATATGTGGTAATGGATGGAAGTAAAAGTATTTCGGGAAAGACCGACCTGTTTATCTATCCGCCGTATGAGTTCAAACTCGCGGACGCACTTATCACCAATTTTCATGTGCCGGAGTCCAGCTTGATGTGCCTTGTGGATGCGTTTTTACAGTACAAGAAATCCTCAAAGCGTATTCAAGAGCTGTACGCGCTCGCGCTCAAGAACAATATGAGCTTTTTCTCCTTCGGAGACGCGATGCTTATTGTCTAGCGATATCGCTCCAATTCCTCCAGAAAACTTTGCGTATCGTCCTTGCTCACGCGAAGTGAAGTTGACTGTTTCCATATTATTTCGAATTGGGTAAGGATCATCTGCGCAAACTCCGCGCTTTC
>CALQZP010000046.1 GCA_943349725.1 Candidatus Nomurabacteria bacterium | reverse complement strand
ATTAACCATTGCATACTTATTCCTGAATTTCGGCTACAAAACTTCGCTTCGTCCTCGCCGTATCCCGATACGGCTCGGACTCCATCTCGTTTTTCGCTCGAAATTCAGAAATAAGTTAATGTCCAAGCGTTAATTGGAGATGGTATAAGTCTTGCAGTCCCGACCTCCGATGAGCTGGTAATGGGGTAATCTCAAATAATTTGAAAAGTGTATACCCTTCAAAAAGAGCTCCCGTTTGATACGCGCCACCCCAAAAGGAAGTCCTCGGAGCTTCGGTGACGACTAGAAGATAGTTCAAGGTTGACTGCGCTTCCCTCTTATCCTTGGCGGTGATACTCACCGTGTAGGTCCCCGAGAGCGCAAAAGTGTGCGGAAATGTGGCAACCGCACTCGCGCTTGGACGAGACGCAGAAACGATAGTGCTGGTTGAGGTGCCGTCACCAAAGTTTACGCTCACGGTAAGTACCGTATCATCAGGATCGGAGGCGGTGACCTTCCATACATAAGATTGCGTCGCTCGAACAGGAATGGGGACTTCCACCAACGGAGTGAAAGGTGCTCTGTTCATGGGTTCCACCGCGACGACGACACTACCCGAGGCGCTCTTTGAACTTCCCTCACCAAAACACTGCACCGTGTAGGTAGTGCTCGTTGCGGAACTTAACACCAATTTTGTGATTGAGCCATTTGGTGGAAAGTAGGCATCCTCAAAAAGACATCTCCCGCCATTTGAGGTCCACGAGAGGGTCACGCTCCCGTTTTGGGGAATGGTGGTCACACTGGCACGGAGGCTCACCGACACTTCCGCCCCCGCGCACCCCGAGAAAGCTTTGCGGGTTTCGGTAAGATACTGGTCAAGTTCTACTACATCAGAAGCGGTTATAATGCCGTTTACATTGACATCGGCGCGCTTAAAGTCAGCGGGTGTCATTATGGAAGGAGTGGCCGAGAACACTTTTATCTGCTCCATATCGGCCGTGGAAATAATGCCGTCACTATTCACATCACCAAGCGAACCACAAGCAAGGGTACGCGTAAGTCCGGGAAACACTTTCGTGACCATAAAATAGGTATCACTCATATCGCTTGACGTTTGCCCTGGAATCTTCACCCTGGCTCTGTAGCGACCGTGCGGAAAGGTGCTAGGAATACGCCAGGTGTAGCTTCTTGCGAGCGACACCACCGTAGAGGTAGGAAGCGCGTAAGAAGTCCCTCGGTCATCAATGAGGTCTACGGTAAAACCTGTTCGGGTGAGTGGTACCTCATCCACAAGCCAGGTGATGTCCCGCACCTCTCCTTGCTTCCACACTTCATCGCCGTTCGGGGAGAAAACACGGAGCGATACCAGATTCTGAGATGCAGACGGCGCTAGCACAGACGATGAAGAAGTTGGCTTCACTCCATTTTGCCCGCCTCCCCGATCTTTTCTATCCTTCTCATTGGATTCCACCGGTCGTTTGACTGTGGTAGGTGCCGAACCACCGGAAGCACCTCTCACACTGACATTCACCGAAGCGGTTTTTGAAACCCCTGCCCTACTCACACAGGTAATTCTGAAGTTTTGAGACTTCGTAGCGACTTTCGTTTGCATGCCGGTACTTCGGAGTTTGTAATTCACCCAGTCTCCTTCACAATTTTTAGCGCCAAGAGCGGACCACGAAAGTGTCAGCGTACTTAGAGATGACACCGAAAGTGTCTTAGCTGAATTATTGATAGTAAAGGAGAGCGTAAATGGAGGGGTGGAGGTGGCGAGAGGCGAGGTTGCTCCCCATACAACTGTTCCCTGCGAAAACATAAACAGGCAACCAAGCAAGAAGCTCGCTCCTGCTATCACAGGGTGTATGGTAGATATTTTCATGAAAACGTATCCGCTCCGAGAAAGAAACCAATCACACGGAGACACCAAGAGGATACCTTTACTGCGACGAGGTAGCTGAAGAGGTAATCGTAAAGGTGGCATCACTTATGTCGCTCCCGATCGTAACGCTCCCACTGCGGAGAATGGCGACCAACCGATACACACCCGAAACAATCTTTGCCGGACCATTCACGCAGGTTCCGTCACTCGGAATCGTGAAGGCAAACTGACCCGAAGGGGTCGCGCTCTCGACCGTAAGAGCAGTCACGAGTTTACAGATGAGACCTGAGTCAGGTGATGAGGATGGCACGAGCGACAAATCAACCGTTCCGTTTTGTGTCGTAGAAAATCGATAGGTATATGAAGTGCCATACTTAATTGACTCTCCTCCATTCGGCGCTACCACCGAGATAACTGTGTTCTGCGCGGAAGAAGGAGGTAGTACCGTCACTATGGTTTGTACACCTCGTCCGAAATCTGGGTTATTGGGGAGATATACGTAAAAGTTGGCTGAAACCGACTGTACCTTGCCCGTAGTGTTCGCAAAGGTAACCGAAAATCCGGTACCGGCCAACACTTGTGCCGTCACCTCATTATAGCGATTACACGCATTGGGAGGAGAGACGGCACTTACCCCTTCTGGACAGTGGAGGAAAAGTGCCGATTTGAATGTATTTACGGGAGCGACGAAGGTGAACGTGACCGGATTAGGAGAGGTGATGGAGGAAACGGACGCGGTTATCGATTGACTGTCTCCAGCCGGAGCTACAAGCGTAATGGGTGCACTGATGTCCGAGATAGTGCTTTCGCTTCCCTCCCGATAGACTCTAACCCGATACTCTCCTGGCGAGAGTGACCAACCGCCGTCACAGGGAAACCCAAGGGCGACCGGTGCAAACGCCTGACTTGCCGTAGACGAGGCGGAACCGACAAGACATGATCTTCCGAATTCATCTATAAGCGCCACTTTGAAATCTTTTCTAAAGGGCTTCAAGCCAGGAAATTGCCATGACACTTTAATTGCCTGGCTAAGGTCATTTCCTTGGCTCATAAAGAAACGTTCACCTCCGGCGGGAGAGAGCAGGTCAAAAACGGATGAGTTTTTGTTTATGGTGATGGGCCATTTGCAGGCGGTTGTATACTCTTCTCCGGAGGCGTCGGAAACCTTGACCCCCGCGGTCTTGATACCGGGTCCCGAGTAAAGGACATCGACAAATTGGGGTTTGTCGGTACGGGTTTTAAGTGAACCAATGCCGTCGGTGCCGTTCCAGGTAAATATATAGGGGGCCTTCCCCTTTGACACCTCTGCGGACCAGGTTACCACAGTCCCGACTTCGGTTTCGGAAACAGAAGCGGTACACGAAGCGACGAGCGCCTTCGCCGTACTTGGAAGCATGATGGAAAGATAGCTGTCACTCGCGTCATAATTGCAACCCTTCTGTTCCATTGCGCAAAACTGTTTATCTTGTCCTTCTGAAATAGCGACTATCTTGTACGGCCCTGGAGGAAGTGCGGCGACCAGCTGACTCACTGACCCAGAGAGGTCCCACACACTCGCCCCGTCCCATAGTACGGACCCGGATGGCTTCTCCTTGAGAGCAATCCACCCAAGTACCGTGCCATCAGTGGTGAACTGTGCGTTAACAATACCAAGCTGAACCTTACCGGTTCCTCCCTTCCAGGATAGTGACATCGGCTGTCCCGCGATAAGCGTCTCTCCCCCGTTTGGAGACAAGATGGTTATCGGAGAGATCTCGGTGAGAAGCGACCCGGGAGCGACTTGTATCAGTTCTCCCGAAAGCGCGTCAGAAACACTTTGCACTACCGAGGTACTCACGCCAAATGACTGCATGAGCGATATAATCGCACTGATTTGCGTGGTAGTGAGAGCGGAGACTTCGGCAGACACAAAAAGCGAGGAGACGACAACCGCGACAAAAAAAGATTTAAAATGATACTTCATAAATGATTGAGTAACTCACTTAGTGAGTGATGCCTGTATTGTATCATTAGTGCAAAGACACACAACGGTAGTCCTGTGCAAAAGCCCTCCCCGACTGGTGTCGGGGAGGGCTTACTCATTCTTCGGCATCCTTACGTGGGAGGAGAGAAAGGCGTACCTATTTGCGAGATTCAATAATCGTTTGCGCAACGTTGGGGGGGACGGCCTCATAGTGGTCAAACTCCATCGTGAAGCTGGCGCGTCCTTCGGACATTGAGCGGAGCGTTGTGATGTAACCGAACATTTCGGCGAGTGGACACTTGGCGTCCACTACCTTGTTGAGTCCTCGCTCGGAGACGTTCTCCACCTGTCCACGTTTGCTGGCGAGGTGACCGGTAACATCACCGAGGAATTTGTCCGGGGTCACCACTTCAACCTTCATAATCGGTTCAAGGATGACAGCGCGAGCTCGTCTACAGGCTTCCTGCACGGCTTGTGAACCGGCGATCTTGAAGGCGATTTCCGAAGAGTCGACATCATGCGAAGAACCGAAGATGAGCTCTACCGATACGTCTACCAATTGAAAGCCGGCGACAACACCGCGCTCAAGACCTTCCTTTACTCCCTTCTCAACCGCGGGAATAAACTCAATCGGAATCACTCCTCCCTTAATAGAATCAATGAATTCAAAGTGGTCGTAGCGACTGACGTTCTTCTTGACCTTAGCCTCGGGGTCAATCGGCTTCATTGGCCTGACCGAGACCTTCACGTGACCGTACTGCCCACGACCTCCGGTTTGCTTGATGTGTTTGTACTCGGCTTCTGCTTCGCCCTGAATGGTCTCACGATACGCCACCTGTGGTTTACCGACGTTCGCTTCAACGGAAAACTCGCGCTTCATACGGTCCACCATAATTTCAAGCTGGAGTTCGCCCATACCCATGATGACGGTCTCCCCTGTTTCTTGGTCGCTCTTAATCTTGAAGGTCGGGTCTTCATCGGCAAGACGCTTCAAGGCAAAACCCATTTTCTCCTGGTCCGCCTTAGTTTTTGGTTCAATACGAAGTGAGATAACCGGGTCGGCAAATTTAATCGCTTCAAGTACCACGGGGTTCGCTTCGTCACAGAGTGTATGCGAGGTGCGCGCTTCTTTGAGTCCCACCGCGGCGGCAATTTCCCCCGCAAATACCTGTTTCACTTCTTCGCGTTTGTCGGCCTGAAGGCGCACGATACGGGAAAGACGTTCACGGTTTCCGGTGCTTGAGTTGTAGACATAGGAACCCGCCTCTACCGTTCCCGAATAGACACGGAAGAATGCGAGCTGTCCCACGAACGGGTCGGTCTGGAGCTTGAAGACAAGCGCGGAAAACGGTTCCTCGTCCGAAGCGTGACGTTCCACCGGAAGTCCGCTCTTTACTTCAATGGCACGCGTAGCGGGCATATCAAGCGGAGACGGGAGATAATCAATAACCGCGTCAAGCACGAGCTGGACTCCTTTGTTCTTGAGAGCCGAACCGCAAAAGACCGGAAAGATTTTGTTTGAGATAACCGCCTTGCGGAGAGTCGCCTTGAGCACCTCAATTGAAGGCTCCTTCCCTTCCAGGTACTCACCCATCAGCACATCGTCCTGTTCCACAATTTTCTCCACAAGTAATGCGCGGTATTTTTTTGCTTCTTCAAGATAGTCGGCAGGAATTTCAATTTCGTTTACCTCAATTCCCTTCTCCCCCGTAAAATCGTAAGCCTTCATCTTCATGAGGTCAATGACGGAGGTAAAGTGCTCCTCAAGTCCAACCGGGATCTGCATGCGAACGGCGCTTCGGTTAAGTCTGTCCAAAATAGAGGCGTATGATTTCTCAAACGACGCGCCCATACGGTCAAGCTTGTTGATGAAGCAAATGCGAGGCACCTCTCCTTCGTCAGCGTAGCGCCAGTTGGTTTCCGACTGTGGCTCCACACCGGCAACACCGTCAAAGACAACAACCGCACCATCAAGTACGCGGAGCGAACGCTTCACCTCTACGGTAAAGTCAATATGTCCGGGGGTATCAATAATATTGAAACGATGTTTCAGGGAGACATCTGTCTTCGGCATATAGGTCGGGTTCCAAAAACAGGTGATGGCGGCCGCGGTGATAGTGATACCGCGCTCTCTTTCCTGCTCCATCCAGTCGGTTACGGTTTCGCCTTCGTGCACCTCACCGATTTTGTGAATCATCCCGGTATAGAAAAGAATGCGCTCGGACGTGGTGGTCTTGCCGGCGTCAATATGGGCGATGATGCCGAAGTTTCGGACTTTATCTAGGGAGTAGTCTCTTTGCATAAACTTGATTAAAACTAATCTGCGAATGGACGAATGCAACGAATACCTGCAAATTCGATTCCTCCTTTCCTAAAGGAGGTGCCGAGTCTGCGAGGCAGAGGATTTCTCTTATTCGGAGGTATCGGTAGATTAGTTTGGATTAGTTGATTGGTAGTAACAAAAAATGCCCAAAGGCATTCGTTAGGATAGCGTACCCAGGGTAAAAATGCAAAACTAAATCCGCTTCTTGACCATCTTGTATACGACGCTTCTATGTCTGATTATCAGTATCTTAACTATGCGTCCTTCAATCCTGAAAATAATCCGATAATCACCCACGCGTAACTTTCTGTATCCAGCAATAGAACGACGAAGCGGTTTACCGTACAAGTCTGGATGGGTGGTTAATTTTGTTTCAATCGCCACCCGTATTTCATTTTGCCAAGACGCAGATAAAGGAGGGATGTCTTCCTTGGTAATTAAGTGATGGTATTCAATATGAAATCTTATTTCCATACTTCTTCGTGAGTGAGGAATCGTACCCCTTTCGTATCTCGCTGACGCGCCAAAATATCCCACGCTGAATCCTCCTCAAGCTCGAGGGCGAGATTGAGCAACTCCGATGCCTTAGTAGCGAGCGGCATGCAGTCGCGTTTGGCAAGCGCCGTTAACGCGCGGTCAACTTCTTTTGATACACTAATATTGATTCTGTTTTTTAACGTAGGCATATTTTAAGTGTATCAAAAGTGTATCACCTAAGTCAAGAAAAAGGACTCCCGTGAAGGAATCCTTTCTGACAAATAGGAACGGTAGCCCATTATTTCTCCTTTTCTACGTTTAGTATTTTTATCGGACCGTTCGTAAGAAAAGACGCCAGTTCAGGGTTTTGCTTGATGAGGCTAGCTTTAACTTCTTCAGGTAACTTATCAATCTTCAAAACATATTTCTTCCCTTCTTGTCCCAGTGTTATATCAGTTCTCGTTACATATTCAATCTCAAAGGGACCTTCCAGATTTGAAGGCGGACGCATTTTACCAACCGCGTTACCTATATGAGCAGCCCCGGTAAGCGCATCTAACGCAAGAGAAGCAGCGCCGAAATAGAACAATGTTTTAGGAACAAGTATATTTTCATCATCTCCGCGAGATTCTTCATTTTTAAGATTTTCCATATTTTTTTATTTTACAAACGAATAATATCCAAAGTATACCCCCCCGACACAGGTGGTCAAACACAAAAAAGCGGGCTTCCCCGCTTTTTAACTTCCAACTTAAAACTTCAAACTGAAAACTACCCAGTTACCAGGCAAAATGGGCAAACGCTTTGTTGGCCTCGGCCATTTTGTGAACGTTCTCGCGCTTCTTTACGGCTTCGCCTTCGTTCTTCGCGGCGAGCATCAGCTCTTCGGCGAGTTTGAGACGCATCGGCTTCCCTTTCTTCCCGCGAGCGGCTCCGATGAGCCAGCGGAATGCGAGAGCGGTTCGGCGCTCCTGCCGTACCTCAACCGGCACCTGATAGTTTGCTCCACCGACACGGCGAGAACGGACCTCCATAAGTGGAGTGATATTCTTAAGAGCGGTATCAAACACTTCAAGCGGATTCTCGGTTTTGAGTTTTTCCTTGATAATCAAAAAGGCGCCGAACACGATTTTGCGTGACGCTTCCTTCTTACCGTCTTCCATACAGTAGTTGATGAGCTTGGTCACCTTCTGCGAGTTATAAATCGCATCTGGCTGGAGCTCTTTTCGGTTTTTTACTTTTCGTCTCATGATCTAGGAGTTTGTAAGGTTTATAAAGTTCGTAAAGTTTTTAAAGTCAGAGTGTAAGTCGCTTTCTTGTTTGCTTTATGAACCTTATGAACTTTTAACTTTATGAACTTGCTTTGGGTTTCTTCGCTCCGTACGAACTTCGT
>CALQZP010000045.1 GCA_943349725.1 Candidatus Nomurabacteria bacterium | reverse complement strand
TCGCGCTCCTTTGTGAAGTCTACGAAGGTTTGTGAGTTCAATCATTCGCGCCTTGATTTCAGTGTTAGACAAACTCATTACGCCATACATTTTAACATGGATGAAACGTAAAATCCGTGGCGCTGTTCACAGGGGGTGTGAGGGGTTACATACTGACTTGGGAAAGCTCTTGTTCTCCTTCAATGCATTTTTGCCGAAATCATAAGGTAGCATAGCTGAGCCGCTCCGTACTCGGTGAGTGCGCTTTCGTTCATTGGAGCTACTTCAACAATATCGCTTCCAATAACCTCTTTTTCACTAAAAATTCGCCTAATCAGGTCCACCGTATAATTCCACTCAAGTCCACCCTGAACGGGCGTTCCTGTCGCCGGCATGTGTGAGGGATCAATCCCGTCAACATCGATGGTTACATAGACCTTTTTCGTCTTTATTGACGCAATTATTTCCTCGTGCGAGGGAATGCTATCTTTACCCCACTCAAAAAGGGTAATGTGCTTTTTTGCATATGCGTACTCCTCCTTTGAACCAGTGCGTACTCCGACACTTGTGACGGAAAAGCCAAGCTCGCTTGCCCTCCTCATTACACACGAATGTGCAAATCGGCTTGGAGAATGGTCGTTATAGTCGGCGTCACTGTCTCTTAAATCAAAATGCGCGTCAATGTGGACGATACTTATATCGGAAGATTGCCCTGTCTGTGCAATTGCCGTAAGCGCTCCAATGGTAACTGAATGTTCTCCACCGAGAAGCACGATAAACTGGCCCTGCAGTAAATGGTGCGAATACGTATTTGAGACAGTCTCCACCATTTTCTCGGGAGAGAGCTTATTTACGTCGCCCATGTCTTTGTACGCTATTTTGAACAGGAGATTGGGTTCGTCCGCGGTGAATCGATCAAAAAATTCCAGCTGAGTATTCAGCGACTCGACAATACATGCTGGTCCTTTGCTGGCGCCCTTTCTACCCGAGGCTGTCACATCATAGCCGACACCTATCAGAAGAACGTCAGACTGATCCAGGTTTTCACTATTTACTATATGCTGAGTCATTAGTATTTTTAACTATGTTAATAACTACTCCAATACCCTACTATTATATCATTTAGCACGCTGGTGGTGTACGCTCGCATTTGATTGGATATCCTCAGGGAACTGTATCCCCTCACTGTGGTACACTATACCGATGAATATTCTTATCCCCAGCCGATAAATCATGTCAGACTGGTTTCTTATCGCCTTGGTCGCCCCACTCCTCTGGAGTGTGGTTAACCACATAGACAAGTATATGTTGTCCAAATACCTTGGCGACCGAGGTGTTGGAGCACTCCTAATATTTTCCGCACTTTCGTCGATCCTGGTATTACCCTTCATAATTTACTTTTTTCATTCCGAAATTTTTTCAATTACAAAGACGGACCTACTAACCCTGATCTTTGTGGGTCTGTTGAGCGCGGGAGCATTTTATTTCTATCTTGAGGGAATGCAGGAGGAAGAAGCTTCGATTGTTGTACCGTTATTTCAAATGGTTCCGGTTTTCGGTTACGTTCTCGGTTACGCCATCCTTGGGGAATCGCTTAGTACTTCGCAAATTCTTGCTTCGCTACTTGTGTTGTTCGGTATTGTCGTACTTGCGATAGAAATTGACGTAGACAACAAAGTCGTCCTAAAGAAACGAGTTCTTGTCCTTATCACGTTTTCTTCATTTTTGTTCGCACTTCACGACACGCTGTTCAAAAAAGTAGCAATCTCCGAAAGTTTCTGGGTTTCCGTCTTCTGGCAGTATGTGAGTTTGGTTTTGTGCGGAGTCGCTTTGCTCTTTTTCGTAAAAAAGTTCCGCCGAGATTTTTTCTCAATGTTCAAGGGAGTGGGGACCAAAATTCTTTCACTTAATATCGCAAGCGAGTTATTATATATAGCAGGTAACCTGGCAAACAACTTCGCTACACTCCTGGCCCCCGTTGCTCTTGTCCTTGTTGTGAGTAGCTACCAGCCACTTTTCGTTTTTATCGGCGGAATTTGCCTAACAATATTCTTCCCCCACATTTCTATGGAAAAAATATCCCGAAAACATGTGATCCATAAGTTTTCATCAATTTTGATTATTATTATCGGTAGCTATCTACTCTACACCTCAAGTTAAATTCTATGGAACAATTTTGCCCCTGGGAACCAGCACAATTTTTTATTTTTTCCACTAATGTACCTCAGCTACTCTTTTATTCGCACGTGCCCGTGATGGTTGTCGCACTTATTATTGGTCTGGCTGTTTTTCTAAAAAGTAAGAAATCGCAAATATCCAACCTTCTCCTTACTATCACTCTTCTGTTCTTTTGTTGGAGCTCTTTTGACCTCCTCCTCTATGCGACCAACAACCCCAGTGTCGTAATGTTTTTCTGGTCATTGCAAATTTTGGTCGAGCCACTCATCTACCTTATTGGCCTCTACCTTACCTTTTTGTTTATCGAAAAAAGAGAACCTTCTTTTCAGTCGAAATTCTGGATTTTTTTGCTTTACCTTCCTATTGTATTTTTGCTTCCAACCTCGTATAGCCTTTCCGGTGTTAGCCTGGAAGACTGCACGGCAATTGAAAATTTTATCGCTCAATACTATACCTATGTAATAGAATTCGTTTCGAGTTTTTCCATAATTGCCCTTTTGCTACACACACTGACGAAAAAGGAACAGCAGGAAAAGTACCGAGAAACCGTTTTGTTTGGTAGCGCGGTACTTTTATTTTTTCTGGCTTTTTCCTGGGGAAACATTATTGGCAGTTTTTCGGATGACTGGGTTCTTGCCCAAGTAGGCTTTATAGGTATGCCAATATTTATTGGCTTTCTTGCCTACATGATTGTTAAGTTTAAGACGTTTGATATCAAGCTCGTGGGGGCGCAAGCGCTCATCTTTTCTCTGCTTATTCTTATCGGTTCCCAATTCTTTTTCATTCAAACCGATATCAACCGAGTACTAACGGCCATCACTCTTATTATTACGGGTGCGATTGGTACCAATCTCGTGAGGAGTGTAAAAAAGGAGGTAGCACTGCGTGAACACATTGAGAAGCTTGCGAAAGACCTCGAGTCAGCCAACGACCGCCTGAAGGAGCTTGATACCCTCAAAAGTGAGTTCGTTTCTATGGCGACCCACCAGCTCCGAGCTCCCCTTACCGCCATCAAAGGCTATGCCTCGATGCTTGTTCAGGGTGATTATGGGCTAGTGCCAGAAAATATACGTCCGACGATTGACACGATACTTGAGTCAAGCAACGCTCTCGCCTTCGTGGTAAATGACTTTCTTGATGTCTCCCGCATTGAGCAGGGAAGAATGAAGTATGAATTTTCGGTTTTTGATCTTGGAAAACTTGTCTATGATGTCGTCCAAGAACTAGACCCAATCATCGCACGTAAAGGTCTCAAAATTAAACTCGATGTTGAAAAGAACCTAGTCGTAAGAGCCGACATCGGCAAAATGCGACAGGTTATCGGAAACCTGATCGATAATTCGGTTAAATACACCCCATCGGGTTCCATCTTCGTTTTAGCAGAACGAGCAGGGGGGGCGACTGTTCAGATTACCATCAAGGATACGGGAGTAGGTATCAAACCAGAGACACTTCCGAAGCTCTTCCAGAAATTCTCGCGCGCAGAAGACGCCAGCAAAGCCAACATTCTCGGCACCGGACTTGGCCTCTACGTCGCAAAACAGCTCATCACCGCGCAAGGTGGAAAGGTCTGGGCCGAGTCGGAAGGGGAAGGGAAGGGGTCAACATTTGTGGTGGAATTGCCACTTAAAAGTTAGTAAAGTTGAAAGTTTGTAAAGTTTTAAAGTAAAGAACCTTATCCTTAACTTTATGAACCTTATAACTTTAGAAACTTTATAAACTTAGATTTTTTTGCTACTATAAACCTATGAGCAAAAAAATCCTGCTATCGGGAATACAGCCGTCGGGGAAGCCCCATATCGGGAACTACTTTGGGGCGATGAAACAGTTTGTGGAAATGCAGGAAAACCACGAGTGCTACTTTATGATTGTGGACTACCATGCGCTGAATACCATTCAAGACGCGAAGGTGATGCGCCAAAACATTGTTGATTTGGCGACCGACTATCTCGCCATCGGTCTTGACCCGAGAAAATCAGTCATCTTTAAGCAGTCCGATGTTTCCGAGCACACCGAGCTTGCATGGATTTTTGACACTATCACCACGATGCCGTATCTCGCGCGCGCGCACGCGTACAAAGACGCGGAGGCCAAAGAGAAGGAAATTAGCGTCGGACTCTTCAATTACCCCATGCTGATGGCGGCCGATATTTTGCTCTACGATGCGGATGTGGTGCCTGTCGGCGCGGACCAGAAACAGCACGTGGAAATTACGCGCGACACGGCGCAGAAGTTCAATCATATCTACGGGGAGACGTTCAAGCTACCAGAGGCAAAAATCCTGCCGGACGTTGCCGTGGTGCTCGGAATTGATGGGCGTAAAATGAGCAAGAGCTACGGCAATACCATTCCGCTTTTCGCCGAAGACTCTGAAATTGAGAAAGCTGTTATGGCGATTGTTACGGATTCAAGCGGTGGTGTGCCGAAAAATGTCTATGAGATTCACAAGCTGTTTCGCTCTGAAGCCGAACTCGCCGAACTCTACAAACAGCACGAGGGGAAGTACAAGGCACTAAAGGAAGCGCTTATTGAAGATATTAAGGCTTTTATCCGTCCTCTCCGTGAAAAGCGCAAAGAAGTTGCAGATGATGTAGGCGCGGTACTTGATATATTGAAAAAGGGAGGTGAAAAGGCAAAGGAAAAAGCCTCGGCCAAGATGGACGCAGTTCGGGAAAAAGTGGGGGTTAAATTATACTGAAATGGCACTCTTTCTCAAAGAAAACTGGTTTAAGGTCGGTATACTTCTTATTGCGATTATCGCTGTTTTACTTTACTTCCGAAGTGCAGAGCGCAGTAAATCACTGGCAAATAATATTAGGTGTCTGCAGGAGGGTTCACAGCTTCTTGCAAGGATGAGGAAAGAATCACCGGGTAGTCTGCTATATAGTAAGACGTATAGCAATCCTGAATTTCTATTCAGTAGCATATTAAACACATGTCTTATGAAAGGGTTTGTGACCATAGCAAATGACGCGGGGTTTTCTTTTAACTACTTTATAAAAGATGTTTATACCAACAAGGAGTTAGCCGAATACACTTCATGGGAAGATATAACAGGAGAGATTGCTTTCGTCGGTGAAGAGGAATTTGAGCATTTTGAAAAGGAGTATTTTCCAGAATAATCTTTACCTATCCACAGAGCCGTATTTTTGGTAGTATTCTGCCTATATGGGAATTCAGGAAATTAAAGCAAAAATAGCTCCGGTACTCCGCAAATATGGCATTCGCTATGCGGCTGTTTTCGGTTCGGTTTCCCGGGGAACAAATCGTCCTGAGAGCGATATAGACCTTTTGGTAAAGCTAGGTACCCCGATGGGAATGTTTACCTATATGCAACTCTTACGTGAGCTTGAAACGACACTCGGTACCAAGGTTGACCTCGTCACTGAAAACAGTTTGAATAAATTTGTTAAGCCCTATGTCACTCCTGAACTCAAAACCATTTATGAAGGATGATTCCGTGTACATCAATCAGATTCTTGACTCGGTACATAAAATTAGTTCGTTTAGTAAAGGACTGGACCGAGACGGTTTTTTTGCTGATGCAAAAACTCAAAGCGCGGTCATAATGCAACTTTTGCTTATTGGCGAAATTTCTAAAAAGATTTCAGAGGTTACAAAGACTAAAATTGGTTTGCCGTGGAAAGATATTGCTGGGTTTAGAGACAGAGCAATACATAATTATTTTGAGATTGATCTGGATGTCGTGTGGAATACCATTCTCTCCGATATGCCTGAATTAGCTCAAAAGCTAAAGGGAGGTGCGCAATTTTTTACATACTAGCTTTCTAACTATGAGTAAACCAGAAAACAGAACAAAAATTGGAAGTCTAAAAGAGATGGTCGGGCAGGAAGTAACCGTTGCCGGATTTGTGGATATTCGTCGTGACCACGGCAAGCTTATTTTCATAGATTTGCGAGACGAGAGTGGCAAAGTTCAGATGATAGCGCTCCCGAGCCACGCCGAGGCACACGCGCTTGCAGGGACCATTCGGCCCGAGTGGGTGGTGTCCGTAACGGGCAAGGTGAACAACCGGCCCGAAAAATTGGTCAACACAAACGAACCTCTAGGTAGTTTAGAGTTAGAAGTTTTGAGTTTAGAGGTTCTAAGCAAAGCCGAGACGCCACCGATAGACGTACGGGAGGACGGGCACGATATTGGCGAGGAAGCCCGGCTCAAGTACCGCTATCTTGACCTGCGCCGTCCGAGAATGCAAAAGAATCTTCGCCTGCGTTATACAGTCACGAAGCTCATACGCGACTATATGCACAAGAACGACTTCGTGGAGATTGAGACACCGATGCTGACGAAGACCTCACCCGAAGGCGCGCGTGACTTTTTGGTTCCCTCCCGTTTGCAACCCGGCAAGTTCTACGCACTCCCGCAAGCACCTCAACAGTACAAACAGCTCCTTATGCTCTCGGGTTTTGAACGCTACTTCCAGCTCGCTCGCGCGATGCGCGATGAGGACCTACGAGGCGACCGTCAGTTTGAACACACCCAGATTGACCTTGAAATGGCGTTCGTTAAGGAGCGCGATGTACTTGATTTGGTTGAGGGACTGATGATTCATGTCGCCGAATCGGTAGGGAAGACGGTACTCAAAAAGCCGTTCCCCGTTTACACGCACGAAGAGGCAGTAAAGCAATTTGGTGCGGACAAGTTTGACCTTCGGCCCGAACCTCGTGACCCAAACGTGATGGCGTTTGCCTGGGTTGTTGATTTCCCTCTTCTTGAAAAGGATACCGTGACGGACAAATGGACATTTGCGCACAACCCATTTTCAGCCCCGCGTGCTGAACACGTCGAAAGCCTTATGAAAGGCGAGGACCTTGGTAATTTGCGCGCCCAGCAGTATGACCTAGTATGTAACGGCTACGAGCTAGCCTCTGGCGGAGTTCGCATCTCGGACCCCAAAGTACAGCGACGCGTGTTTGAAATTATGGGACTCACTCCCGAAGAGGCCGAGTCACGCTTCGGACATATTATTCACGCCTACGAATACGGCGCGCCTCCGCATGCCGGTATGGCGCCCGGACTTGACCGCTTGGTAATGCTTCTCGCGAATGAGCCGAACATCCGCGAAGTTATCGCATTCCCGATGGATGCCGGAGGTCACACCTCGGTGATGGACGCGCCGTCAGACGCCCGCCCTGACCAACTTCAGGAGCTCGGTATTAAGATCAATACAAAGGATAAATAGCCTAGAAAACGGCTAGAAAGCTGATATACTTTGGCGATGAACGGCTTTACCGTAAAACACGAGCAATTTGAGGGTCCTTTAGAGATCCTGCTCAATCTTATTGAGCAGAGAAAGCTTCACATTAACGACATCGGTCTTTCAAAAGTCACGGATGATTTTTTGAACTATGTAAAAAGTTTTCCGAACTTTCCTATCGCGGAAAGCGCGCAGTTTGCCTATGTTGCGTCGACACTTCTGCTTATCAAGTCAAAGGCCCTCCTTCCACAACTTAATTTGTCGCGAGAGGAGGAGGCGAGCATTGAGGACCTTCAAAATCGTCTGAAACTTCTGCAACGGTTCCGAGAGCTTTCCCGCCATGTGCGAGAGCGTTTCGGAGCCTCTCCGCTTTATCCGCTTGCGGATCGTGAAGTGACGGCGGTGTTTGCTCCCCCAAAAGGACTATCACTTTCGCTCATGCTTCAGTCTGCACGTGCCGTTTTGGCTTCCATTCCGAAAGCCGAGGTGCTCTCTAAGGTAACGATCAAGAAAGTCATCAGTCTTGAACATATGATTGAAAACCTGAAGGAGCGAATTACGGGTGCACTGCGTATGAGCTTCAAAGATTTCTCGGGGGCACACAAGGGCGAGCGCATCAATATCATTGTCGGATTTCTCGCTCTTCTTGAGCTGGTGAAAGACGGGCTTATTCAAGTCTCGCAGGATGAACGACATGGGGATATTATGATGGAGACTGGAAGCGTAAGCACACCGAGATATTGAAGAGAGTTAGTAGTAATACCATCTCCAATTAACCATCGCATACTTATTCCTGAATTTCGGCTACAAAACTTCGCTTCGTCC
>CALQZP010000044.1 GCA_943349725.1 Candidatus Nomurabacteria bacterium | reverse complement strand
CCCCGAGCAGATGTCCGAAAAGGATGTTCGCAAAATTGCCGAAGCGACTATGAAAAAACTTGGTATTACAGAAAAGACAAAACTTGGCCAGCTTATCGGCGCAGTCGTAAAGGAAACTAAGGGAAAAGCCGACGGTGCAGTCGTAAAGAAGGTTGTGGAGTCACTCTTTGCATAACCACAATGCCTCCCGAACGCATAAAACAATTGTTTGAGGAGTTGCACAAGACTGTGGACAATGCTGCCGAAAGGGCAAGCCTGGAAAGTCACGGGAATGGTAAGCGAGTAGTGGAAGTTGTGAAGGCAAAAGGCCTCCCACTTAAAGAGAAACCGGAGCTAGACTGGCTTCGAAAATGGGAGCAGGAACACGGGAGCTAAATGCTCCCTCTTTGGGCCGACGAAACCCTCGTTAGTCCGCTTTTTTATACAAAATCGCCAGCCCGTAATGACAGGCTGGCGACAAACTACTAGAGGACACCCTAGTGCATATTTCCGTTTGTAAGCTTAATGGTCCTCTCCACCCCCTGTGAATGTTTTGACCTTCGATCTTGCCAACCTCTCTTATGAGCAAGAGTGATTAGTTCCTCCGCAAAAGATTCCAGATCGTATATGAGCCCTGTCCTTACCGAGAGCAGGGAGTTATTGTCGCAACACACTTCGTTCGGTTCCTTCAGCATAAAAATGCAAAGAGTGTTTCCTCGGTCAGGGCTTTGTCCGGGCATCGGAATCCACTGAAGAACCGAATAGTGAATGACGAACGTTGACGCTGGGTGGGAGCTTAGTGCACAAAGGAAAAGTGCCTTTGCAGACACTATGCGCTCGAAACCTCCTATTGAGTCCAGGTAGTCCTGAACATCTTTCTTAGCCGGTGTGGTATCGGCTTCATCGTCGCCTTGATGTGTAAGGTGCCAAGATACCTTGGGTATACTTTCCATCGCGTGCCGATACAATTGAGAATAGGTGGCGAAGAATCCATCGAAAAAGTGTTGAGGTGGACTTTCCATGACGAAAGGTTGAGGTTGTGGTTGCTGGTGAGCTGAATTAAGGGTGGTGTTCATATCCAAGCGGAAGATTAGCATATATTGACTTATTGTTCAAGCCGTTGTGGATAGTACGAAAACCGCCTCGACTACTTTCGGGGCGGTTTCTTTTTCTACATAAGCATTCTACTGCGCTACCTCAATGAGTTTTGCTCGAGTCTTGGGGCCTGCTTCGCCGTAGCCACTGTCTTTGGGAGTTGAAATTCCGTGCTTCTCCTGGAACTTCCCTACCGCTCGTTTAGTCGCGGGGCCGAAATATCCGCTGATATCGCCCTCGGGGTAGATTTCTTTGTCAGCCGAAAGTATCTCCTGAAGTCTTTTTACGTCGGCACCGCTTGAACCCTTTTTCAAGGTGCGCACAAAAACCGTTGGAGTTGTCTGTGATACGGTGGGACTCTCTGCGGGTGCACTCGCCTCCATTCCCATCTCTGCAATCTCAAGTAGCTTTGCCCGCGTCTTCGGACCGGCTTCACCAAAGCCGGGTTCCCCTGGTTTTGATAGATTGTATTTCTCCTGAAACTTACCGACAGCCTTTCCCGTAGAGGGGCCGAAATAGCCCGTCACCTCGCCACCGTCATAGATTCCCGCAACCCCAGCGAGAAGTTCCTGCAATTTCTTTACGTCCTTGCCACTTGCTCCTTTCTTGAGGGTTCGGGTAAGGGCAACCGTAGCAGTTGGCTTTGCTATTTTTACGACGACAGGGACCGGTGATGCGACCACAACAAGGGGTGCTACAACTGGCGCAACCGATGTGACCACAGGAGGTGTGACCACAACCACAGGAGCAACAACCGCAGGCGGAGGAAGAAGAACTACTGTTGGCGGAGTTCCTAGTCGTTGTACCTTGCCTGAACTACCCGCAATGAGACAATATCCTTCACTCGGACAGGCAATGCCACGCAGGCTCGCGTTACCTATAGTCGCATCAACCGTAGAGGTTACTCCGCCATCTGTGGTCTTTAAAATTAAGTTCAAATCGCCAATGTAGTACGCAAGTTTGTCAGTGACCACTCTGACCGTGCTATATCGTTTCGCGGTTGATTTTTGAAAGGACCAGGTTTTTCCCCCGTCGGCACTTGTGCTTAGCGAATCACCAACGGCAAACACCGATTGCTTCCCATCTCCGTGGATACTCACAATCTGCCCCGCGAGACGTAACGAGCTCTGATAGGTCCAGGTTGCTCCACCATCGTCGGTAGAAAATAGGGCACCATCATCTCCACCAATAAACCCGTTCTTTTTGTCAGAAAAATAAATGGCATAGAAATCCGAAACGCTCTTGATGGTGGGACGGCCCCAGCTTCCACCGCCGTCCTCACTTCGGAAAAGGATGCCATCTCGTCCAACGACGAGAACGATACGGTCGTCAACGGCGAAAACGTTGGTAAATCGTGGAGTGTTTGATTTGCTTCCAATATCAATCTCAATCCAAGACTCTCCCCCATTGCTTGTTTTGAGTAAGGTGCCAAAGTCTCCTGTTGCATAGCAGGTAGCGGTTGAGGAGCAGGACACGGCGTGAAGTGGGTTGAGCGTTGGCGAGTTCTGGGTGGTAAACGTCTCACCTCCGTCTGTTGTCTTAAGAATACCTCCGCTTCCGCCGGAAAGGTAGATACCGGAAACGAGAATGCAGGTGCGCGCGTCCGGACAGGAGATACCGCTAAACTCCTTCGTCGTACTTGAGTTAAGCGCGCTCCAATCGGCGTGAACGACACTACCAGAAAAAGCAAACGAGAGAACGCCGACCAGTGCAAAAAACGAAGACAAGATAATTTTTTTCATTTGAGTAGCGAGTAAGGTTAATACTGAAAGTATACCTCCACACCCATTTTTTGCAAAAGAAAAAACGGATGACCCTACCAGGACCGCGAGTACACGTCGGGCTTCTTCCCACCCAATGCGCGCACAAGCCCCCGCCGTTAGGCCCCCGAGGGGACCGGCGGGGGCTCCATTTAACGGCTCACCCCGAAGCTTGCAACGGCTCAAATACACCATATGAGCCGTTACCTCTTCCGTCATTCCCGCGAAAACGGGAATCCAGACTCTCTCGTCTCTCGCGTTTCCTTCCCTCTTTTCGTACTCCATACTTCACATTCCATAATTCATGTTTTGACGTAGACGACATTTTTTCCAGTCTTTCCCTCCTGTCGTATCCGCCCCTCTTTTTCGAGAATATCTAAATATCGGGTTGCCGTAGCGTCAGAAACCCGAAGCATTTTTTGCACGTCGTCATTCGAGATTTTGTTTACCCTTCGTAGCTTTAACGAAGTAGGGCCTCTTCCATCAAGAGCCTCCATAATTTTTTCCAGTTTCTTTCTCCTCCGTTCCTGAATCTTTGCTCGGGCTTTCACCAGAAGTTCGCCGACTCCTATTTTCCCCTCCTCAGTTGAGGAGGGGTGGTCGTAGACCAGGGTGGTGTTGTCTTCGTGTGGGGTGTCTTGCGCTTGCGGAGCATTCTCCAATTCCTCCTTTCCTAAAGGAGGTGGCTCCGTCTGCGGAGCCGGAGGATTTTCGTCTACCGGCTTTGGCTCTTCTGTCGGTGCGGGCGAGGCTGCTTGCCCCGAACTTTGTTGAAGGGGTTCAGTCACCGAAGGAGTTACCGGCTCGCTCGGTGGAGCTTGTGTGTCGGCAGCTTGCGGTAAGCTTGTCGAATCCGGAGGTGTTGAAGTTTCGTCAAGCATGGGGTAATTATACCAAAGAAACAACAGCTTGATTTCCTAGGGCGTTTTTGATATAGTAATAGGGTCATCAACAAAGCGCCAAAGTTCTGCGTTTTGTACCAAAAGAGCGTGTCCTAGGTCTAGGGCCCGCTCTTTTGATTTTTTTACCATATCTTGTGGAGATATTTTTTATCAATCACTTTTCGCAAATCCTTGTTCTTACCGGTAAAATAATCTTTGATTGCTCCGCTTACAAGGTCGGACAACTGCATCGCGTTCACATATTCCGAGTTCACATGAGTAATATGCTTCACGCGTTCAATAGTCTTCGTATTTACTCTCTCGATTAAATAATTATTGAAATCATCAAATTTCCCTTTATACATCCGCCTGTCAGCGCGGTCAATGACGGCTTCCATTCCAGTTACTGCACAACCCTTGGCCGCAAACAACAGCAATTTTGAAAGATTGTAGTCATCAAAAATATTGTGAAGCTTTGCGTGTCCGGCAGTAGCAAATTGGCCTTTGTAGATTCTTTTGTCCACCAAGCGCCAGTAGATTGGTATTTCAATCTTATTTATCAAATCCAAAATATCCTTATACATCGGAAGAGGAATAATGGTTGATTTTATCTCGCTTTTAAAACCATACTTATTTCTAATTTCCATAACCCCATTTTCAAGAGCAAAAAGCTTTTGGGAATCAAGGCATATCGCCGAAAGAATGTAGTACATGCTTGCCCCAGTGGGAACCTTGGCCCCCGTGTCGTCAATTTCAAAAGGCTTTCCCGGATCGCCCGATTCGTCTATAAAAATGTAGTGTTGTGTGTTTGCCATACAATTATTTTTTGCTTGAATCTTCAATAATTTTTATTCTTGCCCCGTAGTCAGCTTTGCGGTACTACTGGGATCTTCCGAGTTCAAGCCGTAGAGTTTACCTGTGGTGAATTTATCGAACCATACACCAAAGTATCAATTTGGTTTAAATCAAAGGTACCTAACACCTTTACCTCTTTTTGCCCCTCTAGCTACCATCTACTTTCTACTGTCTAGCGTCTACTGTCTTTCTTCCTCTTCCTATACGCCACACCCAGCCCCCTCTTCCGCTAACTTACAACTTTAAACTTCTAACTTCCAACTTCTCCGCTTACCCCCTTTTTACTTCTTTATTTGATCGGACAACTTCCTCATTTCCTCCAGCGCTTCTTCTTTCCCTAAAAACTGTCCGGCCCTGTTTTTGTGGTTCGGGACATGGTCAAACACGTGAGACACAAATTCGGTCAGCTTTGTCTTGACTGATTCATCTACTTCCCGACTCTCTCCGGAAAGTACAGCCAGAATATTATGGTCATTTTCTTCCACACCTTTTTTCTCAGGCTCCCATGCTGTTTCTATTTGTTCCATGAGACCGACGGGCTCACATTCATACACTTTACCTGACTCCAGTTTCGTATCGGTAATGATAAAACAATCAAGATTATCGCCGTCCACATTCGTGGTATCAAGTATAAAACCGTACGGGTAGGGATACGCACGGGAAACGGACATTGTCCGCTTATAGGCTAATGTCTTCTCATTGTAGAGCTTCTTTTTATTTGACCCCGCCTCACTTTCAATAAAAACTTTCATCCCAAAATTGTAGCATGTTTCTTATGCCACTCGCTTTCAACTTTATAACTTTACAAACTTTCAACTTACCGTCCCGAATCTCCAATGTATATCGGATGTATCTTCATTTACACTTCACACACTTACATTAAAGGTACCTGACCCCTTTTCTCTCAAAAGTTCGCCCCTCCAAAGGCGGGCAGGTACTGGAAATTCGGAGTGCATGAGCGATTTCTTCCAATGTAGAAAAGAGTAGGATTCATACGACCATTTTCACTATCGGCAAATTGAGTATAAGACTCATCATTCCTTGCTTTTTTGGCATTTGTAAGATTTTTGTTTACCATATAGTTATTTCTTTTTCTTCTTAGACTCCATAAGTTTTTTGACTTCACGATCAAAGTCCGAGATGTAACTTTTGTCCTGTTCTATTTTAAATTTTTCAAATTCTTCAAGAGCTAAAGCCTCGGCCACTTCGTGACTTACACATCCTGCATCACCGAGTATTGCTCGCTCGTTTAATTTTAAAAATGCATCTAGTTTAATGACCCAATCATTCATCCTCATCAAAATTCCGCGCTTCGCCTGCAATTCTGCAAAATCAAGATACATAGTCACAATTCTGTTCAGATGGTCTAGCTCTTTTTCGTTCAAATAGTTTTTAGCCACAATGACATCGGTTTCTCTAATCTTGCCTTTTGGAGCATTTTTCCAAACAGTGAGTCCTATGTTTTGCTTTTTGCTATCTACTCTTGTTTGTATTATTTCTGCCGCTGTTTGACCTGCAATTGCAAAGTGAAGCTTATTTTGCACCGTGGCAAAAAATTGCTTGGTAATTTCCATATTTGGATTATAGTCAGCACTGCACTTTGCATATATGTCTGTAATCTTCTGATACATTCGTCTTTCGCTCGAACGAATATCACGGATTCTGGCGAGCTGTTCCTCAAAATAATCTTTGCCGAAAATAGTATTGGGATTCTTCAGCCGTTCGTCATCCATGGTAAAACCCTTGATGATGTATTCTTTCAATCTTTCCGTTGCCCAAATGCGAAATTGTGTCGCTTGCGTGCTGTTCACGCGATACCCAACGGAAATAATGGCATCAAGATTATAATAGTGCGTCTTATAGGTCTTTCCGTCACTGGCAGTTGTTTCCAAAATGGAAATAACTGAATCTTCCTGTAATTCTCCGCTGTCAAAGATATTCTTGAGATGTTTATTGACCGCGGGGATACCGACATCAAAAAGTTCCGCTATTTTCGCTTGTGTTAGCCAGACATTTTCATCACGCAAAAAAATCTCCACTTTTACCTTGCCATTTGGCGTAGTATAGAGCAAGAACTCTGTAAAACTATTATTAGGAATGATGTGGTTCTTTTTTTTCATAACGTAAAACGGCTAAAGGTATCCACGGTGAACCATCTTGTTGACACCAACGAAATGGCCTACACAAAACCTTTAGAGCTGAGCCATCTGTTCCAAAGTAAGCCAGACTGTTCCACCGTCAAAACGCACGTCGATTTTAGTCTCACCCGTTTCGGATTTATAAATAACTATTTGTGATTTTCGCTCTAGGTTTGCCATAACTTTGCCGTATTTATTTCCCCATCCTATCACTTTTATACAACAAAAAACAGCCTTATAAAAGGGCTGTTTTTTGTTTCGTCTATATACTAGATACTAACTACTAGTTACTTTAATTCCGTATACTTCGTATGCTTGCCTTTGGATTTTGAGATGGGATATTTGAGGGAGTTTGCGGAGATTTTCTTGGCGGAGGCGGAGAGAATATCAATCCCGAAATCGTGGCTCATCAGGAGGACCCAGTTGAAGACATCGGCGAGTTCCTCGCCTATCTCGTCCTTGTGCGTTTTGACGTATGCCTCTATCTCCTTCTCGCTCTTCCATTGGAAATGTTCAAGCACTTCCGCCGCTTCCAACGACAAAGACACCGCCAAATCCTTCGGCTTGTGAAATTGCTCCCAGTCTCTCTCCTTCCGAAACGCAATCAATTTTTCAGTCAATTCCTCTATATCTTTTTTCATATCTCTTTATCTATCCCCCCTCCCCTCCCCCCCCCTTTTTTTTAACATACCAACATTCTCGGGTTTGTAAGGATATCTTAAGTGTGGTGAAATATATCATATTCACTTTACCTTATCTATTCTGTACCCACATCTTTTTTCAATTCTATTTTTTCCCCTTGGATTTCATGCCTTCCCGTAATTCTAGAGTTGTTGAAATGATTTCAAGAACCTGACAAACGCCCGCCCGTATGGCGATAGTGTATGCTCAACACTCCGTCCATGATAGTTCTTGTTTACCAGACCCGCAAGCGAAAGCCTACGCGTGTGTTCCCCGAGTGTCTTCTCGTTTGCCCGGAGCGCGGTAACGATTTGTTCAAGGGTAATCTTTTGCCGTGCGTCAATCAAAAGAAGAATGGCGATGCGATAATGATTGGATATCCCTTTGAGATGCCTCTCCATCTGCTTCGCGGTCTTGACGCGAACCTTACCTTCCGCCCGTTCGATATTCTCTGTTTTGGCTTTTACCTGCATACTTCCGTGTTGATTACATTTTTCACGCTACTGCCCCCGCCCCACCATCATTTACTTTCTCCATTAGTATACCTGACATACCAACATTCTCGGGTTTGTAAGGATGTTATTTGTGTGGCTTAGTTCCTCAACCTACTCAAATCGAGATTGTACTATTTGAGATTGCACTATTTCACTTCACTGTTTATTTCATCATCTTACCACTTTTGACCGGCAAAGACAGATAGCTTTTCCTAAAATTCCCGTGAATTTGAGCTTAAAACAGCTCAAATTCACGGGTTTATCGGACATAATCGTGAAAATGACCTAAAATACACGACATTTTCACGGTTTTAGACGCTATACACACCTCTGACCTGCCAAAAACAGCCCGAGAATGGGCTGTTTTTTACTACAACTCCGTATATTTCAGATTTTTACCTTTGGATTTTTCAATGGGGTATTTGGCTTCGTTCACCCAACTTTCAACTTTACACTTTC
>CALQZP010000043.1 GCA_943349725.1 Candidatus Nomurabacteria bacterium | reverse complement strand
GAGACCTTGCGCAGTTTTGGTAAAATTGGTAACATACAGCCTACATTTGTCAAATATATGGACGAAACAGAAAAAAAACCAACAAATACCGAGCCTGAAGAGGACATTGTGTTTGAATCGGAACTGGATTCTGATAACGCCAAGGACCCTGCCGAGATAATTCAGGCGCTTAAAGAGAAGCTCAAAATTTCCCGGAAGGAACGTCAGGAATACCTTGAGGGTTGGCAGAGAACGAAGGCTGACTATGCGAACGCACGTAAGGACGAGGATAAATCTCGCGCCGAGTTCGTGAAGTTCTCAAAGGAGGATGTCATTAGGGATGTGCTTCCCGCTCTGGATAGTTTTCACAGTGCCTTTGGTAACAAAATGGCTTGGGAGAAAGTTGACCTTAATTGGCGCATGGGTGTGCAGTACATCTACTCACAACTTCTCACTGCCCTTGAGAAAAATGGTATTTCACTTATTGAGCCGAAAGTGGGGGAGTCGTTTGATACGCTTCGCCACGAAAGTATCGCCACAGTACCGACACAAAACGAAAAAGAAAATCATACAGTCGCCGATGTCGTGCAAAAAGGATATTCACTGCACGGAAAAATCGTGCAACCTGCAAAAGTTAAACTTGCGGAATACAAGGAATCTTAATTCCTCCTTTCCTAAAGGAGGTGGCCGATAGCGCAGAAAATTTTATAAAAAAATCCCTCCTCCGAAGACGGAGTGCTCCCTTTAGAAAAGGGAGAATAAGAAAAAATGAAAAAAGTTATCTACCAAAACCAGTTTGAAGTATTTGAAAAAGTCGTTTCTAGAAACGGCCGGCTATTTTTGGTGAGTTTCGTCGTTGTTGAGCGAGAGGGCAAACTCCGCGGACGCGTACTTTCATATGAAGCGATTCAAACACTCGCGGGAACCACCGAGACCCACGAGGTAACCTACCTACCTTCGGTTACTTTTGCTGAAGAAGCCCCCATTTCTCGAAGAAGTTTTTATAAACTCGTCTCTCCCTACTTTACTCTTGATTTCTTGACCTCAATTCAAATACGAGCCCCGGCTTTTAGTTTCTAGCTTTCAGCTTCAAGCTGTTAGCCTGCTCCGAATTTCATATTCGTAGCGATTCGTATTATTAGTATCATTGGTACCATTTGTATATTGGTATCTGTTATTAAAACCTATGGGAAAAATAATTGGAATTGACCTCGGGACCACCTTTTCGGCCGTTGCCATTATGGAGGGAGGAAGCCCTAAGGTACTTGAAAATGCTGAAGGAGTGCGCACCACTCCTTCTATCGTCGCACAGTCTAAGACCGGTGAGCGCCTCGTGGGACTTCTTGCGAAGCGCCAGGCGGTAACGAACCCGAAAAATACCGTCTTTCAGATTAAGCGATTTATGGGACACACTTTTGAGGAGGAAGGTGTGCAGAAAGATATCAAGAATGTTCCGTTTGAAGTGCGTAAATCCACAAACGGTGGTATTGAGGTAAAACTGGGCGACAAATGGGAACGTCCTGAGGAAGTCTCTGCAAAGATTCTGGCGAAGCTCAAAGCTGACGCCGAGGCGCGTCTCGGGGAACCGGTAACGGAAGCAATCATCACCGTCCCCGCCTACTTCAACGATGCACAGCGCCAGGCAACCAAGGATGCCGGTAAAATCGCGGGACTTGAGGTGAAGCGCATCATAAACGAGCCGACAGCAGCGGCACTTGCCTACGGCTTCAACAAAAAGAAAGAAGAGAAAATCGCTGTCTTTGACTTCGGAGGCGGTACCTTTGACGTATCTATTCTTGAAGTAGGAATGAGCGAGGATGGTGAAAACTCTATCGAAGTTAAATCAACCGACGGTGACTCACATCTTGGAGGTCGTGATATTGACCACAAAATCGTGAACTGGCTGGCAGACACCTTCAAGAAAGAAAACGGCATTGACCTCAAAGCAGACCCGCTCGCACTCCAGCGACTTGATGAGGCTGGTGAGAAAGCGAAGATTGAACTTTCAACCGCGGTGCAGACGGAAATCAATATTCCGTTCATCACCTCGGGTGCCGATGGACCCAAGCACCTTCTCGTGACGATGACGCGCGCGAAACTTGAAGAAATTGCGCAAGAATTTGTTGACCGCGCGATGATGATAACGAAGCGTGCAATGGACGCTTCGCCGTTTAAAGTAGTGGACATTAAGGAGGTTATTCTTGTCGGAGGTCAGACCCGTATGCCGATGATGCAAAAAGCCGTCAAGGATTTCTTCAACAAAGAGCCTAATATGAGTGTGAACCCGGATGAAGTGGTGGCGATTGGCGCTGCTATTCAAGGAGGTATTCTTGCCGGAGATGTGAAGGATATCTTGCTTCTAGATGTTATTCCTCTTTCGCTCGGCATTGAAACGCTCGGTGGCGTCGCGACAAAGCTTATCGAGAAGAACACGACCATTCCAAGCGCGAAGTCACAGGTGTTCTCAACCGCTGCGGACAACCAGACATCCGTTGAAATCCACATTGTGCAAGGCGAACGCCCTATGGTTTCCGACAACAAGTCGCTCGGAAGATTTATCCTGGATGGACTTCCACCCGCACCGCGCGGTATGCCACAGGTTGAAGTAACCTTTGACGTAGACGCTAACGGTATTCTCGCCGTGAAGGCAAAGGACAAGGCGACGGGGAAGGAGCAGTCTATCCGTATTGAAGCTCGTTCAGGACTTTCAAAGGAGGAGATTGAAAAGATGAGCAAGGACGCTGAGGCTCACAAGGACGAGGACGCAAAGAAGCGCGAACTTGTGGAGGTGAAGAACCTAGCCGAGCAACTTATCTACACTGCGGAGAAAACACTCAAAGACAACAAAGAGAAAGTGTCCGCCGATTCAGCAAAGCTCGTTGAAGAAAAAATTGCCGGACTAAAGTCGGTAAAAGATGGAGCCGACCTTGGCGCAATTAAAACTGCCACCGAAACCCTCTCACAGGAGCTCCAAAAGGTTGGCCAGGAGCTCTACAAGCAACAGCCCGCTCCAGGCGCCCAAGAAGGCGCGCCGGAGGCAAAAAAGGACGACAAGGGTCCCGAGGGTCCCTCGACAGGCTCGGAGCAAGGTCCTGTCCGCGATGCCGAAACAAAGTGACGTAAAATAAGGAGCTCTTAGCGACTATATTTTACGTCATCCCGCACTTGATGCGGGATCCAATCACATCACCTCTTCCTCCCCTCCTTGTTGGGAGGGGAGCATAGAGGTGGTGTAGCGCTACAGTATCCGTAGTCCGTCAATACATGCGAAAAGCCTGGTGCTATATACTTTATCCATTCTCAATTTCTTCTGTCTTATTCGTAGGTATTAGTAGATTGGTTTTCATTCGTTGATTGGTATTTAATTCGTATGTCAAAAAATTATTACGAACTTCTCGGGATAACCAAAAACGCCTCACCGGAGGACGTCAAAAAAGCGTTCCGTACGCTCGCGCACAAATACCACCCCGATAAAAAGGGAGGTGATGAGGCGCGGTTCAAAGAGGTTAATGAAGCTTACGGTGTACTTTCCGATGACAAGAAACGCGCCGAGTATGACGCGTATGGCCGTGTCTTTAGCGGTGGCAATGGCTTTTCCGCCGAAGGCGGATCCGCCTCCGACGGAGAGGGTTTTGACTTCTCAAACTTCGCCCAAGGGCAAGGATTTAACGGTAACGCCAACGGTTTTGAATTTGACCTCGGTGACATCTTTAGTGATTTTTTTGGTGGACAACGAGAACGAGTTCGTCGAGGACGAGACGTGTCCGTGGACATTGAGCTTTCATTCTCCGAATCTATCTTCGGCACCGAGCGAAGAATGCTACTTAATAAAACAAGTACCTGCGAGGTGTGCAAGGGAAACGGTGCAAAACCCGGCGCAAAGATGGAAACCTGCAAAACCTGCAACGGAAATGGAAAGGTGCGCGAAAATCGTCGCTCTATTTTTGGTTCGGTGCAGACAACAAAAGCATGTGACGCCTGCGAGGGCCGAGGACAGATGCCATCTGAAAAATGCGCGAGCTGTCATGGGGCGGGTATTACCAGGAAGCAGGAGGAGATTATGGTGCGAGCTCCGGCAGGTATTGAGGATGGCGAGGTTATCCGTCTTGGCGGAGCAGGCGAGGCCATTCGCGGGGGCACGTCTGGTGACCTATACGTCAAGATACATGTGACGAAGCACCTGCTCTTTAAACGAGAAGGCACGAACCTCGTGATGGACCTCCCCGTGAAGCTTTCAAGCGCACTTCTTGGAGATGAATATACGATCGAAACCTTGGACGGCAATGTGATCGTTAAAATCCCTGAGGGTATTAAACCGGGCGAAATGCTTCGCCTACGTGGTAAGGGTGTGCCGATTGACCGAACTCGCCGTGGGGACCTACTCATTCGTATCACGATTGATATCCCCACCAAACTTTCAAAAGAAGCAAAGAAACTCGTAGAGGAGCTGAAACGCCAAGGCATCTAGGGTGTCAAATCTAGTTGTCGCGAGTTTTCCCACATCCCTTCCAGATAGATACCTGTAAAGATATCTTCATCGTGTTCTCGCTGTTACACTATTTTTACGGTCGCAACAATAGTGCAAATGTCATTGACTATGAGCACGAAACTACGAAAAGATGGAACGGAGAGAAAAGCAAAGATTGCCATCATTCAAAAGGCGGTGCTCTATGCGCTTGCCGCTGCCGGAGGACTTACCGTTGCACTGGTAGCCCCAAATGCTCTTCAAGTACTTGAGCAACTGGGCTGGGTAAAAACAAAGCGAAGCGCCAAGGATACGATTAGCAAGTCCATTGAGCGCCTCCTTCTTGCCAAACTGATTGGGAAAAATGCGAAAGGTTTCGTTAATCTGACCACGAAGGGTCAAAAAAGGCTTTCCGAAATTGAGCGCGCCGACTTTCATCTACCAAGACCAGCGAGGTGGGATGGTAAATGGCGGTTGGTTAGCTTTGATATAAAAGAAAAGCGAAAACAAGTACGGGCACTTCTTCGGGCAACTCTCGCATCTGTTGGTTTTGTACACCTCCACCACAGCGTATGGGTGTATCCACACGACTGTGAGGATTTCTTGTCGCTACTTAAGACTGACTATCATATTGGAGTTGAGATTCTATACATTATCGCGGAATATATTGAGAATGACCGTTGGCTTCGAAAACATTTTCATATTGGGGAATTTGCAGGCATATAATTGTTCTACACTATAATTACGACCGTAAAAATAATGTATAAGTTGCTCACTGGGTTAATACACGAGCAACAGGAGGGCTTTATACTTTATATCCAATACTCTATACTGCACTTACCGTCCTTGCAGACTAGCGAAAAACCGACGTACCTGCCTGACGCTTCTGTAGTTCAATGGATAGAATATCTCCCTCCGAAGGAGGTGATGCAGGTTCGATTCCTGCCAGGAGCAATATGGAAACCTGTATATTTTGTAAAATTGTAAAAGGTGAGGGACCTGCGCACCGCGTCTTTGAGGATGAGAAGCACGTTGCGTTTCTGTCTATTTTCCCAAACACCGAGGGGGCAACCGTTGTTATCCCCAAAGTCCATTACGAAAGCTATGCATTTGACCTTCCAGAGTCGGTGCTTTCGGAGCTGGTTCTTGCTACCAAAAAGGTTGCAAAGCTCTTGGATAGCGGACTTTTGGACGTGGGGCGAACCGCTATGGTGTTTGAAGGCTTTGGTGTGAACCATGTTCACGCCAAGCTCTTTCCAATGCACGGCACGGCCGATATGAAAGAATGGAAGCCAATCAAATCAAGTGTCAACAAATATTTTCAAAAATACGAGGGTTATATTTCATCACACGACTACAAGAGGGAAGACGATACAAACCTTGCAGAGTTGGCACAGAAACTTCGGTCAAAAAAGTACTAGCGAAACGAGGGGCGCATTTTTTACGGTGGAGTGCGCTATCCACACTGCTTTTTGCGTTGTATTTTTGTGGTGGTAATGTTTTAATGAAGAGAGAAAGGCAGCTGAAGATTATGAGCGCAACTCAAGATACCTCGTACCAAGAGTGTTCCGGAAGACGGCTAGAGTTTTTGGTTTTCGGCGCTACACACCCTCTTACCTACGAAGAGGCAGGGCACATACCAAAGTACAACCTCGCCGAGAGCCTGCACATGGCAGAGACGCACGCTCAAGTGGAGCTCATGGCAGGAAAGTGGAACCCTGGATCTCCACCTACGATGACGGCTTTTGACCTTCTCCAAGCGGTCCAAGCAAGGTTTCATCATGAACCGTCTATCAGAATAGAGCTTATACGGTCACTCGGCGGACCACTGGACATTCACTGGGGTGTTGATTGCTATTTTCAGGTCGCAGGGACCGAGGTGAAAGTAACTGTTGATGTTACTACAAATTGGACTAAAGTCCGGCTGGGGCAGAAGAAAGCGGATGTCTTTTTAACCCCGAACGACCTCGACTCACCACAGAGCGTGAAAGCCTTCGCTAAGAAGGTTGCCAAGCTCCTTCGGGAGCGCACTGTGCATCAAGAACTGCAAGTTGCTTGATACTCGTGTGAGATAACAGATCGAAGCCGTCTCAGGTGAGACGGCTTTTAACTTGTATAGGACTTACGCATCTTTTTTTTATTCTCCCCTAATAAGGGGGCACGCGCGCGTCCAGGCGGGAGGGGTGTGTGTAAGTCCTATTGTACTAAAAGACGCACGTCAGTTTTTACGGTGAAGTGCGTTATCCACAATTACTTTCCGTTGACGCAGTATAGCCTCGCCATTATACTTACCGCGGATTGTTCCCATGAGTGCGGAGATTTCTTCAAGCATTTTGGCGGAATTTTTTCGGCTGAAGTCTGTTTGAAGAAAAATCCCGCCACGAGCTCGCCCACTTGGGTTAGCTCCTGGCGGGATTTTTTATTGGCAAGGAGAGCCCCTTATGATAAAATGGTGGCTTACTTCTGAAAATTATCAAATATGCATTTTGGCGAACACATCACGATAGACGGCTACGGTGGCGACAAAGAAAAACTCAACAACAAAGAGCTTGTGCTGAAATGCCTCTCCGAACTTCCGAAACTTCTCGGCATGCACACGCTTATTGACCCAGTGACTGTGTGGGCGGAGCCGAACGGCAAAAAAGACCCCGGTGGTTGGAGCGGTTTTGTCATTATTGCCGAAAGCCACATCAGCGTTCACACCTTTCCCGGAAGAGGTTTTGTGAGTGCGGATGTCTATACCTGCCAGAATGGCCTTGATACCAAAAAAGTCGTATCATATTTTAAAGACACGTTTGACCTAAAGGATGTTGAGGAGAATTTTATTATACGTGGAACACGTTATCCCGACCGCGACCTTGAGTAAGACATATGGACACAAAATCAAAAACACTTTTCACTTTACTTCTCATACTTATTATCGTAAGTATAGGTTTGACCTACTACCGTAGTTTCATTTTAAAAGATTTTGAGATAATCAAAACGGAAGAGGGGACAACATCTAATGTCATCCCCTCCGAAACTGCGCTTCCTAGTAACCAGTAGTTACTTGCTCGGCTTAAAAATATCACTCCAGGAGCGTCTCGCGCGTCCCTTCCAACCTTTCCTGTGATAGACGTAGCTTGCCATAAGGGGAAGCACTGATGTAGCCTCCGCGAAAACCATTTGCTCGTATTCGTGGTGCACCTTACCCCATGAACCAGCCTCCTTGAGAGTCGAGCTTGAGCACGCCCCATCTCGCACGTCAGCGACGGTAATCTGAATCGCGTACTTGTGCATAGGGACATTCTTCCCGAGTACCTCGGCGCACACCACGGTATCCTGCGCGAAGTTTTTTGGACTTCCGCCTCCAATGATAAGTAGACCACTGGTTTTCGCCTTCATCTTGATTTGCGTCAGCTCGTAGAAATCCTTTACCGAATCAATGGACATATGGCTTTGCGGATGCTTGACCTGGTGCACCACAAGCCCAAACCCCGCGCTACTATCCGAAAAAGCGGGACAGAAAATGGGAACACCATACTTGTAGGCGGTTTGCACAAGAGAATTTTTCTTCTTTCCTTTTTTCGTCAAATACTTTCCCATCTCGGCAATAAACTCCCGTGACGAGTACGGGCGTCTCTCTAGCCCATCGGCGATTTCGGCAATCGCCTTATCGCATTCCTGAAGGTCTTTTTCGTCAATATAGGTATCGTATATTCGGTCAATGTAGACACTTCTAAGCAGTCGGTCATCCACGAAAGGGGAGCCTTGATAGTGCTTAAAACCAAGTGCCTCAAAAAAGTCCATATCAACAATACTTGCTCCCGTGGCGACAACCACATCCACCATGTTGGATTTAATGAGCTCCGTATAGAGATCCATACACCCTCCGGCACTGGTACTCCCGGCAAGCGTCAGGATAACCGTACAGTCCTTGTCTCGTATCATCTGGTCAAAGATTTCGGCGGCATTCGCGAGATCACGAGAAGTAAATGACATCTTCGCCATTGACTCAATAATCGGCGTCGCATCAAACTTTTTTATGTCTATATGCTCAACAGGTGTTGAGAGTAGCTCCTTTTTTGTAGTTTTTCGTGGCATGAATAAATGAATGTGGAAAATGATAATAGGCTTTTATCCTACTATAAAGCAAGAGCTTCGTCAAGGTATACTGACGTAACCCCTCACACCCTCATTTTCGAATAGTTTGAGAAGTAGGTCAGCGGATCCTTTCTCCACATGGAAAGAAGGACGGAAAAAAGGATTGACATTGTCTCCGCACCCTTTTTCGACGCTGAGCCGAATGATGATTTTCTTTTGAGAAC
>CALQZP010000042.1 GCA_943349725.1 Candidatus Nomurabacteria bacterium | reverse complement strand
TTATGTTTTACGGAGATTTTTCGTTTTTCGGGATTATCTTTTTTATCGTGGCGTTTGTCTATCTTAATGGAAAGATCAATCGTCTGTCTGCTCGGATTGAGAAGGTGATCAAGGGGGGAGTAAAGTCTTCCACTTCTGCTTCTGCTTCTGCTTCTGCTCCTTCGCTTGCCGACCTTGCGGGGCTACCCGGAATGGAGCCTACTCCCGCAAATGGAGCGACGGCGGTTCAGACAGGGGCATTTCCCTCTAGTGCTTCGGTCTCCGCGCCAGCTCCCAAGGTTGACGGTGAAGAGAAGGGCGGTCAGTGGATTGGAAAGATCGGCATCCTTGCCATTGTACTCGGCGTCTCCTTCTTCCTGAAGTGGGCGTTTGATAACAACATTATCGATCCGATAGGGCGCATTATGCTCGGTATTATGGGCGGTAGTATTTTCGTTGTGGTGGGGCAGTTCCTCCGCAAGAAGTATTTGGTGTATTCGGACATCGTGTCGGGTGGCGGTATCGCTATTCTGTACCTTTCCATTTACGCTTCGTTCGCGTTTTATAACTTTATCGGAAGCACTACCGCGGGGCTACTCATGCTTGCAGTGACGGCGCTCTCGGTCACGCTCTCGGTTATCGGGGGAACGCAACAACTCGCCGTGCTTGGTATCATTGGCGGATTTGCGACACCGATGCTCCTCTCCACCGGGGTGAATAACTTCGGGGGACTGATGAGCTACCTTACCGTGCTTGATATCGGTATCTTGGCCGTAGCCATCTTCAAGAAGTGGAATCGACTCAACCTGCTTGGCTTTCTCGGTACCGTGTTTTGGTCGTACGCCTGGTTTTGGAGCTTTTACACTCCCGCCGACCTCTTCAAAGTATTTCTCGTGTTTACGATATTCTTCGTCATCTATCTTATTGCCGGCATTGTGCACAACGTGCTCTGGAAGAAGCTTTCAAAGTCTGAAGACCTCTTCCTTATCACTGGAAATGCCGCGCTCTACGCACTCGCGTCATACACGATACTCAATCCGCTCTATCACGGAATTATGGGTTTCTTTATGTTTTTCCTCGCCGTCTTCTACCTCTTTGTTGCCTATATCGCTTATCGGGTGAATCCTGAAGATAAGACGCTTAACCTGTATCTTCCCGGTATTGCCATCGTCTTTTTGACGCTCGCTATGCCTATTCAGTTCTCCGGAAAATGGATTACCCTGGCGTGGCTCGTGGAATCCGCGCTTCTTGTGGCGATGGGCAGTGTGGTTCGAAGGCACAGCACCAACGTGTTTGGACTCATCGTCTTTGGGGTGGGCCTCATTCGTCTCTTTACCTTCGATATGGGAATCGGAGACCTGGCACTGTATACCCCCATATTTAATTCTCGCTTCTTCCTTACCGTCGTTGCTATTGTGGTCGCGTACCTCGTGGGATATATGCTGATGCGACACCTCGGAGAGGGAGATGAAGAAGGACGCAAACAAGGCGCGGCGTTTCTGTTTGTCGTTGCACATTTGATGTCACTCTTTATTGTAACGAGTGAAATCAACGCACACTATGGCAAAGCAATCTTTGCTGGCCAAAAAGCCCAGCAGACGATTTCCACAAACTTCTATCAGAATGGCGGAGGGGACGTAAGTGAGCGAATGCAAAACGACTTTAGGCAGAAAGAAACAACGTTCTATGCCGAGCAGAAATCTACGCAAAACAGGAGAAATACCGTTGTATCCATTATGTGGGCGCTCTACGCTGTCGCGCTTACCGCCTTCGGCTTTGGGGCGAAGCGTCGTCTTGTCCGCCTCCTCGGACTCGTTCTCTTGTTTGTTACCGCCTTCAAAGTGCTCATAGATGTGTGGGCGCTCGGAGAGGTCTACCGAATTATCTCTTCCATTAGTTTTGGCGTCATCGCACTTCTGGTTTCGTTCGCATATGCCAAATGGAAGCATCGATTACAAGAGGTGTTATAAGAATACGAACTGGTACGAACAAGAAAAGAGTACGAACAAAGTATGAATAAGATAAGGTACGTAGCGTCATTACAAGATAATATTAAACGACATACGCACACCCCCTCCGATAAGAATCGGAGTGATCCCCTTATTAGGGGAGATAAGACTAAGATGCGCACGTTCCAACTACCTATGAATCTCAAACGAATTATTTTCTTTAGCGTCTTCTTGGCTCTTCCGCTTTTAGCGGTTGCCGATTTCACTGCCTCAAAATGGCAGTATGAGCGCCCCATCACGGTACCCTCTATTGGCGGAGCAGGGTATGTTCGGGTCAAGCTCGACCGCGCGGTGTCTGCGGGCGGTAACGCATTCAAGGATATTCGCGTGATGCAGGGGGAGCGGGAAGTGCCGTATCAATTTTCCGTCGAAACAGCAGATGTTCGCGCGCAGTACCTTTCATCGCAGGTTATAGATACGGTCGTGGATAGTAGGGGTCGTCTCCAGTTTATTCTTGACCTTGGACAAAGTGGGACACTTCATAGCAGAATTCATCTTGAGACAAGCTCGCTCAATTACAAACGGCAGGTGAGCATCTTTGCCGGCGACACACTCGTACCCCACAGTTCGGCTTCGTGGGATCTCCTCACTGACAAAGGTTATATCTTCAAATTTACCGACCCACAGACGAAATTTAGCACCGATCTTGGGGAGGTTTCCTATCCGCAAAATAGCTCGCGCTACCTTCGGGTGGTGGTTGAGAATGGTCCCGAAGGTGCACTCACACTTCTGCGGGGCAGTGTGTATCGGTACGAGATAAGTTCGGCGAAGGTAGAGGCCGAAACACTCCCCGCCGATATTGTGCAAAAGAAAGATGATCAAACGACCGAAGCGATTATTGATCTCGGTGCGTCGGGAATTCCCACGCATAAAATTACACTCTTTGTCAGTGATCGCGGTAACTTTAGCCGAAATGCCTATCTTTTCGGAAGTGCCGATGCGACGACCTGGTCGCGCGTAGGGCAGGGGCATCTTTCCCAAATTGACACCCCAAAGTTTACCGGCACCAGCCTTTCCGTTGAGTACCCCGAAGCGACCCATCGGTTTTACAAAGTGAGCATCCAGAACTTTGACGACACACCGCTTCATGTTCTAAATAAAGTAGAGGTGACACATATTCTCCGCACACTGGTGTTTGAGGCACAGCCAAACACTTCATACACACTTTTCTACGGTAATCCTCGCGCCTATACTCCGACCTATGACCTCTCGCGGTACTTTGCGTATCTGGAAACTACCGCGCTTCCGGAAGCGAGCCTCGGTGTGCAAAAAGAAAATGGAACATATGTGGCGCCAGCAGGACCGGTAGTGCCGTTCACCGAGCGCAATAAGATTTTTCTAAATATCACCCTTGTCGTGCTCGTGCTCCTCATCGGAGCAGTAATCTTCTGGTATCTCTGGAGTCACCTCCATCCGCACTCACCTGTAACACCCGCTTCAAGTTCAGTTGCTACTCCGCCAATCTCACCACAACCTCCACAGAATAACGAACCGCCGAAAGTGTAGTTTAAAATGCCCCGACGAATGTCGGGGCATTTCTGTTTAGTTGCACAGAAACGAGCACACGTTAGAATGGCGGGATGCAGTTGTCCCCGAAAGACGTAACGGTGTTTCAGAAAACTATTGTTGACCACTACAAGAAGAGTGGGAGAGTGTTTCCGTGGAGGGAGACGCGCGACCCCTACGCGATTTTGGTTTCGGAGGTAATGCTTCAGCAGACACAGGCAGAGCGGGTGGTGCCATTTTTTACAAAGTGGATGAAACAATTTCCGACCGCGAAGGTACTTGCGAGGGTTCCCATTTCGGCGGTGCTTAAGGTGTGGCAAGGGCTTGGCTACAACAGGCGCGCGCTCAATCTCAAGCACGCGGGTGAGATGATTGTAAAAGAGTATGGCGGAAAGATTCCTGTCGACATTCAAAAGATTGATGCACTTCCAGGTGTCGGACCATATACCGCTGGAGCGATTGGCGCATTCGCGTTTAATCTTCCGTCAGCATTTATTGAAACGAATATCCGCACGGTTTACTTGTGCTTCTTTTTTAAGGGGCGGAGGAATGTGTCTGACGCGGAGATTTTGGAGATGGTGGAGCAGACACTCCCTCGTTCGGTAAGGCAGTGGTACGGCGCACTTATGGACTACGGGGCGATGCTAAAGGCTACGGTAGGTAACCCAAACATTCACAGCAAAAGCTACATTAAACAATCAGTATTTAAGGGTTCTCGGCGAGAACTTCGTGGCAAGATACTTCGCCTCGTTACGGAGAAGGGTAGGATGACACTCGGAGATGCGAAGAAAAATACGAATGGGGTATCTGCGGAAGAAGTTGTTTCGGAGCTTACCCGTGAGGGGTTCTTGAAGAAAACGGGGAAAAGCTTTAGGCTAGCAAGGTAATATCACACCACCCCGCCCTAACGGGCACCCCTCCTCATCCGAGGAGGGGAAACTATTTTTATGAAACGTTTTACCCGAACAACTGAAGATTTTACCTGCGAGCAGTGTGAGGCGCATGTAACCGGAAGCGGGTACACCAATCACTGTCCAAGCTGTTTGTGGAGCAAACATGTGGATGAAAACCCCGGAGACCGCGCATCGGAGTGCCATGGCGCGATGGAGCCCGTTAGTGTATCCGTTCTGGCGGGAACTTACCGTATCCTCCATCGATGTAAGAAGTGTGGTTTCACTCGCCCGCAAGACGCAGCTAAGGAAGACAATCAGGAACTTTTAATTGACCTCTCCGCGCAACCAGCTCATGTACCACTGCCTCGTGGGGAAAAACCAAAACGATGATGGCTACTCTTTGGTGAGCGCATCAATCAATTTTTGTTTAAGTCCTGGCGCCACGATCTCGTTAAACTTTTGTACGCTCGCGGTAGGGTCCCCTGCAAACAAGGAAGCGAGACTCTCTCCGGTATCTTTTTGATAGCTTGCTCGTAGATGACTCATCGTGATGGCATTGAGATTTCGTTCGTCCGTGGTTTTTCCCATTGATGAGGTGACGATAAGACCTACGAGTTTTCCCTCGGTGCTTACCACTGCTCCGCCACTTGAACCGTGTTGGGCAAGTACCGATCCTCCGATGGAGAAGATGTCGGGTATATCTGCGGTAGTGAATCCGTAGACTCTCCCCGTTTTCACTTCCGAGGAAGTCGGGTAGAGATCTCTTTGGATAGTAATCCCACTTAAAAGTCCCGCCGGGTATCCTGCGCCAAGTACGTATCGTGGCGTCTGAAATGAATCATCCCGCGTGTCCATTGGTATGAAAGGGAAAACGGGTGGGAGCGGTATATCTTTTTGTGTAGGTTCCTGGATGAGAAGAAGCGCAAAGTCATTCTCACCGGTTCCGGTGGCTTCGTCTTCTGAAATCTTTTTTGCGTTCTCTACTATCCAAACGGGCGAAATATAAAGAAGTGTCGCCCTATATTTGTTTCGGGCAGGTGCTCCTGTACGAATAGTGCAGTCAATGAATCCTTGTGAGAGATAATCCTTAAGTAGAAAAAACTGTCCGACGTGCGCGTTTGTGAGGATAATTCCTCGTGGATCTACGATAACACCACTTCCAGAGAGTGGGTCAAACGAACCTCCGCGTTTGGTGGTGCAGAGAATATTGACGAGCGCCTCTCTCGTTTTAACGTTTATTTCTTCAAAAGAAAATTGCGATGTGGTGGTAGCCGTAAGCGATAGCGCCTCACTGATGATAGGTGGGGCGATGGCCACCGTCTGGTCAGCCATTTTGAGTGCTTCTCGTTCCGCGGTCAGAAGAAGCGCATTGAGTTTCATGCGAGTGAGCGACCCTACCGTACCGTTCCCCTTTTTCAGGTCTGCTGGTTTAAGTATGGCCGTGGCGTACTTGTCTTGAAATTTGATAACCGCTCGGTTGGTAGCGCCTCCGAAGAAATCGGTTTCGCTCCCCGCTCCCCCGAGAAGCCCTGGTGCGTTCACTCGTGTTTCCTGGTCACGGTTGAGGAGTACCTGAAGATATCGCACATCTTCTCCGCGTGCTCTCTGTTTCAGCGTTTGTTCAAAACGAAAGCTTGTGGGAATGGTGGTATCGGCGCGCAATGTGAAAGGCAAGGAAAGTAAGACAAGTGCGAAGGTTAGGCATGCAGGCGCCGATAGTTTTAGAAACGTTATTCGCATAGGAAACGATTATACAAGAATCGGGGAACGATGACGAATAGCTCGGCTCTACTCAGAGATCCACATGAGCTTAGAATTGAACCTTCGTCCTAGGTTTGTTATACTATGACTATGAAGTCATCTACGTTACGTACACGCATATTTTCCTTACGCAAGCAAGGATATTCATATAGTATGATTTCCGCGAAGACAGGAGTAGCTAAGGGTACCCTTAGTGATTGGCTTTCTCATCTTCCGTTTACGCCAAATGCGGAAGTTGTAGCAAGAATCGGAGGAGCGTGTACGTCAGCAATTCAAGCTCAACAAAAGCGTAAATTGCAGTCGCTCGCACTGGCTAAAACCACGGCTACTAAGGATATCCCCACGCTCACTAAAAGGGATTTGCTAATGTTGGGGTTGGGCGTGTATATTGGTGAGGGTTCTAAAACAGGTGGAATTACCAGAATCGTCAATTCAAATCCTCTGGTCATAAGACTGGTACTTCGGTGGTTCAAAGAGATTTTTGGTATACACAACGAGAATTTCAAAGCGCGGATTCACCTGTATCCTGACACCAATATTGAGGAAGCGCTCGGATATTGGTCAAAACAGTTGTGCATTCCGCTTGGACAGTTTCAGACGACACAGGTTGATACCAGAACAGGCAAAAAGGCGTTTAAGAAAGGAAAGTTGCCGTTTGGGACAGCGCATGTTACGGTGCAAAGCCTGGGCAAATCGGAGCATGGCGTATTCTTGCAAAGAAGAATTAACGCCTGGATTGAAAGAGTAATGAGGTAAATGCGGGACTAGTTTAATGGTAGAACAGAAGATTTCCAATCTCCTAGTGGGAGTTCGATTCTCCCGTCCCGCATATTTAAAAGAAATGACCGGCTTTTGCCGGTCATTTCTTTTGGTGATATGCGGAGATGAGCAAGCTATCTGCATAGCTTGCGTGGAGAATCGAACAGTGGAGCTATGTTCTTTCAGTAGAAAAAACAAACGAGCTGGTGCTGAGACCAAGCCGAGCGACGGCGAGCCTTGAGTCGCGGGCGATTTTCCCAAATAAAAAAACCGCGCAAAACTGAAAGTTTTGCGCGGGTGTGACTAAGTCTGGGGATCTTCTGTTTCAAGGAACCCCTGAATGTGCTTTATCCGTGTGGGATGACGCATCTTGCGAAGCCCTTTAGCCTCGATCTGACGAATCCGCTCGGCCGTGACTTTGAACTGTTTGCCAACTTCTTCCATGGTTCGCGCATATCCATCGGTGAGTCCGAATCGCAGCTCCAACACTTCTTGTTCCCGCTCCGAAAGTGACGTTAAGACACTTCCCAGAGCTTTTTTGAGTTTCTGCCATTTCTCTGGGTCCTGCGGTTTAGTGGAATTTGGCGTTTGAGATGATTTTTCTCCGAAAATCTCTCGGAGTAGTCTTTCTCTTGGATCTTGCGTATTTTCTGCCATAACTAATTTCCTTTCATTTTAGGTTGCATATTTCTATACTCTCGGACAACGAACTGGCGCATCTGGGTTATCGTAGCGAGTCGAGATATCCTTCGAGAAACCTTCTTACGAATACGGGCTTGGATCTTACGAAGGCGATATCGTAACATGCGAGGATACCCGTCATCTATCCCTAAGCGTAATCCTATAAGCTTTTTTTCGCGCTCGTCTTCAAGGGTGTCCATCACACTAGTAAATGCTTCGTCGTACGTTGACCACTTTTCCGGGTTGATTACTTGCTTTCGTCCAGGATTCACCACTCTTTCTCCAAAAACCATTTGAAGTATCCTTTGCGTCTGTAACTTGTCATCTTTTTTCATAACTTATTCCTTTGTCAAAACACTAAACTCTATGGACTCACAACTTCAGTTGCGAACCCAATAAAGTGCTCCACATTTCTGTGAAGCCGAGATCTCGTGCAATCTCGAAAGTGTTACGCCGAAGGGACTATTCGGTCGGGAACGGCAGTGACCCAGACCAATGCATCTAAACGGATAGATACGCAGGATGGGTTGTCGTCCTCGCCGAGGTTGATTTCCACCTTGATATGGTCTTTTTCGACAGCGAGCAGTTTATGCACGTGCCAGTTGCACAGATCTAGATCGGAATTAAACCGTATCTTTTTCCCGATCAATTTTTTCAAGACTTGCAGTAGTGTCATAGTTTCAGAAGTTTACGGTTACTCCGCTCGCTACCGATACGTCGCTTACGCGGCGGATGAAGTAATTAGCGGAGATGAGGTTGATGGTTATATGTTTGTTTACATTCCAATTCACTCCGACATTTCCTCGGAGGAAGAATTCGCGATCGGAACCGAGTGTGCCGGTATCGTAGACACCGGCGAGGGAGGTGGTGAGCGTGCTTTTGTCCTTACAGAAGGAAAAGTTCCTGCTCACACCGACACTCATCAGGTTTCCACCTTGGAAATCTGAACCAGGGAGCGGAGTATAGTTTTCGTACCCGAGCGTGACGGTAAGGGGTTTGAAATCCTTGCCGACTCGCGCGTGGGTGTAAACGATGTCTCCTGCGCCGAAGGTGAAGACGTTTGGTTCGTCGTAGTACGTTGAGCCGACATGGACGTTGAAACCTTTCACAGTTCCATTCCAACCGATCCCGTAATCCACTTCGTCACCGAGGTCTCCACTATTCCATTTGTGAGCCAGACTTCTGGAATTCCAGAGGTCGAGGTAGAGCCCACTGCGGTGGGTGAGCGTGAGATCCGTCTGAACGACAGGATCCTTGCTAAGTTCGCCGCCAGTACCAGGGTTAAGGTACTTATTGGCGACTGCCGAACTGAAACTCACGGTGAAGTGGGGGTTAGGGTTGAGGTTGCTGGTTTCCTCTGCGCTAGCCAGGTGAAGGCTAAGCAGAGCCGTTGAGATGACAATGAGCTTTTGCATATCTAGACATAAGTTTATATCTGATTTCTAATACGTCTAAGGAATAGACGTGATGATGCTCACACGTATTAAAATACGGCTATAAACATAGGCTAGTATCACCTATAAATGTCAATTTCATTGACATTT
>CALQZP010000041.1 GCA_943349725.1 Candidatus Nomurabacteria bacterium | reverse complement strand
TCTATTTCTAACCATGAACGGCCAAACCCATAAGACGGAACCCCGTTCGTTTTTTCGCCGAAGGGAATTTAATGCACGTCTAGATTTTTTGGCTGATTATCTAATGGTTCATGTTGATTTAACAAACATAACAAGAGACATCAGGGACGAGCTTGTTATGACATCCCGTGACAGATTTAGAAAAGGAGATATTTATAACGAAGCAATTGAAAGAATAACATCTGATTTAAGAGAGAATAATATTCTTGGGCGGCTTAATGCTGAGTATAAAGCTCGCTTTCTTGCCGATATCCAACCGGATAAGGGTGAGGTCAAGAAAATTGTTAGTAAAATTCTTAAGAAAAATAGGAGTTTAGCTAAATGGCTAAATCTTGGCGAGGGAATACCACTGCCATCAATTGAAATGGTCAACTCAACGGTTTTCGAATCGGCAAACCCACCAACAAAATTTAGTTTAAAAGTGCCCGAAGGACTAACGCCGCCCTACCTTAAAGATTTTCCCATAAATTATAAGTATGTTTGGCTGCAGTTTACTACTGATGCACCAGACAATTATCTGGAAACCGAAATCGGAGGAAAGGTTGTCATTAGTACACCGGGGATCGAACATTCAGAGTACCTCGATAGCGGTGTCTTGTGGTTAAAAATCTACAGAGAAAAAGATTCTCAAGTTGGAAGTTCAAAAGAGATTACTGTTGCGTTAGAACGGCCCGGCCTGGCACCTCTTACTTCAAAAGTAAATATACGATATGTAGAAAAAAAAGAACAAGCGCCAGAGACCCCGCCTCCACATGGATTTGACTTTGTTCCCCCGTCTATTCGTATAAAAGAGGGTGAAAGCAGAAATGCTACATTTAAGGCGGTTATTCCAGGGAAGCTCAAAGACGCGACCGTTATAAATCTAAAAAGTAGTAGCAAGTTTATTGAGCTTGCTAGCAACAGATTTACTTTAAATGCCAAGAAAGCAGTAGATGGAATAGTTTCTAAAAATATTTCAATTAAAGGTAGAAAGAAGGATATAATAGGAAAAATTACTGCCTATGTTGAAGGCACAGATTTAACAGCCGAATTAGAAGTTGAAATTGTTACAGAATCAATAGGAGACGAACGAGGTTTACCAGAAATCAAAGGGCTAGTTAAGGAGGAGTGGGGCCAACATGCCACATCAGACTGGAAAGAAGATAATATAGCCGAAGTTAAGGGGGATGTTATTTTGGTTAATATGGATGCAGCCCCTTTCCATGACTATATATCACAAACTCCGAAAATAGGTAAAAAGGCTAGAGAAAATATGGAAGAATTTTATAAATTAGGTATCGGTCTAAATGCACTCGTACTTGATTTAGAATTGAAAGAATCTTCAAATGGTAATAAACCGGAAAGTTTTGCGTCTGCAATGAAATCTATCGCTCGTGTTTTGTTACCTATAAATTCCTACGGCAGAGATCTTGTTACTAGCCCAGAAGATATTAGTTAGGTACCAAAAAACTAACATGAAAAAAGATGACAGGACAAGCAGAGCAAATTCCTTTTTGGGCTTGTGCTAGTGTTCACTTAGAAGCAAACAAAACCAAAGGTATAAGGTCACAAGATGAAATGTTTAATTACTTTGAAGATATTCCACGAGCAATTAAAGTTGTCCTAAGTAGGGGAAAGCCAGTGGCGGTTGAAGATGTGGCTTACAGCATGAGAGCGGAAAAGAGGAGAAAAGGCTGATATGTTTCAGCCTTCTGCATGATGTGAGAACGTGGGGGGGGGCTTAAAGCAACTCGCTTTTAGTACATTTCAGTTGACGGGCTGGTATCCGTTGTATATACTTTGGATATATGGTTAAGCACCCTTAACGAATAGGGCACACGAATGAAAACTATGATAAACATCAAGGCGGAGAGGAGTGTAAAAATACAGGCGCAGAAAGTGGCGAGGGAGCTCGGTGTGCCTCTTTCGCTTGTCATAAACAATTACCTTCGCGATTTTATTCGCGACAAAGAGGTGCATTTTTCTCTCAATCGGGACACGATGCCCCTGGGGATTCCTGAAGGGGAACTCAAGCCTGCGGTAAAGAGGCGACTGGCTCGTTTACATAAGGACGTGGTGGAAGGGAAAAATCTTTCCCCCGCCTTTCATACCCCGAAAGAGATGGATGCGTATCTTGATACTCTTAAATGATTGTTATCACACACCGTACGTTTGATAAGAAATACGTTAAACTCGACACAAAACTTCGGGAGAAATTTAAGGAGCGAAGGAATTTGTTTGTACAAAACCCATCACATCCGCTCCTTAATAATCACGCACTCCAAGGTGACCGCGAGGGGCAGTGGAGCATTAATATCACTGGCGATTGGCGAGCCTTGTATGAGTTTCAGGGTTCGGAAGCAATAATTTTTATGGATATTGATACGCACAGCAATTTGTATAAGTGAATGTGCGCAATCTGCCGACATTCTCATATTCTGCAGAATGTGAGAATATGGGCGGATGGTAGATGGAAAAAAGGCGCTAAGACAGCTTAAGGAACTTGGCCGAATGGGATGCGTCAAAAAGATGCGCCTCGCGGCCGAGGAGTGGAAAGAGGAGTGGCAGACACTGCTTGCAATACTCATGTCGGCGCGGACACTGGACGAAACGACGGTGGAGGTAGGGGAGCGTCTCTTCAAAGCGTACCCGACCGTGGAGAAACTCTCCCAGGCTCCACTGAAGGATGTTGAACGGATTATCAACCGCGTGAACTTCTTTCAAAACAAAGCGAAGTACGTCACTCGCTCGGCGAAGATTTTACACGAACAGTATGCGGGGAAGCCCCCGCACATTCTTGAAGAGCTCATACAGCTTCCAGGAGTGGGGAGGAAGACCGCGAATGTATTTCTCGCGCAGTATGGGCACAGGGCGATAGGGGTGGACACGCATGTCGCCTATATTTCTCAAAAACTTCTGTGGACACTGCACACCGACCCAGCCAAGATTGAACAGGATTTGGTCGCGATTTTTCCGGAAAAGCAGTGGACGACGCTTAACCGCACGCTCGTGCGGTTCGGCAAAAGCTATACCAGCCGAACAAAAAAAGACGAACTCCTCGCCCACATCTCAAAAATCTAGGTTTTCCCATAGATGAGTATTGACAAGTCGTATACGTTGTCTATAATAGAAAAGTAATGAAATACTACGACTGGAATCCCGATAAGAATGAATGGCTGAAGCAGGAGCGCGAGGTATGTTTTGAGGATGTAAAAGAAGCACTGGAGAGTAACCGACTTCTGGATATAGTGCCTCATCATAATGTAAAGCAGTATCCAGCACAGAAGATACTCGTTGTAGAAATACAGGGATATGTGTACCTTGTCCCGTTCGTAGAAGACGAAGAGAAGATATTCTTCAAAACCATTATACCTAACCGAGAAGCTACCAAGAAGTATTTAAAAACCAGTAAAAAGAAAAGAGTATGAAATACTATGAATTAGATAAAGAGGATCAGGAAATATCAGATGCCTTTGACCGGGGCGAGCTTAAGCCTGTGCCGAATGCGAAAAAAGAAATAGCACGTTATATTTCCTATGCCCGGGCCGACTCAAAGCGAAGTAAAAACATCAACATCCGACTCTCCGAGCGCACACTGCACAAGCTCAAGGTCAAGGCAGCCGAAAAGGGCCTTCCGTACCAGACCCTCGTTGCATCTCTACTCCATCAGTACACCAATCGGTAACCCTTTTGGATTTATCGCCATATTTCCGGAGAAGCAGTGGACAATGCTCAACCGCACGCTCGTGCGGTTCGGTAAAAGCTACACCAGCCGAACAAAAAAAGACGAGATCCTCGCGCGCATCTCAAAGATCTAACGCGCCTCTCACTTATCTCGCCGTGTCTAATAGCTACTCTTTACCCAAGTAAAGAGTAGCGGGAGGTCCTAGTTGACCGATTTTCGCAACTTAAAAATAGCAAAATCGTTGATTTTCCTTCCGTTGAGTTCATACTCTGGTGTAAAAATAGTGTCCACCAAATCGAAGCCCGCTTCTTTGAACGCAGATGTATACCATTCTATAGGTCTGTGGGATTCAACGATTTCATAGTTACCTTCCTTTTTTATTTTTTTGTAATTGTGGTTGTCCTCATACTTGTGCTTGGTCCGCATTCTAAAGTCAATTTTAGATTCCGGCACATCAAATATAAGTGGGTTACAGAAACCAATGTAGACCATTCCCCTGCTTTTAGTTTCCTGATACATATTTTCTAGAATATTTTTTACCTCCTTTTCCGGCACAATACACAAGACAAGGTTGCAAATGATGATGTCAAAATAACCTTGTGGAATGTCGGTAGCTTTTTTGTACACATTTTCACGGCCGATCCTTTCTCCCGCTCTCGTTCGCATGTCTGGTGAAATATCGAACAATCTGCTATCAGCTCCTTTGGCTTTGAGCGCTGTAGCTAATACCGCAGGTCCACCTCCATAATCAAGAACCTTTTTATCTGTAAGATTACCAAGAAGAGGAATCAAGGTGTTGTCGTAGTAGGCCAACTTTATCTTTTCGGACTCAAGTTCTTTGAGAACTTTTCCCCATTGGCGCTGGCCGGAAACCAGCACTCGATTCGCGTCCCACATGATGTGCCAGAATTTGTCGTACGACTCTGCGGCCACCTTGCTCGATATAAGGATTCCGATCGGCGTCTTGGTCCATATGATGATGCCTATCTTGTCATGTCTGATGATCGTTTCGGTAAGTGGCTCAAACGATTTCTTTATAAATTTATACTCTGTTTTTGGATATTTGTTATTCTGCACCCAATCCTTTAGAGATTCGTTGAAAATGAGCTTGGCTTTGATACCTCGAGCAGCCCGTTCCTTATGGTATTCGGTCCAAAAAGCATCACCGAGCATCAGAGATTCTTTTGCAGAACCGAATGTATGGTGCTCTTTTCCTCCGGCATCAAGCAAAAGTCTAAGCAGTGTCTTTACCCCTTCAGTTCCTTCGTAGGAAACGGTGTGTGCTTTTTGACGGAGTGCGGTTGTGGTCATCTTGCTCGGCATATTATTTTGAAAGTATGATACTTACTAAAAGTATGATCGTTGAGCCAACTAAGTACGGATTTAGTTCGCGCCATTTTCCAAGTACTGTGAACAGTACAACGAAGGAGGCAAATCCGGCGAACATAGCCTTATCAAGGCCGAAAGTGAAGAATGTAACGAGAATCATGAGCGCTACGGCAATCACATCCGCCTTGGTGTAGCTCTTCAGTTCTTTCCTGCTCGGGAAAATCGTCAGCCCGACGAAGAACAAGGCTCCAGTTGTAGCGGCTACCGGAATGAGGTTGATGAGTGGTATTAGAAACAAGAACAGCGACATCAGGACAGCTACTACGACAGCAACCAGTCCGGTTCTGCCACCCTCTCCGATACCAACCGCACTCTCAACGTAGGTAACCAGGTTCGATGTTCCGGTCGCGGCCCCGATCACCGTTCCGATACCGTCAACTGCCAATCCTTCTTTCATGCGCGGCAAGTTGCCCTCACTGTCAACGATGTTCGTATTCCGAGTCAATCCGATGAATTTCGCGATCGGCCCGTAAAAGTCGAGAATAAAGAGAACAATAATAACTGACCATATTTTCGGGTCGAAGATAACTCCCAAATCAAAAGCGAATGTCCCGTCAAGCATTTCACTCGAAAGTCGTATCGGTTCGATCGGCTGGCCGACTCCCAAAAAATGCGCAAAAACCGCCGCTCCGATGATGCTGAATAACACCGACCCTCTTACCTTGAAATGGCGGAAGAGCAGTACCAGCGCCAAACCTACGTAGAAAATATAGGCTTCCTTGGAGGTAAGCAGTCCGATGCCTTTTACCTCGATGCCTTCGTACGCGAGAAGCCCGCTTACCTTGAGCGCGATAAGCATGAGAAAAACACCGACCGAAGCGGCCAATCCCGATTTGAGCTTATCCGGTATCGCTTTGATGATATTCGTCCGGAGCGAGGTAAAACTCAAAATGAAGGTGAGCACGCCGACCCAAAATACCGCGCCCAAAGCTCCCTGCCAGGTAAAACCCAGCACGCCGACAACCACATAGGCGATGTACGCATTCATCTCGAGTCCGGGAGCAAGCGCGAACGGTAGCCGCGCCCACAATCCCATAAGGAGCGTTGCTATGACTGAGCCCACTATTGTTGCGAAGAAAGCAACGCTGGTGCTGATCCCTGCTTCGCTTAGGATCGCGGGGTTCACGACGAAGATATACGAAAGAGAAAGAAAGGTAGAAAGACCTGCAAAAAGCTCTATTTTAAAACTTGAACCCATTCGAGTTATCCCAAAGTAGCTGTCTATTTTTTGAAGCATGTTTTTTACTAATTATCGCTATGTATAAGTATACCCTCTTCAAGATTCACGTACAGTCATAGTGTGCGACTCGATGAATTCACCTTCTATTATTTCGAGATGAACTCAATAAAGTGGGGGAAGTATTTCATTCCCCCGTGAAAGTTTTGCGGTTAACTTACAACCGAGTGGGTGTACCGCTATTCTCCATTTTTACTTTATCAGGTATGACCACCCTACCTCGTTGCCGAGGTCAAGACGTTTAGCTGTAAGACCATCCGCCCCAAACTCGAACTTGATTCCGGACTCCCAATTCTGGTTCCGGACGATGATGTCCTTTTTATCCGGAACGGTCAACCGGAGTCCCTCCGGGTATGTGAGAGACAATTCCCACAACTTTCCCCAGACCTCTTTTCGAACGGCCAACTCTTGCCGAATTTGAGCAGACGCTTTTCTTGCGTATATCAGTGCGACCGAGAGGCCGAGGACGATAAGAGCTAAAACCACAACAATTTTATTTTTCATGGATACTGACAGTTAGGTGTATGGTTTCGGGACACCAAGGCTTCCTTTCGAGAGCCAACCCGATTTTGTTTACAAAGAGCTAAACTCTATGAGTCTGTCAGCATGAGGCTGATGGACTCAATAAAGTGGGGGAAGTATTTCATTCCCCCGAAACCCATGAAAGTTTTGCGGTTAACTTCCAACCGAGCAGGTGTACTGCTATTTTTCGTAAGGCATGAGGCCGGCATACTTCATCACCTGGAGCCAGTCCTTCGGGTGCGGACCGGGCTTGTTATACCAGTCCTTGGAGAGAACAATTTCACCGTTCTCCCACGTACCTTCGACAGGACAGCATCTCGCTTCAACAAAGTGGATGCCCTTTTTTTCGCTAGTTCCATCGCCGATGAGGTCCATGACCGAGCAGAGTCGGTCCTGGTGATGGTCGCTGTCCGTACAGATGACCACCTTCATACCGTCGTTCATCGCCCTGATGGCGAAGACGAGGCCCGCAGGGATTGGAGTCGTCGCCGTATCCCCACCGCGCATTGCACCAGTGAACTCGCCCCGAGGGAGCCACAGGTCGGTCAGCACGACATCGAACCTCTCTCCCGACTTCAGGAGGTTGTAGGCGGTAGCAATGCTGTCCACGACTTTGTAGTCGTAACCCGTGAGGGTCATATGGGCGGACGCGACGTTGTAGGGTTGGTCATCGATAACGAGCAGTTTTTTAATGTTCATGATGTTCTTTCTTGGTTGAGTTCGGTATTTACTAGCCGGTGTAATTATTGCACAGTTCTGTATAACTGTCAATCAGTATCTTACAAGAATAGGTCTAGTATTCAACATACTGTTGTAAAATAAGGATAAAAAGGTGTTGACGAAGCATTGACAACATAGGTGTTTTTGCTATAGTTAGCGTATGATAAATGAGCTGTTAGCGAAGCTTGGGTTTAGCGACAAGGAGATACAGGTCTATTTGGCGGTGCTTGAAAACGGCAAAATTGCTCCTGCGCAGGTTGCTACACTTACCAAAATCAAGCGTTCTACCGTCTACGCGGTAGCAAAAGAGCTCCTGAAGAGAGGTGTTATTACCGAGGATGTGGAGGGGTCAGGTGGGTATTTGGTCGCTTTGCCCCCGGAACACCTTGGTTCGGCGCTTGAAAAAGAGGAACAGGTGATGGTGGAGAAGAAAAAACTTATCAAGGAAGCGGTCGCGGAACTTGAGCATATACCTAAGTCAAAATCGTACTCGGTTCCCAAGATGCGGTTCATTGACGAGTACAACGTGAAGGATTTTTTGTATAAACAGACACCCATATGGGAAGAGAGTATGAAAAAGGAAAAGGAACTCACGTGGTGGGGATTTCAGGACCATACGTTTGTGGAGCACAAAGATTTTGGAGGGTGGGTAGAATGGTACTGGAATCGTGCACCAAAAGAGTATGATCTCAAGCTCATCTCCAACGATTCGGAGATAGAGGAGAAGATGAAATCAAAAGATATCAGTCGACGAGTTATTAGATTCTGGAAGAAAAATTTCAAGTTCACGGGGACGTACTGGATATTGGGAGAGTATGTAGTATTTATTATGTCAAAACAGCGCCCGTATTATCTGGTAGAGACCAGAGACGCGGTATATGCGGAGAACATGCGCGAGGTATTCAAAAATATCTGGGAAGGTATCAAGTAATTTCAGTGGTACGGAACATATCAAGCATACGTATCGTCTCGCAGACAATCGACCATAAGGGCATCATACGCAGTTTTTTCCCCGAGAAGACCGACTTTTAAGGTGCGAGAAGCAGAGATCAATCGAGTAGAATATCTCCTGAATTCACGACCAAGGAAGCGTCACGGCGGATTAACTCCGCTTGAAGTATTATTAGCGCGTACAGGTGTTGCAATTGATTGTTGAACTCGTGATGCGAGCGCTTGCATTTTGAGGTGAAAACTGCTTTAATCAGGCATTAGAGCCTCTCACCGAACTTCTCTAGAAAATCCCGCGATTTTCTATGAGGAGGAACGGTACTGTCGACACCGCCTCTTTCCTTGTATTTACCCGTAAGTGAAAACTATGGGCATCTTACACGCGATAGGACTTGGTATCGGCATCATTGTTCTTCGGGTTTTGGTGCCGGAGATTTGGAACGTTCTGGAGCACGTCATTCTCTCCACACTCACTTTTGCTGGCGTGCTTGTAGACCAACTACAAGCCACCACTGGAGCGATACACTTTCCTCCATCCACATTCTGAAGCATAGCCGAGACAACTTTTGTCTCGGCTTCTTCTTTACCATAATACGAACTAGTACGAACAAGAAAAGAGTACGAATGGGAGACTAACAAGGCACTTAATCTTTACATCTTTTCCTGGTACACTTAAGGGCATCTATTACTAATCTATTTTTTATG
>CALQZP010000040.1 GCA_943349725.1 Candidatus Nomurabacteria bacterium | reverse complement strand
AAGTATTATTAATGAAAACTGGCGTTGCGTTAAAATATTGAATCTAGCACCTCACTCCTGTACTTTCTCAAAGAATCGAGGTCCTTCTCCGAATGACTGCCCAAAGTTGCAGTGGCAATAGCACAGCGGTCTGCCTCCCCGTGAAGCTTTACACAGGCACCGCAATCACAGGTTTGCAAAAAACCGATTCCCTTGCATTCGCTACAAGTTTTCGGGAAGCCAGAAGTGAACCGAACGGTGCCAAATACTTTGTTTCCCTTGCACAATCCGCACACCACGTTGTTCCAATGGAGATGTGTCTGACCGAGATGTTGAGAAGAACAGTTGCACTTTTCCGGCGCGTTTTGACCCAAAGTTATATTATTCAAGATATCCTCCTGCTCTGATTTTGTGTTGACGATTCTAAACTATTTAAACTCTATAACTTTGTTTAAGAAAAATCAAGTTTCCAAACTCTCTAAAATCTATTTTTACATTCTCAAGAATTCCAGAATAGACCTCCCTTTCATTTCTCACTCACTTTTTACCATTACGGACAAACGGAAGAAAACCTACCGCTTACGAAACTATCACCACAAACTCCCCTCTCACCTTATTGGGATTTTTTGAGAAGTATTCCAAAAGCTCGACGGGTGTTCCGCTTTTTATTTCTTCATGTATCTTGGTGAGTTCGCGGGCGATAGTTACTCTTTTGTTCGGTGAAAATTCTTGAAGCGACTCAAGCGTTTTTATAATCCGATGTGGCGATTCATAGAAAACCATCGTTCTCTCCGACGTGGCGATTTCTTTGAACAATGTTTCCCTGCCCTTCTTGTGCGGTAAAAATCCTAGAAAGACAAAGTCGTGTACCGGTACACCAGCGATGGAAAGCGCGGTGGTAAGCGCACTTGCGCCGGGTACCGATTCTATCTTCACCTCCGGCAAAGCTTCTCGCACTTTCTGCACCAACATTCCACCCGGGTCGGAAATCCCCGGCGTTCCGGCGTCGGACACAAGCGCTACATTTTTCCCATCCCCCAGCCACTGAATAATCTTTCCGGCCGTTACTCCACTTTCCTGTTCGTTGTAAGTTGCCAGCTGTTTTGCGCTAATCTCATACTTCGCGAGAAGCTTCTGCGTAACCCTCGTATCCTCACACAAAATCACATCCACCTCTTTGAGTACGCGAAGCGCCCTTAGCGTAATGTCTTCCAAATTCCCGATGGGAGTAGCAACGATGTAGAGAGAGTTCATAAAGTTATAAAGTTAAAAGTTTGTAAAGTAGAAAGCTATAAGGTCTTGATGAATCCGGAGAGCATCCGAGATATCTCTGTAGTAAGCGGAGAGAGTTTATCAAATTTCGAACTTGAAATATAGTTGAGAGATAAGGCTAACCGAAGCAAGGAACGCACTTCTCCACTTGAACCCTTTGCCATGAAGAGAAAACGCCGGAAATCAGCATTGCTTCCCCGTTCAAATCCTTCGGCAATGTTATTCATTACTGATACCGCCGCTCGCTGGATTTGGTCACGAAAACTATAATCCTTGCACGTCAAAAACTCTTTGTAAATTTCCACGGTGAGCAAATGAGCCTTCTGCCAGGCGAGGATATCTTCAAACTGAGTTATCTTCATATCTGCTTTATAACTTTATGAACTTTCTACTTTTTAACTAATTCTTTTCCTATTTTGTAGACGTCACCGGCGCCAACCGTCACAATCACGTCTCCCTTTTGTACGGTATTCTGTAAATATTTCTCGGCCTCTTCGAGCGAATGCACGGAGGTGACACGGTTATCTTCACCGCGAAGTTTCTTTACCGCAAACGCAAGCATATCCGAAGAAATACTTGGGTCAAGCACCTCTCTAGCTGGAAAAATGGGCACAAAAATAACGTCATCGGCACCGTCAAACGCATTCACAAAACCATCAAACAACGTCTTCGTACGCGAATAGAGATGCGGTTGAAAGACCACCCGTATTTTCCGTGCGGGAAATTTCTCCCGAAGTCCCAAAAGGAGAGCTTTCACTTTCTGCGGGTTATGCGCGTAATCGTCATACACAAGCGCACCGGATGCTGTCTCCCCCAAAAATTCAAACCGGCGCCAGGTACCCTGAAACCCATTAAGCGCCGAAACAATCTTCTCACGAGGAACACCCAAAAACCTTCCAACAGCAAGGGCTACTTGCGCGTTTAAGACATTGTGCGATCCCGGCAGGGGTAATGTGAGTCCCTCCACCGACTCCAAACGATAATCAAGAATTGAAGCCTGCGCTTGGGTAAGTACGGGCAACACGTTCTCATTTGAGAGGTCCGTGATAATCACCCCATCTTTCGGCACCTTAGCGACCAGTGACGCATATGCCGATTGAATGTCCGCCATATCTTTGAAGTAGTCCAGGTGGTCAAGGTCAAGGTTGTTAATCACCAAAATCTTTGGGCGGAGCGAAAGAAACGAACGCCGATACTCATCGGCTTCCACCACAAAAAGCTTGCCCGAATGATCGGCTTCCGGTCGGGCGGGGTCACTTGCCCCCGAGACAAAGTTTGATTTTTCTCGCGTGAGTACACTCCCGACAATTACTGTCGGAGAAAGCCCTGCATCTATTAAAACCGTCGCCACCATCCCCGTCGTCGTCGTCTTGCCGTGCGTTCCGGCAATCGCAATCGTTGTTTTGTCCTTTGAAATCTCCCCAAGCGCTTCCGAATATGAAAGTGAAGGTATGGAAAGTTTTTTAATCTCCGACAAAAATGCCGGTTCCGCCACCTCAATCGCCGCGGTGTAAATAATGAGGTTCGTCCCTGCTGGAATTTCCGTAACCGTCTGCTCGCCAAAAGTAATCTTCGCTCCAAGCACCGCGAGCGCATCGGTGATTTCCGATGGTGCGCGGTCGGACCCGCTCACCGATTTACCCTCTAACATAAACATCCGCGCGATAGCCGACGTGCCTATCCCGCCTATGCCTATAACATGTACCGATTTAATTTTTGAGAAGTCCATAAAAGAAATCTTCTTATTTAAAAACCCTGCCAGAGCAGGACTCTGACAGGGAAACGAAAAAAGTTGCGAAGCGGAGGGCGGGGTTCGTCGCATCAAAGTCGTTGTCCAGCCAGTTCCAGTTCTGCACCACCGCGCCATCGTTCTCCACGAGGTACGGGACGTTGAAGTTGCCGTCGCGGTTCGGAACGAATGTATAGCATACCATCCTTATCACTGCCCTTCGAATGCTCTCTGGGCTGTCCGCGGGGGTTCCGCCTGTTTTCGGCATCATAATGCCTGAGCACGCTATACCAAGTATCTTCGTTTTTTGAGTATGCAATAACCACTCCCGTGTAAGCCTTGACCGACACGGCTCTCGGCTAAGGGATACTTGGATTCGGCCGTCGGAATCCTTGAACTCCGGCAGATTCGCCTACTACCATTACGAAGTATAGCAGAAGTTTAAGGTATGAAAAAGCCACGTTTCGGAAGACCGAAACGTGGCTGAAATCAAAATGCTAAGGGACAAAGTCCTAGGTCTAAGTCTCCAAAGACCTAAGGTCTAATTTTGCGAAGCGGAGGGCGGGGCCCGCCGCACCAAAGCCGTGGCCCAGCCAGAGCCAGCGCTGCACCACCGCGCCACCGCGCTCCACGAGGCACGGGACGAGGAAGTAGCCGTCGCGGTTCGGAACGACCGAACGCCAACCGAAGACCGCTTGACCTTTGAAGTGCTGGCGGAAGAACTCAATCCCTTTTGCCTTGATACCGAGCAAGTCGGCAAACCCGAGACAACTGGAAAGAAGGTTCTTCTTGACGAGTACGTCGTGAATTACGTCTCCCAAAACCCGACCTTTTTTCTGTTTCGGGTGCCACCATTTCCGGAGTCGGCTTGCGTCAAACTCCGAAGGTCCAAGTCTTTCCAGTGCGATAAATTCTGACTTTTTCAGATATTCCTGATTCAGAAAATCCGGATACACCGGACGAATGGAACGGTCAACACGGACGATGGGGTCAATGATGATTGCTCCCGCAACGACGGGCTTCGGTTTCAAAACCAACTCTGCCTCTCCGCGAGCAAGCAATCTTACATTCTCGAAGTTGCTCCCTGTGCGAAGCCACTGCACATCCGCAGTTATTCCGCCGGTTCTGCCAATCGCCATCTCCAGCTCATGACCCAATCCCTGACCTAACATGAACTCGCTCATAGAGCTTGTTCCTTTCTTTTATGAACTCGTCCGCTAAGAAGCGAACCTGTTCGGTTTTTGTTTGTTCGAGAACCTCAATCTGTCAAAGTTCCCGGTTTATATTATGCATAACTACTTGATTTTGTCAATTAGTTCACGAGCACAACAACCTGCTATGGCACAATTCGCTCAATCTTGCTTTTTGCTACTTTCTTGAAATCCTCGCCAAGCAGAGAAAAATCAACGACATCTATCGTATACAGCGCGGGGATACTCGCGACGCGAGCCTTTATTGACCGCAGGAGAGGTTCAGAAACAGAAGTAGTGCCTTCAATCCCCACATCAAGGTCAGACGTTTTGGTATGCGTCCCCGTCACTCGAGAACCGAAGAAAAAAGCGGAAAAACCAGTGTTATCTAATTCACTTTTAAGAATCTTCTCAATCTCTTTCTTTATGTCTTCAATTTCCATAGTAATTGTTCTAGCGCCACTTGAATGTTCGGCAATTCAAGTACGACCTTCTCCGCGAATTGTTCATTGTAGGCATGCGAAGTTTCGTTTCGCATATCGGTCATAGAAATCCAGACGGTGTCATTTTCAATAAGTCCTTGCTTGAACGATTCCTGAAAGACTTTCTTGGGTGAGATTGCTTCAACCCCATACTCCTGCCGAAGTTTCTCTTTGAGCGTCTTCCAGCATACGTCAAAAGCAATCTCAAATCGTTGTATTGCCGAGTCGCGAAAGACCGCGTAATCCGGTCCGGGAATTTTCAGTCTATCCAGCACCTCCTTAAGATTCTTGACGGTCTTCTCAAATTGAGCGAGTTGGGCTTCGTTTTTCGTCATTGCACAAAAATAGCATAAAAATAGCCTGGTGGAAAGCGGCCGCGCGTCCCGATTGTGCTGATTTACCCTAAAAAGTAAAGTACTAAAAGTGCAGTAGCGACTCCGACCAAAAGACCTCCGATGACTTCCGCCATCGTATGTCCTTCAAACTCGGCAATTTTCTGTTCGGTAACGAGGAGCTGTATCGCCTTGTCGCTACTTTGCATATAGTACTCGGCGAACAGCTCATAACGTTTCTTGTTCTCAAAAAGCGTGTACATCACGAAGACCGCGACAATGATACTGAACGCCACAAGCGAGGTAAACCCTTCCATGTACCAGAGGCTGGCCACCGCAGACCCAAACGCGGCGGAATGGCTACTCGGAAACTTCCCCGTCCACAGGTAGTGCCAAAAGAAAGAGCTATGCGAAAGCGTACCTCCACTTCGGAGGAACACGACAAACTTTATGGTGTTACTAACGAGAATGGCAAGGATGGCGATAAGAATAATCATCATAGCTTTTGTACCAGATTAACGAACTGTGCTCCTCTATCATACTCGTTTTTGAACCATTTTCCGAATGAGGCGAAGGCGGGGCTGAAGAGAACAACGTCACCTTTTTGCGCTATCTTCATCGCCTCCTTCACACACTCTTTCAGTGTTTCCGCCTTTAAGACTTGAAAGTTCTTAGAGCTTAGTGCTTCGAGCTTCGCGCTTATTTTCTCCGTTCCTGATTCCTTAAGCAAAATCACTCCCCCACAATATTTCGGTATCTCTTCAGCGAGCTTACTCATATCCAATCCTTTGTCGGTTCCCCCGCAAATAAGGATAATGTTTCTTAATTCTCCCTTTTTAAAAGGGAGTGGCTCATTCTGATGAGACGAGGGATTTTGAAATCCTCCGCCCTCGCCGACTCGGGCACCTCCTTTTACAAAGGAGGAATTAAGAGAGGAAAGCGCCCTCAGGCCAGCTAGGGTCGCATCGGGTGTTGTTGCGTTCGTATCGTTGTACATCTTGACCCCTTTCACTTCCCTAATGAACTCAAGTCGCCCGGGAACCCCTTTGAAACCTTCAACTGCTTTTTTGACAGCTTCTGTATAAGCCTTTCCGCCAGAGGCGGATCCTCCTCTGGCGGAGAAGTGTCCTGCGACCTGCAGAGCACAAGCGATATTCTCCATGTTGTGTTCACCTGGGATAGCGATATTCCAGTCCTTTGGTACATCTTCCTTTGTCGCTACGACAACATCACCCGTGACCGGTACTTCAGATTTCCCGATAAGCTTTGCAACCGGCTCACCCACAACGAGGAGGTTCCCGGGTTTCTGGTACTTAAAAATAGCGACCTTATCCTCAAAATAGCGGTCGGTATCGCCTTTGTAGTAGGTCAAATGATCATCGAGGAATGTAGTGAACACTGCAATCTGTGGAGAAATCTTTGCGTCATGAAAACCTTGGAGTTGCCACGAGTCCAGCTCAAGTACGACAATGTCACCGGCCTTCACTTTCTCCAGCAACGGGAGGGTGGCTTCGGGAACGAGATTGCCCCCTTTGAAAATCCTCCGGCTCGCAGACTCGCCACCTCCTTTAGAAAAGGAGGAATTAAGAATCTCGTAAATGAGAGCGGTGGTGGTGGATTTTCCACGCGTGCCGGTAACCCCGACAAGGACCACTCCTTTCGGCATAAGCTTCGCAAAGAGAGATGCATCCATTTCAATGGGAGTTTTGTGCTTCTGCGCCTCGGCGATATATAGAGAGTCCAAAGGAACACCCGCGGCTTTGACGATAAAATCTCTATTCCGGAAGTCCTCAAGTTTATGTGAACCGAGAGTGTAGCTGATATTTTTGTACTTCTTCAATTTCGCCAAAGAAGGCACGAGTGTTTTCTCATCTCGTAAGTCGGTAACGATAAGATCTGCTCCTTGCTCCGCCAAGAAAACCGCATCGCCAACCCCGCGACCAAGAAGCCCCAAACCCATGAGGGTTACTTTCTTTCCGGAAAAGAAGTCTTTGTACATGTGGGCACGGAGAGACTCGAACTCTCAACCCTTACGGGATACGGTTCTGAGCCGTACGCGTATACCAATTCCGCCACGTGCCCAAAACAGCTATTAGCTGCTAGCTTTTAGCTGTTAGAAACGAGAGATGAATTTTTGAGCTAACAGCTATTAGCTAAAAGCCAACGGTGCGCGCGCAAGGACTCGAACCTGGGACCTCGTCATTATAAACGCAAGCAAGGAGCGCCGCGAGAGCTTGAATCTAACATTCTGCGTGCGCGTGCCAGGACTCGAACCTGGGACCTCGTCATTATCAGTGACGCGCTCTAACCACCTGAGCTACACGCGCACGCAGAAGACTATAGAATTTTCAAGCTTTCATGGTGTCCGAGTGAAGCGTTTATATCAGCTCTTGGCTGATATCAGTGACGCGCCCTAACCACCTGAGCTACACGCGCATATTACCAAACACTGTCCAGCTTAATCTAAACCGACACAAATATCAATAATTTAGGCGTTGGGTTGCATACGTGCACCCAACGCCTTAAACATCATCAAAAAAATCGCAGGAGTAGCCGGAGGATGACAACTCCGACCAGGAGGACGCCCGACAAAATGAGCAAAAATTGGCAGGGCTCCGAAATCTCTTCCTGCCAAAATTGTTTCAACTTGAGAGGAAAAAGGTCTCGCTGTTTCTTTCTTTGTCTTGATGTTGTTTCAAGAACGGAGGCGGGTGCAGACAGTAGTCGCGTGCCTTCTCCGCTCAAACCGCTAACTTGACGAGTTGGGCTCCTATATGAGCCGTCCGTCTTTTCCCGTAGTTGTGGCATGTGCATACGCAAAACCTTTGTTGGGGGTTGGTTGAACACCTTGATGTGCTATTGGGATAGTATAATAAAACCTCAACTCTGTCAACACTTCTCTGACCCAGCAAAAAACCGCCCTATTAGGGCGGTTTTTTGCTGTTTTCTTTTCTACTTACTACGTACTACTAGCTACTTACTAGTTCATACCATTCTCTATTTTGCTCCGTTCGCACGGCTCTCCAACCGAAGTTGAAGGCCTTCTACTACGTCTTCCCGTAGTGCCAATCTGTTTAAGGTATCAGACAAACCTGTTATGTACGCAATTGCTGTACACAACAATCGACTCGTTCACCCTCTCCGGCGTAAACGCCTGAGAGGTTCTGTTTTTTGAAATGTTCCACGAGCAGCTTCCGCTACCCGTGCCTTGTTACGACTTAGCCCCTGTCACCGAATTTACCTTAGGTCCGCGTAAAGCGAAATTTCGGGTATCCCCGGCTCCCTTGGCTTGACGGGCGGTATTTGATGTTGTGCCGTGTTACCACGGCACTTCTCTTCAACACGGGGCAAGCGGTTTTCCCACACCCTCGCGTTTTTCAAAGGTTGCTTATTCGATTTTTTTATCGAATTCACTTACCTTGCCATGATAAGTTTTAGCTTTCTTCCCTAGAGCACGAAGCTTGTCGCGAAGTGTTACAATTTTTCTAAATCCCCTGTCAGACAAATGTTCTTTGGTACACACCATCAGGACTATTTGCTTGAACAGCAGATAGGATTTCTTCTTTTTCGCCTGTAGCGGATTTTTATCAAGAAACGGAAATAAATATTCTTGGAGGTCCCAAATGCTGGTAATTTTATACTTCGCATGCGGATACCATCCATATCGCTCATATGAGCAATCATAAATTCTTCCGATTCCGATAGTCACAAGTATGCGTTCCAAGATTTCTTGGTCATCTTTCCGAAGTTCCATTTCAAACTCCGGACGAATTTCAAAACCTCGACGCAACGTCTTGTGTTTTCCGATACTAATTGAAAAAGATCCTTCCCCATCAATAAATCCTGCGATATATTGAGGATGTAACTTTTTCCTTTGAATTTGTTCCTTCCCAAGAGGAAGTTCTAGCTTGGGGTTAAACCGAGCATCTTTCCTTTTGGTACTACGAACGCTGCTGACTTCTTGCATATCATCATTGTAGCATTACTACTACAACTTCTCGGTGTGTAGAACACAACGAGGATACTGCAAGATCTCCCACGGTAACCGAATACACTATTTTCTCTCATCTCGATGTTACGATACGCATAACAGTTTTTGAAACACAGTAGGCTTCTCCACGTACCCGCAGGATAACCTCTGATATGCGCCTTTAAGTTAACATTCAAGCTAAGAAACGCTACTTTACCCCTTCACTCCGACCCCTCGCGGCGTCGGAACTGGTATTTCGCTTCAAGGCACTGTGAATTGCCTTGGTTGGACTTCTAAATAAATAGGCACCAACTTGCGTACTCGATCGCATGGCGACCCGAGTACAAGACTTGAGAACGTATTCACCGCGGTTTGCTGACCCGCGATTACTAGCGATTCCAACTTCATGAGGTCGAGTTGCAGACCTCAATCTGAACTGGGGCTACTTTTATAA
>CALQZP010000039.1 GCA_943349725.1 Candidatus Nomurabacteria bacterium | reverse complement strand
GGGCAAGAAGAAATTAAAGTGGTATTTGTGGGGGACATCATGCTGTCGCGAAATATCGGGCAGATAATGGAAGAAAAGAACGACTATACCTATCACTTTGCCTCTACGACCGAGGTGATACGCTCGGCCGATATTGCCTTTGCCAATCTTGAGAACCCTGTTTCAACCCGTGGTATTCGTTCGGGAAGCATTTACTCGTTTCGGGCAGACCCGAAGGTGCTCGAGGGTTTGCTGTATGCAGGATTTGATGTCGTTTCTATTGCGAACAACCACATCTGGGACTACGGCAAGCAAGCGTTTAGGGATACACTCGCTAATCTTTCAGAAAACGGAATTGTCGCCGTTGGTGGGGGAGAAGACTACGCAGAGGCGCATACGCCAAAAGTGATAACTGTCGGCAAAACGAAGATAGCTTTTTTAGCATACACCAACCTTATCTCCTCATTTCTAGGAAGAGCGAGTTCCACTCCTTCCGTTTCAAGGTTTGATGACGATATCCTAAAGGCAGATATTGCAAACGCCAAGGAGTTGGCGGACTTCGTAATTGTGTCGTTTCATTGGGGCGACGAATATCACACCAAGCACAACAAGGAGCAGGAAAGGGTGGGGAAGCTCGCAATTGACGCGGGGGCAAACCTCATCGTCGGACACCACCCGCATGTCGTGCAGGAGGTTGAGGAATACAATGGAGGCTATATTTTTTACAGCCTTGGTAACTTCATCTTTGACCAAAATTTTTCCAAAGATACCAATAAAGGACTACTTGTAGAAGTAACCCTCAAGGAAGGAAAGATTACCAGTGTGGTGAAAAAGGAAGTCGCTTTTACTAAAAATTATCAACCATACCTTGCAGATGAGTCACTCATAAAGGATGCCGGACAGGAAATGCGTTGACTTACTCCCCAAAAAACGCTAAAATCATTCCGTTACCAAATCTACAAATCTAATCATCACGACTATGCCAGATACCCGCGAATATCTCACTCAGGAAAAATACAACGAACTCGTCAAAGAACTTGAAAATCTCAAGACCGTACGACGCAAGGAAGTTGCCGAAAGTTTGGAATACGCCAAATCGCTCGGAGACCTTTCTGAAAATGCAGAATATCAAGAAGCACGCGAATTGCAGGCGAACATTGAAGACAGGATCTCAAAGCTCGAGACCATGCTTCAAACGACCGTCATTGTGAAAATGCATCACAGTGAGGTTGTCGGTATCGGCTCAACCGTGACCATTCAGAAAGAAGGCGAATCAACCAAAGCGGTCTACAAGATTGTCGGTTCTGAAGAAGCCGACCTTGCCAAGAGTAAGCTTTCTATTAACTCACCGCTTGGAAACGCGATGCTTGGGAAGAAAGAGGGGGATGCTTTCAGCGCAAAGACTCCAAATGGCGTGGTGAAATACAGCGTAGTTCACATAGAATAGGCACTAGGCACTAGGCACTAGGCACTAGGGAAGAAAAAGACTAATTTTCCTAGAGCCTAGAGCCTTCCTACCTAGAGCCTGGTTATCATGGCTTCTCTAGACGAAATCAGGGCCACTCGGCTCGCGAAATTAAAGCTTTTTCAGGACAAAGGTATTAACCCGTATCCCGTTTCTTCACGGATGGATGTGACTCTCGCAGAGGCATCGGGAGGGTTTGAAGAACTTCTCAAGAAAAAGGAGCTCTACCTCGTGGGACGCGTGATGGCGCTCCGCGGACAGGGAGGGCTCGTATTTGCCGACCTGTTTGACGGGACGGGAAAATTTCAGGCGCTTCTTAAAAAAGATGAGATTGGCGATGAGCTGTTTGACCTCTGGAGCAACACGGTGGATATCGGCGATTTTGTGGAAGTTGCCGGTACGCTTTTCCTTACCAAGCGAAACGAAAAAACGCTTCAGGTAAAGAAGTGGCGCATGCTCGCGAAGTCACTTCGACCGCTTCCCGAAAAATGGCACGGCCTCACCGATACCGAGGAGAGGTTTCGTCGTCGCTACCTTGATACACTGATGAACGAGGAAGTGCGCAACCGTTTTGCGGTGCGTTCACGAATGATTACGGAAATACGCGCTTTTTATAACAGCCACGAGTACATGGAGGTTGAAACTCCAAGACTTCAGTCGGTTGCGGGTGGAGCAACGGCGGAGCCATTCAAGACACATTTCAACGCGCTTGATACCACCTTTTATCTCACCATCGCGCAGGAACTCTATCTTAAACAACTTCTGGTTGGTGGTTTCCCTCGTGTATACGAGATTGGGCGTAAATTCAGAAATGAAGGAATTGATGTTACTCACAATCCCGAGTTTACGATGCTTGAGTCAAATGAAGCCTTTGCCGACGCTAAGTCTCAGCGTGATTTTGTGGAGACATTGCTCAAACAGGTTGTGCAAAAGGTACTTGGGAAACTGCAGATAACCTACAACGGAAACGAAATTGATTTTGAAACACCCTTCGCCGTGGTGACATTTTACGACCTGCTTCGGCGTTACGCGCTTCTCCCAAATCCCGAAAAGGCGTCCTTTGAAGAACTTACACTCAAGGCAAAGCAATTGGGTGTGACGGTTGAGCATGTTAAAACTTCGGAGAAGATGATGGACGCGATTTACAAAAAAGCGGTTCGTCCGAAGCTACTTCAGCCGACCTTTATTATTGATTATCCGGTCGAAATGAACCCATTCGCGAAACGAAAGGAAGAAGATGGGACTCTTATCGATAGATTTCAGTTGGTTGTCGGGGCGCTTGAAGTGGTGAACGCTTTTTCGGAGCTCAACAATCCACTAGACCAGGCCGAACGGTATGCCGAACAGGACAAGCGAAAACGTGCGGGTGACGGAGATATTTCGCCCAGTGACCGTGTGTATCTTGAAGCGATGGAATATGGTATGCCACCAAACGGAGGCATCGGTATCGGCATTGACCGCCTTGCGATGCTTCTCACCGACGCGCAAAATATCCGCGAGGTTATTTTCTTCCCCACGTTACGGCCAAAGAGTGAATAAAGTTTGTCCTCGTCCTATCCCTGCCGCAAAGCGGACAGGGTATTAGGCGAGGCAACAGGGCACCACAGGAGTACTTCAGAAAATACAGTCGCGAGTACGCTCCTTATTTTCTTGGTCGCAAACTTTGTTGTAATAGAGTTCGCTCCGCCGACACATCTTTGCATTTGCGGATTCATCCACGCGGACAGCCGACGTGGTATTCTCCGCAATTACAATAGAGAATAGCGAATAAAGAAGTAAAAAAAGAACGGCGCTCCCGAAAGGGCGCGCCGTATTCTGTTCTTCTGGTTTTATCCTAATCGAACACTTCATGCACCAGGTCTGATATCCCACAGTACCACGCTTCCTCCAGGAAGCGACCGCTTAGGTAAAGGAGGATGACGCCGGAAAATAGTAAAAGTAGAACGGTGGACGACCAAAATGGCAGGATCGGTTCAATAAGGGTGCTATGTCCTCCCAACATGAACGACACTACGCCGATTTGCAAAGTAAACACTCCTACAATCAAATGACGTATTGCGTAAGATCGTCGTCGCTTTTCCTGGTCGTCTGTGTAGGTTGTGCGAAGTTCGGGGGTTCTGCAGTTGGTACTCATAGAGAGGATGCCTTTGGTTTTGTATCTTTGCAAACTATAGCAGAAGGATCTTACCTGTCCATTTTAGGAATATTTTTCGCTGTACCCATGCTGTCCACAACTTATCCACAGCTTGCAGTGTGGGGTAGTGGTATAAAGTGTTATAGAATATGCAAGAAGTGGGAAGAAGTGGGCTAAAGCGATTTTCGAAGAAAATTGTTCGCCCGACCCGCTAAAAGCGGGTTTAGGGAATAATACAAACAGGTACGAACGATGCATAAAGATACGAACAAAATAATTACACGAAAGGTATACAAGGTTTTCTACCGAGGAAAGGTTTTTTCTTTTCCTGTTACCGTGAGTTCGCCCACTCTTGCTCGTGAAAAAGTCCCTGTCCTTCGTAAGCTAAACGCTAAACGCTAAACGCTTCTACACCATGCTCATCGGCGAATACACACACACCATAGACGACAAGAACCGACTTTCGCTTCCGGCAAAGTTTCGAACCGAAATGGGGAAGAAGGTGGTGCTGACACGGGGACTCGACAAGTGCGTAGCGATTTTTACACAGAAGGAATGGAAAAAGATTGCAGAGAAGCTTTCCGAGGGGAGTATGCTCCAGGCCGACAGCCGAAGTTTCAACCGATTTATGTTTGCAGGCGCGACCGAAGCGGATGTGGACACGATTGGACGAGTACTCGTCCCCGATTTCCTCAAGACGTGGGGAGACTTAGGCACGAAGGTATTCGTCATCGGTGTACAGAGTCGTGTGGAAATCTGGAACGACAAGGCGTGGGAAGCCAACAAGGAAACGATAGAGAAACAGGCCGACACGCTGGCGGAGAAGCTGGGACAAGTGGGGGTCCTGTAGAAATTTCTAATTCACCTAATTACTAATTCACCTAATAAAATTGCAAAGCACAAATACCGAGATTTTCCTTTGTAATTTGGCATTTTATTAGAAATTAGATGAATTAGACAATTAGGATTTATGGAACATATCCCCGTTCTTTTACATGAAGTAATAGATGGCCTTCAGGCGAAGCCTGGAGAGGTGATCCTCGATGCCACGGTGGGTGGTGGAGGGCACAGCGAAGCGCTTTGTCAGGCGGTAGGTGGAAGCGCCCGATTCGTCTGTTTGGACGCCGACGAGGACGCGATAGAGCGAAGCCGTAAGAGGTTAGAAGTTTGCGGTTGTACGTTTCATTTCTATCACACGTACTATCGGCACCTTGATACCGCGCTCGCAAGTTTCGGCATCGCCGGCATTAATCGCGCGCTCTTTGACCTCGGGCTTTCCAGCTTTCAGCTTGAGGAAAGCGGACGCGGGTTTTCATTTATGCGGGATGAACCGCTTCAGATGACCTTTCATAAAATCCCTCCTACCGCTCCCACCACCCCGCCCAGTCCTTCAGGGCAAGGACTCGGCACCCCTCCTCAGGCAGGAGGGGAGGAAGTCACCGCGAGTATCATCGTGAATGAGTGGAGCAAGGAGACTATCGCGACACTGCTCGAAAGTTACGGTGAAGAAAAACAGGCGTGGCGCATCGCGACAAAAATTGCTGAGGAGCGCGCGAAAGCGCCTATCGTGAGCACCCTACAGCTCGCACACATTGTGGAATCGGTCGTGAGGCGGAAGGGGAAAATCCATCCGGCAACCAAGACTTTTCAAGCACTCCGCATCGCGGTTAACGACGAGTTTCAAGGGCTGAAGGACGGACTCTCAAAAGCGTGGGAAAAGCTCCTTCCGGGAGGACGAATCGCCGTCATCTCGTTCCATAGTATGGAGGACCGCGTCGTTAAAGATTTTTTTAGAGAGCTGGGAGCCGAGGGTGTAGGGAAGGTAATCACTAAGAAACCGATCGTCCCCTGCGAGCAAGAAACCAAGGAAAACCCACGGTCACGAAGCGCTAAGCTCCGCATAATTGAAAAAGCGACAGTGTAACTATCGTCCTCGCGAAAGTGGGGAACCAGAAATTACCACACACATGCAATCGGTACAAAAAAACTTAAAATGGTTAGATAGAAACGGGAAACCTATCTTTTGGTTTATGGCCTGTATGGTACTTTTTGCTGCGTCTTTCTATGTGTACCTGATAAATACCACCTCTATGAATGGAGTTAAATGGCGCGAGGCGGAAACAAATGTTTCTACTTACGGAGCCGCCATATCGGAGCTCGAGTCAACCTATTTTTCGCTTAAACATTCGGTAACGATTGGAATGGCCTACGCCCGAGGTTTTGAAAATGTGAAAGTAGTCAGGTTTATTTCCGCACAAAAAGTCGGTACGGTCGCAATTGCGAATGAGATTTAACCTCATTCCCGATGAAAGCGAACCCCTTATTTCTTCTTCGAGTACGCCTTATCGGTATCGGGTGTATTTTAGTCTGCCTTGTACTGGTGAGTAAACTGTACAGTATTCAGGTTATACACGGCGACTTGTATAGGGAAAAAGCAAATCGACAGTATCTAAGTCCCCAAGGTGAACTGTGGGACAGAGGTTCCATTTTTCTTACCACGAAGGATGCCGAAAAGGTGACTGGTGCAAGCCTTAAGATTGGTGCAACACTCGCGATTCATCCCAAAAATATTGTGGACCCGGAAGCGACACTGAAGCTCCTTTCTACCTTTACAACACTTGATCACGATTCTTTTCTCATAAAGGCGCGGAAACTAAATGACCCACACGAGGAGATTGCTCGTCGGCTTTCTTTAGACGTTTCGGAGAAAATCCAAAAGGAAAAGATTAAAGGAGTGTCTCTCTACAAAGAACGATGGCGCTTTTATCCCGGTGGGAAACTTTCGGCACACGTGCTTGGTTTTGTTGGGTTTGATGGCGATATTTTGGGGGGACGAAGTGGACTTGAACGCTACTACAATGATGTACTCTCGCGGGATACGACGGGGGTACGGCAAAATTTCTTTGCCGAGATTTTCTCCGGGGTTAAAAAGGTCATAGGGAAGGAGCGTTCAGAAGGGGACATTGTGACGTCCATTGAACCTACCGTGGAAAACTTTTTGGAAGGAACGATAGCTGAAGTACAGACGACCTATTCAGCAGATCGTGTGGGGGGAATCATTATGGATCCACAAACAGGGCGCATTTACGCAATGGCTCTTTCCCCCACCTTTGATCCAAATGATTTTGGGAAGGAAACGGACCAAAGTCGTTTTAGAAATGCGCTGGTGGAGAGCGTGTATGAAATGGGTTCGATTATGAAGCCCATTACGATGTCCGCAGGAATTGACGCACGAGTGGTAACGGCGACCACGACTTATTTTGATGGCGGTTTTGTGACACTTAACGGTAAGACCATCTCAAACTTTGACGGCAAAGGGCGAGGGCAGGTGGATATGCAGGAGGTTCTTAGTCAGTCACTCAATACGGGTATGGCCATGGTCGCTCTCAAACTTGGCAAGGACAGACTGCGTGAGTACTTGAAACGATTTGGCCTCGGTGAGGAGACGGGAATAGACCTTCCTGCTGAAGCGGCGGGGCTGGTGAAAAACCTTGAAAGTGGACGTGACATTGAGCTCGTGACCGCTTCGTACGGCCAAGGCATCGCCCTTACACCTATTCAGACCATACGCGCGCTCGCGGCACTTGGAAATGGCGGATACCTTATTACTCCGCATTTAGTGACCGAAATAAAATACAAGACGGGAATTACCCGCTCGCTTGAAGGGGACGAGAAAAAGCAGGTCATCGAGCAGGCGACCTCGGAAGAAATATCGCGTATGCTTGTACGGGTGGTGGACACGGCACTGCTTCACGGAGCATACAAGATGCCACATCATAGTATCGCGGCGAAAACCGGTACCGCGCTTATTGCCGATTCGGCTGGGGGCGGGTACTTCAAAGATCGCTTTTTGCATTCCTTTTTCGGATATTTCCCCGCGTACAATCCCCGTTTCATTGTCCTCCTCTATGCTGTTGAACCGAAGGGGGTGGAGTTCGCCTCCGCGACACTCACCGAGCCCTTTATGAACATCGCAAAATTTCTCATTAACTACTACGAAATCCCCCCCGATAGGTAGAAACTTAGCGTGTGGAGGAATAGGTAAATTTTGATAAAGTAGCCAACTTCTGCTATAGTTTTTCTGCATTTCGCTTTACTGCGTTGGCTTGCCCTTCGTAGCTTGAGCGAAGGAGAACCCTATCGTCTCCCCCTACGCTCGCTTGTAGCCGAGCTTCGGAGGGACAAGTAACGGTTACGCTGACCGCCGCTTGCCCTACGAAGCTCCGTTGGAAAACGGAGCATAGTAGGGGCCCTATCGTCTAACGGTTAGGACGGAGCCTTCTCAAGGCTTAAATCCGGGTTCGATTCCCGGTAGGGTCACCAAAACAGAACTCAACGGCTTTTTCAAAGTCAGAAGGTGGGACGCGCGAAGCGCGTCCCACTGATTTCCCCCCATTTTTCCAAACGAATTCAGAATTTTTGGCGCGCTGGCGCGCACTGATTTTTCGCCGAGGAGGAGGTTCGAGCCAAAGATTTCTTTGGCACAGACCTTTTTCGCAAAAAGGTCTGAATCAGAAGCAATTTTGTCCAATCCCTGTGCGACTTCTAGCCAGTTTTGGAAAGGTTCGAGCCAATCATTCTGCTTGTGTGAAAGATTATAGATTTCTTCCTCGAGCGACTTCTTGGAAAGTAACAATTTTGATTTTTCAGCACGATAATCTTCTTTATCAATATCTTGGTCAAGGTAGCTGTTGAGAAGTCGCTCCAATCTGATTGACAAAGAAGAAATCTTCTCTTGTTTCTCTTTTACACAAGCAGTCAAAGACTGGGCGGATTTTCCGTGGTCTTGCAAAGCAAGACGATTCAATTCCTCCGCCCAGTCTTTGGGCAAAGAAACTTTTTGAATGATGGATGATAACTGGCGATTTAGTTCTTCTTCCCGAATACAAGGTTCTTCGCACTTCACATTTTTGTTTTTCTTCGTGCAGTGATAGTAAATATACTCGTGGATATTTCCATTTTGTTGCCTCTTCACCTTGTATTCGCCAGTTATCATCATTCCGCATGAGGCGCAGGAAATGAGGCCACAGAAAGGTTGCGGGTCGTTTTTAGGCTTTCTGTCGGGCTTACCGCGAAGTTTCAACATTTCCTGCGCCTGATCAAAAAGTTTCTTTGAAATGATTGGCTCGTACTTTCCTTCGTGTAGTACGCCACCATAGCGAAACAGTCCAGTGTAAAACGGATTTGAAAGAATTGAAGTCGCACGAGATTTGTGGATTCTCTTTCCGGTTTTTGAAAATAGATTGTGCTTCGCCAAAAAGTTTGAGACATCTTCCAATCTATTGCCGCCTTTCACATAGAATTCAAACGCTTGCTTGATAACCTTGGCTTTCTTTCTATCTACCACCACAGTTTTCGTCCGTGAGTCGTTGATATAGCCGACAGGAGCAAGCGTTGGATAATCTCCATTACGAACTTTTTGGCGAAGTCCACGTTTCGTATTTTCGGAAAGAGAATCCACATAGTATTTGCTTTGACCGAAAGCCATGTTCAGCATGAACTTACCTTGACTGGTGGAATCACACCAGAAAGTAGGAAACTTCAGGCTCGCAAGTTTCCTTGTGTCGAGAAGATAGATAATTTTTCCACCATCAATACTATTTCTTGCGAGACGATCCGGATGCCAAGAGAGGATAGAATCTGCATCGCCCTTTTCAATACACTTCATCATTTCGTTAAAAATCGGACGACCTGGAATTTTCGCAGATTGTTTTTCTATGAACTCTTGGGCGATGTTCAGATGTTCTCTCTTGGCATAGTCTCGCAATTCATCCAACTGTGCTTCTATACTCAAAACTTGTTTATCCTCGACATCAGTGGACTTGCGAGCATACAAAAAGAATTTTTTATTTTCCATATTATTATTCATAGTATTAAAAATTCTTTTTGTATTAAGCAAATACTATGAGTCAAAATTGCTTCTGATTTCGAACCTCCTCCTCGGCGAAAAATCAGTGCGCGCCAGCGCGCCAAAAATTCTGAATTCGTTTGGAAAAATGGGGGGAAATCAGTGGGACGCGCGAAGCGCGTCCCACCTTCTGACTTTGAAAAAGCCGTTGAGTTCTGTTTTGGTGTGTTTATTGTACCAAGCTCGAACCTATTTTCAAAACAAATGATGTGCCACGCGCGGAGCGCGTGGTGGCTTGAAACTAAATCGTACGCTCGTATCGTTCCGCCACTGCCTCGCTTCACTCGGCAACCCCAAAAAGAAAAAATG
>CALQZP010000038.1 GCA_943349725.1 Candidatus Nomurabacteria bacterium | reverse complement strand
GCCTCGGGGATGAATCCACAAAGACAAAGACGCATTGGCGGAGCCAATTCTTCTACAACAAAGTTTGCCCTGACGCCTCGCCTAATACCCCGCCGAGGTCTTACGAGGGAACAGCGAGCTTTGGGGGATAGGACGAGGCCAAACTTTATTCCTCCTTTGCTAAAGGAGGTGCCGTCTTCGGCGGAGGATTTATAAATCCCTCCCCCTAACGGGTACTCCCTTTAAGAAAGGGAGAATAAAGAAGGGTGTTCGTATCCCGTTCGTATTATTTACTTGTTGAGTGCCTTAATGATTTCTGCTTTTTCCACATTGGTAAAGCCGTATTTAGAAGAATTCTCCGCCGAGAGTGACTCAAAAAGCGTAATCTTTTCCTTTTCGGTAAGAGGGGTTTTATCAACCATGCTTGCTCGCTTTAGGAGTGACTCTTTGGTGCTTCCGATAGATTTTGATGTGGTGTTCCCGCCAGTGCTTCCTCCGGGGAGAGCCGTGCCTCCCTTTCCTCCGTAGACGTAGATAATGCCTCCAATGAGGATAATCACGATAAGAATAACAAATGAACTTTTGGTACTCATAAATTTTTAATAATTAGCGACTAGTAAGAGATAGAACACTATCAATGTCCCCTAAGTATAAGAGAGTATGCCCATGAGGGCAATGTTGATAAGTGCCAAAAATCAAGAAGCGGAGCGACTATGATTTTTGAGCATCCCTGCGACGAAGCAGTAGCGCAGTAGTCGTAGACTAAGGCGGGGATCCAGAAGTACTCCGACTGGAGTACGAGCCAGGTTTTTGAGCATCCCTGAGCTGTGCCCTTCCGAAGCTTTTAGCGTAGGAGGGAAGGCAGGGACCTACGGATGACCAAACACGAGGCTCCGCCTCAGTTTTCACTACCCACTTATCCACTGAAAAGCGAGTTTGACAAACAGTGGCTCCCCTGCTATCCTCTAGGGACTCTGTGTTCGCCTTCCCGGGCGGACATATTTTTTTAGAAAGATAACGAGTGAAGCGACTATATTTTTCTTAACCCTGTGTAATAGTGATACGAAATGAGGATAGGCATTAACCACTTAGATGAGAGCTCACATTATTAGCGTAGTATAAAAGGTTTATTACACGGGGTGGCGATTTTTATAGTCGTCGCTTCGCAACTCCTTAAAAATCAGCCATGTTTGACCTCAAAATAATCAATTCGGTCCTGGACCAGCTTGAAGATGAGCGCGGTATTCCGCGCGAGAAAGTTATTGAGGCTATCGAAGCGGCACTCGCGACCGCCTACAAAAAAGAGTACGGCAAGAAGGGACAAATTGTTCGCGCTACCTTTGATATCAATACCGGAGCGACCGCCTTCAACCAGGTGAAAATCGTAGTTGACGATACGCGTGTTATTCCCGAACCGGAAATGGAGAAGATGAAAGAGGAGGAACGCGTGCGTGACGCGGCTGACGAACGCATCTACTTCAATCCCGAGCACCACATCATGATTGATGATGCGCGCAAGATAAAGAAGGACGCGGATCTTGATGCGGAAATGATTTTCCCTCTGGAGAGTAAGGGCGACTACGGCCGTATCGCGGCACAGACCGCGAAGCAGGTCATCATTCAGAAGATCCGTGAAGCGGAGAAAACCAGCGTTATGACCGAGTACGGTGCGCGTCAAGGTGAAATTGTATCGGGTACGGTACAGCGCGTGGAGCGGGGCAATCTTTTCATTGATATGGGTCGCGCGACAGGCCTCCTTCCGTATGAAGAGCAAATCCCCGGGGAGCGTTACAAACAAGGCGAACGTGTCCGCGCCTATCTCTATCGCGTGGAGGAAACCCCAAAGGGTATTTTTCTCAAACTTTCCCGTTCACACCCCAAACTCATTAACGAACTCTTCAAGCAGGAAGCTCCCGAAGTCGCTTCAGGCGCGGTTGAAATCAAAGCCATCGCGCGTGAGCCAGGCTCACGAAGCAAAATTGCCGTGGTAAGCAACGACTCTCACATTGACCCTGTTGGTTCTCTTGTCGGACAGCGTGGCGTCCGTGTGTCCACGGTAATGTCCGAACTTGGCGGAGAAAAGATAGATATTATTGAATGGTCCCCCGACGCGGCAAAGTTTGTGGAAGCATCGCTCTCCCCCGCCGAAGTTATTTCAGTTAAAATAGATGAGGCGGAGAAGAAAGCCATTGTGGAAGTAGCAGAGTCCGAACAATCACTCGCCATCGGCAAGGGCGGACAGAACGTACGTCTTGCCGCCAAGCTGACCGGTTGGAAAATTGATATCCGCTCCACCAAAGGTGAGGAAATCGCCACCGCAGAAGCAACACCCGTACCCTCGCCTACCGAAAGCGAACCTAAAGTGGAAGATAAAAAAGAATAGGCTCGGAATTCCTAATTGCCTAATTCACCTAATTTCTAATAGAATAGCAAATGAATCAATTTAGAAATTTGTAATTTTATTAGGTGAATTAGAAATTAGATATTAGAAATTAATATATATCTTATGAACTCTGTTATTTGGTTCTCACTTGGTTCAGCCGTACTCGCGCTTATCTATGGAGGTCTTTCCGCGATGAGCCTTCTCAAGAAGGACGCGGGAAACGCCCGCATGAAGGAAATTTCAAGCGCCATCGCGACCGGCGCCAAGGCCTATCTTAACCGCCAGTACAAGACCGTCGCGGTTGTGGCGCTTGTCCTCGGGGTTATTCTTTACTTCGCGTTCGGCACAGCCACATCGGTCGGCTTCCTCGTCGGCGCCGTTCTTTCCGCCCTCGCGGGGTATATCGGTATGAACGTCTCGGTTCGCGCGAACAGCCGTGTCGCGCAGGCAGCGTCCATTGGTATGAAACCTGCGCTCGCGCTCGCGTTTCAGGGTGGAGCCATCACAGGGCTCCTCGTCGTTGGCCTCGCCCTCTTGGGTGTTGCGGGATTCTTCGCACTCACTGGTGACGTGAAAGCCCTTATCGGACTTTCGTTCGGAGCCTCGCTCATTTCTGTATTTGCTCGTCTTGGTGGTGGCATCTTCACCAAAGCTGCGGACGTCGGAGCCGACCTTGTCGGCAAAGTGGAGGCAGGTATTCCCGAAGACGACCCGAGAAACCCAGCGGTTATCGCCGACAACGTGGGTGACAACGTAGGTGACTGCGCCGGTATGGCAGCTGACCTTTTTGAGACCTATGCCGTTACCGCCATCGCCACAATGCTTCTTGGTGAAATTCTCTTCCCTGATTTTGGAAATGCTCTGCTCTATCCGCTCGCGCTTGGCGCGGTGGCGATTGTCGCTTCCATCATCGGCACGTTTTTTGTTCGCCTCGGAAAATCAGGTGACATTATGGGCGCGCTCTATAAAGGACTCATCGTGTCCGGTGTGCTTTCTGCTGTCGCCTTCTACCCCATCACCAATTACCTTATGGCAGGCAACGGACTCTTTACCGCAGGCGCTTTGTTTAACGCCTCACTCGTCGGACTTGTGGTAACCGGACTTCTCGTCTGGATTACCGAGTACTACACCGGCACGGGGCACGCCCCGGTGCGCTCAATTGCCGAAGCAAGCCGTTCGGGACACGGTACCAACATCATTCAGGGCCTCGCGGTGTCAATGAAGGCAACCGCGCTTCCCCTTCTCACGATTGTGGGGGGGATCCTTGCCGCCAACTATTTCGCGGGTCTGTACGGTATCGCCATCGCCGCGATGAGTATGCTTTCAATGGCGGGTATTATTGTCGCGATAGACGCATACGGCCCCATAACCGACAACGCCGGTGGTATTGCAGAGATGAGCAATCTCCCCGAATCAGTTCGTGAAATTACCGACGCACTTGATGCCGTAGGCAATACCACCAAAGCGGTTACCAAAGGGTATGCTATCGGCTCGGCAGGACTTGCCGCCATTGTCCTCTTCTCTTCCTACACGCAAGAGTTTGAAACACTGGGAAAAACACTTAGCTTTGACCTCAAGGACCCGCTCATCATTGTCGGTCTCTTTATCGGTGGACTCCTTCCCTACTATTTCGCGGCCATCTCAATGGAATCGGTTCGCATCGCCGCAAGCGCCGTGGTGGAAGAAGTACGCAGACAGTTTCGAGAAATCAAGGGCATTATGCAGGGAACCGCGAAGCCGGATTACGCGCGTTGTGTTGATATCGTCACCAAAGCGGCTATCCGCGAGATGATTGTACCGGCACTTATTCCGGTGCTCGCACCGATTATTGTCGGATTTCTCTTTGGTCCCGTCGCGCTCGGAGGAATGCTTGTCGGCTCCATCGTAACCGGTCTCTTTGTCGCTATCTCAATGACCTCCGGTGGGGGCGCATGGGACAACGCGAAGAAATATATTGAAAAGGGAAACTTCGGCGGGAAAGGCTCGGACGCGCACAAGGCGGCGGTTACCGGAGACACCGTCGGCGACCCTTACAAAGACACTGCGGGACCCGCGATTAACCCCATGATTAAAATCCTCAACATTGTGGCGCTCCTCTTGATTCCCTTCCTTCTCTAAAAAAACAAACCAAAAAAACACTATTCGGAAGAATAGTGTTTTTTGTTGGAGCTTGCTATAATTTGCAATATATTTTTGGAATAAATAAAACTATGAACCCCGACCAACGGTCTTCTCCCGTGTCTTCACCTGTTCAAGACACGCCAACTATCCCAACCCCGCCCATGCTTCCCAAAATGCCATCCCCCTCGGAAGAGTTACCGGCACCGAGCTACCACAGCTCTTTGGGCGCGGCGTTTGGCATTGTGGTCATTCTTATCATTGTTATTATCGGCGCGCTCTATTTCTGGGGAGCTAGACTGACACAGGTGCCCAAGGTGGCAGATGATATGACGGACGGAACGATGATGACCGAGACCGAGTCGTCTATGACGAACCCTGCTCAGTAAAACACGCGCAAAAGCGCGCATCCTTGCGGAAAGACCCCTTTCTGCGGTAGATTACTGCTCTATGCTCCCGTTAGAGATAGCGGACGCCTGCATGGGTATAGTTTAGAATACACATTGATACATTTATTTTGAGATAATACACAGATAGGTATAGACGCTTACACGTCCGCGTCCTATCTCTAACGGGATGCATTACACCATCAAAGAAAAGAAGGCGCTTCCCAAAGCGGAGTACTTGCTCGTGCTTGAACTCTCTGCCGAGAAAATCGGCAAACATCGTGCCCATGTCCTTAGCCACCTCAAGAAGGACACCGAGCTTCCGGGGTTCCGAAAGGGATTCGTGCCGGAGAAAATACTGCGCGAACGGATGGGAGAGATGGCGCTCTGGGAAGAGTCCGCTACTGACGCGCTAGGAGAAGCGCTCACCGAGATTTTTCGCGCCGAAAAACTTGATGTGATCGGTCGCCCACGCGTAGAGGCACTCAAACTTGCTCCTGAAAACCCGGCAGAGTTCAAAGTGACTCTTTCCCTCTATCCAGAGCTCACGCTTCCCGACTACAAAAAAATTGCAAGTGAACACAACGGCAAAAAGCCCGAAGCGACCCCGGTTGTCGAAAAAGAAATAGACACGGTCCTTGCGGAAATCAAGAAACAGCACGAAACCGAGTCGGGTAAAAAAGATTTTGCCATCACCGACGAAACCGTCAAAGAGTTTGGAAAGTTTGAAACTGTCGCGGATTTCCGCGCCAAGGTAAAGGAGGGGCTTACGTCGCACAAAGAAGAACGCGAACGAGAAAAGCACCGAGCGGAACTTTTGGACAAGCTGACGGACAAAGCCAAGGGCGAGCTTCCCGATGTTCTCATTGAAAGTGAACTTTCCCGCATGGAAAGTGAGCTTAAGGGACAGATTGAACAAATGGGCGCTTCGTTTGAAAACTATCTCAAGGAAATCAAAAAAGACAAAGATGCACTGCGCAAAGAATGGGAGAAAGATGCCGAAAAACGTGCCCGTCTCCAGCTCACGCTCTTCCAAATCGCGCGAGCCGAAAAACTTACCGCGTCCGAAACGGAAATTGAGACCGAAGTGAAACACCTTATGGAACACTACAAAGATGCAAACCGCGACAGCGCGCGTAGTTACGTGGAAACACTCCTCACTAATCAAAAAGTACTGGCATTTCTAGAAGCCCAGAAATAAAGTAACAAACACCAAGATACAATAACCAAACAAAACCAAAGTAACCAATACTCAAAAAGACTTTAAGATTTGATGGTTGAAAATTGTTTGGAGTTTGTTTCTTGCTTTTTGGAGATTCTTTTTTACGATTCCAAGAGTAAAAGAGAGGTTACTGCCACTCCCGCAGTTTCGGCGCGGAGCGTTGCTGTACCAAGAGAATAGACAGGAATGTTGTGTTCGCTAAAAAGTGCAAGCTCATGCGGGCTCCACCCGCCTTCGGGTCCGATAAAGGCCGAAATTGAATGAGGAAGTATGAATTTGGAAGTACGAAAAGAAGAACCTGAACGGTCAAAGGCGATGGCTGAAGCAGGCACAGAAGAAAGTGCCGATACAAGGGAAACAGGCTCGGCTATCGCGGGGAGAGTTCCCCGACCGGACTGCTCGGTAGCCTCCTTTACAATGTCTCGGGCTCGCTCTACATTTAGCTTCTTTACCTCGGTACGCTCGGAAACAATCGGCCGAATTTCGGACACACCAAGCTCGGTAACCTTTTCAAGTAACCACTCAAAGCGGTCTTTTTTAATAAGCGCGGGAAACAGTACAAGTTCCCGAAGAGGGGCGACCTCATTTTTTACCACCTCCCGAATAGCATAGGTCGCTTCCTTTTTTTCAAGGGTAACGATTTCACAGCGATAGTCCGTCCCGGACCCGTCAAAAAGTATTACCTCCCCTCCCATCTTCAACCTCAAAACACTCCTCCACTGATGGAGCAGTTTTTCGTCCGTAAGAGTCACGGGACTATTCGGCGCTATTTTCTCTTGTACAAAAAATCGGTGTAATCGCATAGCTAAAGAAGTATAAAGTATTTACTATGAAGTATAAAGCAATGGGAAAAAGTGACTTTAGCAACTTCTTCATTTTTCTGCTATTCTCTTCGTATCTTATTCATAAACCCTAAATCATACATCCTATGTCAATTCTCATTCCCACCGTCATTGAAAAAACAACCTACGGCGAACGCGCCTACGATATCTATTCGCGACTCCTCAAGGAGGGAATCATTTTCCTTGGAGGTCCCATAGACGACCACACCGCAAATCTCGTGATTGCCCAGCTTCTTTTCCTCCAGTCGGAAGACCCGAAGAAGGACATCAACATTTACATCAACTCTCCGGGTGGTTCAGTTTCTTCCACACTTGCGATTATTGATACGATGAACCACATCAAAAACGACGTGGCGACCACCTGTGTCGGCATCGCCGCTTCAGGAGCAGCGATGGTCCTCTCCGCCGGTAAAAAAGGTAAGCGCTTCATCCTCCCGAACGCGGAGGTGATGATTCATCAACCACTCGGAGGTGTGGAGGGTCAGGCCACCGATATCGCGATTACCGCGAAGCACATTTTGCAGACTAAGGATAAGCTCAATAAGATGCTCGCGCAAAATACCGGCAAGCCACTCGCACAGATTGAAAAGGATGTTGAGCGCGACTTCTTTATGAGCGCCGATGAAGCGAAAAAATACGGCATTATAGACAAGGTGATACAGGTGATAGGCTAAAAACAAGAAAGCTCGAAGTTCTAAGCCATAAGAAATATCAAACCTCAAACCTTTGAGCTTCTTCAAGTTTAGGGCTTCCTTTCGTCGTAACTGTCCACACCTTTTATTCTCCCTTTCCTTCCGCCGAAGGACGGATCCGCCTCGGGAGGAAAAGGGAGTGGCCGGAGGCCTAGGGATTTTTCGAGGGGTGTGGAGATTTACCTTTCGTCAGCTGTACTTTTTGCCACTTTATTTGTATAGTAACTGGGTTATTACAAAAAAATAGTCAAGATTTCACTTTTATTGGGTCAACCTCCTTTTATACGAACCAAAAAAAATAAGCTTATGGTACGTCACAAATTCTATACTATAGGGAGCGAAAACGCGTAAAAGCGGAATCTTTTTAAATGTATGTCAGTTAATGCGGTACTCATGGTGAGCGCCGCGGGTATCATCGGAATCGCACTAGGCTACTACCTCCGGCTGATCATTTCGCTTGGTAAGCGAGGCTCAATGGAGCTTCAGATCAAGTCAATGGAACTCTCGGCCACCGAGGAGGCAAAGAAAATCACGCTTCATGCGGAAGCGGAAGCAGTCAAAGTGCGTGAAGAAGCCCGCGTTGAACTCAAAGAAAAAGAAGGGAATATCAAGAAGACTGAAGACCGCCTTATCAAAAAAGAGGATCTGCTTGATAAACGGCAGACCGATATTGATAAAGAAGTTGAGGAGATCAAGACGCGTATCGCGGAAGTGAAACGTGTCAAAGAGAAAATTGCGGAAATGGAGGAGAGTAAGCGCGCGGAGCTTGAAAAAATAGCGCATCTCACGGAAGAAGAAGCGAAACAGAAGCTCTACACCAGCCTCGAAAAGAAATGCGAGGAGGATATTATCGTGCGTATGCAGAAGCTTGAGCGGTCCGGAGAAGAGCGCCTGGAAAAGCGCGCGCAGGAGATTTTGACTACCTCAATTCAGCGTTTGGGGAACTCCGTCTCGCCTGACATTCTCACCACTACCGTCAGTATTCCGAGCGATGACCTCAAGGGCAAAATCATTGGTAAAGAAGGGCGCAATATCAAAGCATTTGAACGAGCAACCGGTGTTGAAGTTATCGTGGACGATACTCCTGGTATGATTACCATTTCTTCGTTTGACCCTATCCGTCGCCAGGTCGCTCGAATCGCACTGGAAAACCTCATTCTTGATGGCCGTATTCAGCCGGCGAAGATTGAGGGTATCGTGGAGAAAGCACAGCAAGACATCAACAAAATCATCAAGGAGAAAGGTCAGCAGGCCGCCTACGAATGTGGAGTTATCAACCTCCCACCGCAGGTCATCGCCATTTTGGGACGACTTCACTTCCGCACGAGCTACGGACAGAACGTGCTTCAGCACTCTATAGAAATGTCGCACATTGCCGGTATGATTGCGGAAGAGCTTAAGGCAAACGTCGCTATCGCGAAAGCGGGAGCGCTACTCCACGACCTCGGTAAGGCCGTAGACCACGAGGTGCAGGGAACGCACGTTGAGATTGGCCGTCGTATTATGCAGAAATTCGGCGTTGATGAGCTCATCATTAAGGCAATGCAACCGCATCACAACGAATATCCGTACGAGACCATTGAGTCTTACATTGTGCAGACGGCGGACGCTATTTCAGGAGCTCGCCCAGGCGCGAGGCGCGACACGGTAGAGAACTACCTCAAGCGCTTGGCGGAACTTGAAGCGATTGCTACCTCCTTTACGGGTGTAGAGAAAGCATACGCTCTGCAGGCAGGTCGTGAAATCCGCATCTTCGTCAAACCGGAAGCGATGAGCGACCTTGAAGCGAAGAATATGGCTCGAGGTGTTGCTGACCGCATTGAAAAGGAGCTTAAGTACCCTGGAGAAATCAAAATTACGGTGATTCGCGAGACGAGGTGTATAGAGTTTGCAAGGTAAAGCAGGCTCTAGGCGATAGGCACTAGGCTTTAGGAAAGAAAAGACACCAAAAGAATGGTGTCTTTTCTTTTTTTTAGACAACATAATTACATAACGTCAATCTTTTCTACTCTATTGCACTGAAAAGGCCTTGTTATATAATGATTTGAGCTTAGTTTGGTATGTTATCAATTTATCAGGTCGAAGTTTTAGTAATTCTTTTTATATCGGTACAGTGGTCTTCTGATTCGTATTCATTCGTTTCATTAGTACCATTCGTATATTGGTATCTTATATTATGAACAAACAAGGTATTGTAGAAGCAGTCCACGTCGTACTCGGTGGAACAAAAGTGCAGGCAGAGCAGGCGGTAGACAAGGTGCTAGAGTCCATTGTAAGCACCTTGAAGACTGGCGAGGAGGTTTCCATTGCGGGTCTCGGCATTTTCTCGGTCAAACAGCGCGCAGCCCGTCAGGCCCGCAACCCTCGCACCGGCGAAATGGTGCAGGTAATGGCTATGAGGGTCCCCAAGTTCCGCGCAGCGAAGGCTCTCAAGGACGCCGTCAAATAGCATTTCTTAATGCTATTTGATCCTGAGGCTTTGTCGAAGGATTGAACATAAGACGACGTTACCTAAAAGTCACAAAACCCGCCTTCCGGCGGGTTTTGTGACT
>CALQZP010000037.1 GCA_943349725.1 Candidatus Nomurabacteria bacterium | reverse complement strand
AAAGAATCGAAAGCAAGATATTTTTTATCCGTAGGAAGAAGGTCATGCTCGATAGGGATTTGGCGCAATTGTATGGAGTGGAAAACCGCGCACTCAATCAAGCAGTAAAGAGAAATCTCTTTCGCTTCCCCACTGACTTTATGTTTCAGCTCACCAAGGTTGAATCGAAGGCGTTTTCAAGGTCACAATTTGTGACCTTAGAGAATTCAAACTTGAAATCACAATCTGTGACTTCAAGAAATCCAAACTTGAAGTACCAAATTGGTACTTCAAGTTATGGCGGACGCAGAAAGTTGCCTTTCGCTTTCACCGAACAAGGCGTTGCCATGCTTTCGAGTGTACTTAACAGTAAGCAAGCTATTCAGGTGAATATTCAAATCATCAGAACCTTTACCAAACTTCGCGAACTTATCGCCTCGAACCGAGAGCTTCGGTTAAAGATTGAAAAATTGGAAAACAAGTACGACCAACATTTCAAAGTGGTGTTTGATGCTATCAGAAAATTCTTCGACCCGCCTAAAGCGCCTCCGCAGAAAATCGGATTCAGGGTTTACAAAGAAAACCGCCACGGCTTTTGACCGTAGCGGTTGAATTTTGGCTATTCGCGCAGAACCGCCTTATTCAAAGTTTTTCGCAGAGCATCGCATGTCTCTTTTCTCCGATAATAAAAAGCGCAACTGTAACCAGTTGCGCACGAGAGCACGAAAGATTCCGCTTGAAAAAACCAGAAAGTTACTTTGACCGCCACAGATTTTCCAAAGATGAAAAGAACATAGCACTTGCATGGTCGGCGCCTCGATAAGCCTTGTAAGCAATCTGCATGGAAGTATTTTGACTTCTTCTTACAAAAGCATCAACGAGTATTTCCCCATGTCTGAAGGGGATGAGCAGGTCGTGAGTTCCCAACCTGATGACTACCCGCTCGGCCTCAACCTCTCTTATGTAGCTAACCGGACTGAACACGGACATCATTTCTTCGTACCGTTCCGCTGTTGCGCATACCGACTGCCGAGCAACATATCCTGTCAGAATGCTATCCCAACACGACAACCCCAAGTTGCCCCCCCCCAATGATTGAAATGAGATTTATGATTTTTGTGCGAGCTTGCCCCGCGAGCCTGATAGAGAGTACGTTACCCAGACTGACACCAAGAAGGTTAACGGACTTCCCTTGTTTTACAGCCATCTGCATGTGCTCAAGAGCATGGTCATACACGCAGTGCAATTTTTCCACCGTCACTTCAGGGTCTGCCGTAATCAGGTCAAGCGAAGATAGGGTGTACACAAAAACCTGGCCTTCTGCGGGAATGAGCCCCCTTCGAATTAAGGACACCCTTGAAACCATACTGGGGACGAAACAAAACCATGAGGTCTTTGCTTTGTCGCATGATACGATTTCGGGCTCCCAGCTAACTTTCGGCACACGATACCCTTGCCGACACTTTCTGAAAGCATACCATCGGTCTATCAAACCTAGCATATTCCGTCCTTTTTGAGTTTTTGCAGACACCTTGTCCACAGAAATCTTGTCTCAAAATCCCATGTATGTCAATAGCCACGAAAAAACCACGCTTGGTGCGCGGTTTTTTCTTAAATCATATCTCCTAAATCCTAAAACACCCCCGCAGAAAATCGGATTCAGGGTTTACAAAGAAAACCGCCACGGCTTGTGACCGTAGCGGCTAGTTTATGACCCACTTTGGTATGTCTTGCCTTATCGGGGGTTTGCCGAAAATGCGAGGAGTACACCGAGAACTATGAGCACAACCCCGAACACCAGTGAAATACGGTGAAGATTGTAGCGAAATCTCATCTGGACGCCTGTGTGCGAAAGAACGAGGGCGACAAAAGCGAACCACCCGAGCGTCGCGAAGAACATCCACGCGCCATATAGCGCCTTGATAGCCGTCGGCGTCCGCACGTCAATCACCTGTGTGAAAAGGCTAATGAAGAAGAGGACGGCTTTCGGATTCGATATTTGGCTGAAAAAGCCAGTACCGACGGCATCCTGTGGCGTTACCATCGTTCTCTTGAACAGGTGCGTAGTGTCGCTTTCCTCCGGCTTGGGCGCTTTCGCCCTGCAGGACTTCACGCCGATGTAGATGAGATACCCTGCGCCAAAAAACTTTAGAACTCCAAACCACAGAGCGGACTCGGCAATTGCCATGAGCACCTTAAGGCCGAACAGAGCAAAGATGACATACACCATGGTTCCGAGCGAAACGCCAAAGGCCGTGTAGAGGGCAAGCTGTCGCGTAAGGGTTAAACTGTTTTTCGCCACCACTGTGAAGTTAGCCCCAGGGCTTATCACGACAAGAAGGTGGAGAATGGCAAGAGTGAGAAACTCCGAAAAGTAGGAGGTATTCATGGGAAGAACTGTTTGTTTGAGAAAATATTGCCTTAAGATGTCCGCTATGTCAATAGCCACGAAAAAACCACGCTTGGTGCGCGGTTTTTTCTTAAATCATATCTCCTAAATCCTAAATCTTCTCCCTAGAAAGGATTCTTCGCTCCGCGGATTTCAAAGTGGAGGTGCGTGCCAGTTGAGCGTCCGGTGGAACCCATATAACCGATGATTTGTCCGCGCGTCACGTTTGTACCGGAGGTAACTGCGAGACTGAGGAGGTGACTGTAGAGTGTTTGAGTGCCGTTGGGGTGGGAAATAACAATATAGTTACCGTAGCCACCGTTCAATCCGCTCGAGCGGGCGATAATCACGTCACCCGAAGCCGCAGCAAGAATGGGAGCGCCGAGATAGCTTGCCATGTCCACGCCGTTGTAACCGTGAAGCCCTTGGGTCTTTCGTCCGCCAATAACAGGACGAAGGAAATAATCGCCGAAGTCGGCACCGCCCGCACCGCGAAGCTGTGTGCTGACCCGAACACCGTTTACATAACGAGCAGGTGATGTGGCGGGTACATTCGCAATTTCACCGTCAGGAACGAGGACAACATCACCCAGGGCGAGCTTTGCGTTTTCGGTAAGGTGGTTGTACTGCGCGATTTCGGTCACGTCTGCCTTGTACTTCTTAGCAATGCTCACAATCGTATCACCCTTGATGACCGTATGTTTAACGCCTGAAATAGGCAAAATAATAAGCGTCTGTCCCGGTCGGATGACGCCTCGTGAAATATCGTTGGCCCACGCAATCGTGTTCGTCGTTACACCGAACATCTTGGCAATGGCACCTAGTGTGTCTCCCTCACGGACAACATAGATACTAATGGTAGAACTCTGATTTTCTTCAATATCGGCAAGCGTTCCTTCAGGCCCGGTCTCGGAGAGAAGCGCTACACCACCAACAACGGCGATATCACCACCCCCTTTTGCCGGATTTGGGTCAGGGTTAAGTGTGGCGGTAAGCAGGCTTACATTTTGGGAATTGATCGGGGAAGAGGTAACTTCAGCTTCAGCCTCCTTAGCAAAGAGTCCCGAAACGAAAGACAGCACCCCCGCATGAGCGCTTAGTGGGGAAAGGGCGAGACCAAGCAGAAAGAGCCATGAGAACACATAGCCTATGAAAAGAGCTTGAGGGCTCTTTAACCAGCTCGAAGAGGGGACAAGATTTCTGAATGAATGGTTGTTATGGGTTTTTACTATAAGAAAGGGGCCAAAAGGAGGGCTCTCTAGCAAATAATCGCGCTACCAGAATCCTAAAACCCGACGAGGTATTACAGGGGCTTAGTCAATTGTGGTGTCTGCGCTAACTATATTGCTTCAAAAGCTCTGCTCTCGGTAGCTCGTCTGTAGTGCCTTGCATAGAAAAGGGCCTTACAAGGCCATTTTCTTCGGTCGCTCAGTCTTAGAGGACCTTTCCACTATAGTCCAAAAACTGGTCAAAGTCAATCAAAAGAGAAGGGGTGTGGATAACCGGGAAATGAAACATATACCATGGAATATGGAATAGAAAGCAGAAAGATTATGGCTCCGTATTTCATAGTCCATAATGCATGGTGAATGACTCATTCGTGTTATATTTGTCAGGCTATGGTCCCGTTAGAGATAGCGGACGCTATGTAAATTATTCACACAGGCTAAGATTTTTTATCATTATTTAAGAATGTAGGGTGTGGTTGGATACTGTGTCCGTCCGCGTCCTATCTCTAACGGGATGGATTACTTAGAGGGACTCAATGATCGACAAAAAGAGGCAGTGCTCCATGCGGAAGGACCACTCCTTATTGTCGCGGGAGCGGGAGCGGGAAAGACGCGGGTCATCACGCACCGTATTCTTCACCTCATCAAGCAAGGAGTCGCGCCGGAGTCAATTCTTGCGATTACTTTCACAAACAAGGCTGCTAAGGAAATGCGCGACCGCGTACACACCCTTGTATCTGCTGGCCATGTGGCCCCCCTTGAAGACGACTTCGGAGATTCCACAAATCGCTATACGCTAAACGCTAAACGCTTCCCTTGGCTCGGCACCTTCCATTCCCTCGGAGTACACATCTTGCGCGAAAACAGCCAAAGACTGGGGCTCGCGAAACGTTTTACCATCTTTGACCGAAGTGACTCCATAAGCGCCATCAAAGAGGCGATACGCGAAACCGATCTTGATCCCAAAAGTTTTGAGCCGGGAAAAATCCTTGGAGCCATCAGCCGTGAAAAAGGGAAGATGGTTGAATGCGCGGAATTTAAGGCGCGTACGGGGGGAGACTACTTCCCCGCGATTATCGCCAGTGTCTGGGAAAAGTATGACGCCGTTCTCAAGAAGGAAAAAGCGCTTGATTTTGACGACCTCTTGCTCAAAACCGCGCTTCTCCTCAAAAATGACGCGGGAGTACGCGAGCACTACCAGAAACTCTGGCGGTATGTTCATATAGACGAATATCAGGACACAAACCACGTGCAGTACATGATCGCAAAGCTCTTGGCCGAGGAGCACAAAAATATCGCGGTGGTTGGCGATACTGACCAGTGCTTTCCCCACGATACGAAAATTACGGTTCCTACAGGAACCAAAAAGATTAATGAGATACGGGTAGGAGACACCGTTACCGGAGCTTCGGGAAATGGGTCGGTTTGCGAAGCACAAGTAACGAAGGTACGAGTAAAAAAATACGAGGGAAACTTAATCGAGATCAAAACTAAGAGCGGAAAAATACTTACCTGCACCCCAAACCACATTCTCTTTGCGCGCTTAGCCATTACGGAAGAGAAATTTTATGTGTATTTGATGTACCGCCGAGATAAAGGTTTCCGCGTAGGAATGGTGCAGAGTTCACGCAAAAATGGGACAGGGCAACCCACTATCGGCCTTCTGGTTCGCTGTAATCAAGAAAAGGCCGATAGAATGTGGGTGCTTAAAATGTGCGACAGCAAACGGGAGGCCCTCTATTTTGAAACATACATGGCTACTCACTACGGCCTACCGACTCTTGTGTTCTTTACCTCTGGGAGAAAGATGGCCATCTTGCAGGAAGATATTGACACCTTGTTTACTCGCATAGATACAAAGGAACGTGTGCAGGCCTTGTTCAAGGATACAGGACTGGATTTTCAGTATCCCCACTATTTCCCGCAGGGAACCACGCAGTCCAACACCGCACGGGAAAGAATTAATGTGCGTCTTACCCTGTTTGGGGACAGGAGAAAGAGTGTCATTCACCCCTGGGGAATGAGTCGGGTATCGGTCAATACGACCGACCTATCGTTCAAGCGCGCGCTGGAGGCTTCAGGTTTCAGTACCAGAAAAGGGAAACGGAATGACTGGAGATTGGAAATGGCGCGAATGGATTATGGAAAAGCAGAGAAACTTGCTTCGCATATCAGTTCGCTCAAACCCAATCTAACCGTAGTGCGAAGCGCTTTTCTTACCAAGGGGCAGGCGATGCTGTTTCACCCCGCTTCAAATATCATTCATGGAATGACTCTAGCCGTTTTCAAAAACGGGCAGGTGAGTGAAGAAGAAGTGACTTCGGTGCGTCGGAAACACTATACGGGAAACGTGTATGACCTTGATGTAGCCAATGTCCACAACTACTTGGCCAACCAGGTGGTCGTCCACAACTGTATCTACAGCTGGAGAGGAGCGAGTATTAAAAATATTCTCGGGTTTGAACGAGATTACCCGAACGCAAAGATCGTCCTGCTGGAAGAAAACTACCGTTCAACCCAAACGATTCTCATGGTGGCGAATCGTATCATTGAGAAGAATAAGATGCGTCCTCCAAAGACGCTCTTCACGAAAAACGGTGCGGGAGAAAAAATTGGCCTCTTTACCGCCTATGATGAAACGCAAGAAGCCTCCTTTATCGCGAGTCGCGCGAAACAACTTATCGCAAGTGGCGTATCACCAGCAGAAATTGCCGTCCTCTTTAGGGCCAATTTCCAAAGTCGCGCGCTGGAAGAGGCCTTCCTTCGTGAGGACGTGGTTTATCAGGTGCTTGGTGTGCGTTTCTTTGAACGAAAAGAGGTGAAAGATGTGCTCTCCTATATTCGTGCGGCGGAGAATCCCGAAAGTTCTGGGGATTTGCGCCGCATACTGAATGTCCCTCCGCGAGGAATGGGAAAGGTAACACTTCTTAAAATACTCGCGGGGAAAGAAGATGAACTCCCACCCGCTATGCGTGAGAAATGGAATACGTTTAAGAAGCTTCTCGGCATATTCAAACAAAAACTTGCCACCGACCCACTTTCGGAAGCTATAAAATGGGTGGTGACCGAGAGCGGACTTGAAGCCGAGCTCAAAAAGGGAGGGAGCGAAGATGAAGAACGGTTAGAAAATATTAAGGAGCTGGTAACTTTCGCGACTCGTTACAATCATCTTCTGTCGCGAGAGGAAGCAGTGGATAGATTTCTCGCGGATGTTGCCCTGCAGAGCGACCAGGATGAGCTCAAAGATGAGAAGCCGGCGGTGCGTCTGATGACCGTCCACGCATCAAAAGGACTTGAGTTTGAGTATGTCTTCGTCGCCGGCCTTGAAGAAGGCCTTTTTCCGCACGAAAGAATGAATGAAACCAGGGACGAAAGTGCTTCCGAGGAAGAGCGTCGCCTTTTTTATGTCGCCCTCACGCGGGCAAAACACAAAGTCTTTCTTACCTATGCGGGAGTGCGTACCATTTTCGGTTCAAGGCAGGTTACGGTGCCGTCAGAATTTATCTTTGACATTGACGAGGCGTTCCTGCAAGCTGAGAACTACGCGGAAGGGGGAGGGAAGATTATCTTTTTTGACTAAAAACCAATCTGCGAATAAACGAATACCTACGAATAAGCCTCTCTTATTCGTAGGTATTAGCAGATTAGTATCATTAGTTGATTAGTTTTATATGCAAAAGAAAAAATCTTTAGGTCAACACTTTCTTCGTTCCGAAAGCGCTCTTCGCAAAATCGTGGAAGCGGGACATCTTTCACCTACTGATGTGGTGCTTGAGGTCGGTCCGGGGGAAGGAGTGCTCACCGAGCTTTTGCTCGCGCAGGCAGGGAAGGTCATTGCCGTTGAAAAGGATGACCGTTTAATTCCGGTGTTGCGGGAAAAATTCGCGACAGAAATCGCTTCCGGCACACTTGAGCTTATCCACGCTGACATATTGGATTTTGATACTAAACGCTCTACGCTAACCGCTAACCGCTTCAAGGTGATTGCCAACATCCCCTACTACATCACCGGTGCGCTTATCCGAAAATTTCTGGAGTCGGACACAGCGCCATCAATGATGGTACTCCTCCTCCAAAAAGAAGTGGCGAAGCGAATTGTCGCGCAAGACGGCCGAGAAAGTATTCTTTCTATCAGCGTTAAAGTGTACGGATTTCCTAAATATATAGATACGGTGAAAGCCGGAGCCTTTTCACCACCGCCAAACGTAGACTCGGGCATTATCGCGATTGAAAACATCTCAAAAGAATTCTTTACTGTCAGTAACGAACAAACTTTTTTTGAACTTCTCAAAAAAGGATTTGCTCACCCGAGAAAACTTCTCTCATCAAACCTCGGCATTTCGAGCGAAATCCTGCGCGCCTGCGGTATTGCCGAAAAAGCCCGTCCCGAAAACCTCTCGTTAGCCGACTGGAAGTGTTTATATGGCTCTCTAGAGCCCTCTCCCTAGGTTGAACCTAAATTGAGGACAAGTCTGCCTTGTAATTAAAATCTGTTGAGGTCTAACCTCAACAGATTTATAAAAAAACCGTGTTGTAATGCGAAACTAAATGGAGGAGCCGTTGAAAATGATAAGAGGGGCGAAAAAAAGAGGGAGCGGTATCACTACGGGACAGAGGGTGTAGCCACAAGTCACCCAGAACACGAAGGTCATCATACAGACCATTCCGGGAAAGTATTTACCCAGGATTTGTTGACCTGAGTGCGTTGCTGGCCCTTTTGAAAAAGTATACTGGCCGACAAATTGGAGGAGTATCGGGGGTTGAGGGACTCCTAATGCCTGCAGGATGTCTACTTCCTGTACTCCGTTCAAACAAGTACCTGCCCCTGAATCCCAAAAAGTATCAACTCCTAAGGGTGGAAAGGAGGGTGACGTGGCGAGAAACATCGCACTCGCGTGAGTGCCCGGCACATTGAGGACCCAGCCACCAAAATCAAAAATCGCGTGCACGGGAAACGGAAGCACTACCGCAAGAGCGAGGGTACACACAACCAACTTCTTTTTGAAAGACGCCTTCATACAGTACAATGGTACCATATGCCGAAACCTCTTCCCATCCTTATTCGTGAATTGCTTCTCGCTTGTGGCGCACTGGTACTTGTCGCGGTCGGGGTCTGGCTGTTTTCGAGCACCGTAGGGCAACCACCCGTATCGGTACCTTCTTCATCATTGCCTTACGACAGAAAGACCATTTCCCCCTCGCAATCGGAGCTTCTAGATACCGACAAAGACGGCCTTCCTGATTTTGAAGAAAAACTGTGGCGAACGAACCCAACGAGCGCAGATACCGATGGTGATGGAACAAGTGACGGGGAGGAGGTGTCCAAGAATCGCAACCCAAACAGGGCTGGACCAGGTGATACGCTTGCGACACCACTTACCGTAGTAGAACAACCCTCTACTCTAAAAGAAACTGACACGCACAAACGTGTCACCCCCGCGGAGGCAGGGGTCCAGTCTTTCACCGTCCCAGAAATTCCAGTAGTGACCATAGAAACCTCTAGTGAAAACCCCTTACACCTCTATGGAAATGCCGTCGGGGCCTTCATCATCGGAGCGGGAGCCGACGCAACGGCTGAACTTGCCTTCCTGAACCGCCTCGCAGGTAATAAGAAGATGAACAATGAACTGATTCAGGGGCTTCTGAAAATGGCGCAAAAGTACAACAGCCTTGCGAAAGACATAACCTCGGTTATTCCTCCCGAAAAAGCGATATCGGTTCATAAAAAGCTCGTAGAAACCTACCAGAACTATGCAGGGGCGGTCAGTTTGTTTGCAGACACACCGCTCGGGTCATATATTTCAGCCACGACAACTCGCACCTACTCAGAGAGTACCGTAGCGCTCGGCCGCGCCGTAGTAGCTGTGTCAGACCTTTTTTACCAAGAACGTGTTTCGTTTGGCAGAAATGAACCCGGGGCTGTCTTTTCATTTCCGAGATAAGGTAGAAAACTGGTATACTAACGGTCTAGGCTCTAAGAAACTAGACGTTAGGCACTAGGAAAAGAAATCTCATTCCCCATTCTACCTAGAGCCTAGTGCCTTCTTATCCTAGAGCCTAAACATTATGACCACACCTATAAAAATAATCACAGGAGTAGCCGTAGTCGCCCTTATTTCGTGCGGTATCTGGTTCCTGCAGACCGGACGCACCGAGATTACCTATGGACGTGTTACTACGGAGCAAGCGCAACGGGCAGTAGCAGTGCTCTCAACCGACACAGACAAAGACGGGCTCAAGGATTGGGAAGAGGAGCTGTGGCACACCGACCAAAAGGTAGCCGACACAGACGGAGATGGAACGCTCGACGGAGAGGAAATAAGACTTGGGCGAGACCCCGTGAAGGCAGGACCCAATGATAAGCTTGACAAGGAAACGATTGAGAAAAAGACCGTTCCCGGGGGAGGAATCAGCTGGACCGAGACCGACAAAGTCTCACGGGAGTTTTTCGCCAAATATCTCTCTATGCGAAAGGCGGATAAACCCTTTACCGAGGAAGACGGGCGAGCGCTCCTTGCCGAGTTCTCAAATCGAGCACCCGAGACTCCACCTCAAAGAAAGTATACGGAGAGCGATATTTTACCTGCAAAGGACGATACCACTGCTTCTTTGAAGGCCTACGGCAACGCAATCGGGAGCGCAGTGAACGCTCTTCCCAAAGACACCGAGGGTGAGCTCGTTATTTTTGAACGCGCCATGCAAAACGAAGATGCAGCCGACCTCGCGAGCCTTGATAGGCGCATAAAGCGTTATGAGGACTTACTTACCTCCTTCAAAGCTATCCCTGCTCCGAAAAGCGCGGAGGAAATACACCTTGCTCTTCTAAACTCTGTTTGGGGGTTGACAGAGGCTGTAGAAGGTATGGCGCTTGCCCTGAGCGACCCGCTTCGCTCAATGTCCTTAGTTGTGAAATATCCAACAGCCTATGAAGATATGACAAAAGCATTTACCGCGCTAACCACGCTGTTTGAGAAGGAAGGGATAACATTCGGGAAAGGAGAAGAGGGGAGTGTGCTTACACAGTAACCTGTGACTAGAACAGGTAACTGGCACAGAAAACATGCTATCTCCCAGCGTGTTCTCGTTCTAGTGACTTGTTACGAGTTCCGGTTCTTCGCTATCCACTCTTTTTCCCCTTCTTATCCCCACTTGTCTGATATACTAGAGGTAATGTGAGAGAGGTGCGTACCAAAATCATAATCGGTGCGTTGTTGGTGACCTTGGTGATACCGAGTGTTCTTTTTCTGCGACC
>CALQZP010000036.1 GCA_943349725.1 Candidatus Nomurabacteria bacterium | reverse complement strand
CCAATTAACCATTGCATACTTATTCCTGAATTTCGGCTACAAAACTTCGCTTCGTCCTCGCCGTATCCCGATACGGCTCGGACTCCATCTCGTTTTTCGCTCGAAATTCAGAAATAAGTTAATGTCCAAGCGTTAATTGGAGATGGTATTAGTAGAAAAAAGATGGAAATTGTCTTTAGCCAGCACGCAAAAATGAAAATCGTGCAAAGAAGGATACCGATGCGGGCGGTAATTGAGGTGATACGGTTTCCGGAGTTTCATACGTCCGGATACAATCTTCGTGAGGAACTCTACAGGAAATTTAGAACTATTTACCTGAAGGTGGTGATAAAACGAAAGCAAGCTAGAATCATTGTTATAACGGCTCATTTGGTTGCGAAAGTGAAAAATAATTGATAGAATCGCACTATGAAAATCACCTACGATAAAGAAGTGGACGCCCTTAATGTATCACTCCGTCCTGGTATAGTAGCAAAGACTTTGGAAATTTCACCCGAGATTTTGCTTGACGTGGATAAGAACGGCAGACCACTTTATCTTGAAATCATCGGGGCAAGCGAAAAGATTGGCAAGAAGAATTTCGGTAAAGTTATTGTGGGGAAAAGGTTTCTTAATCTTCCCTCATTTGCTTAATTAGTCTAACGACGGTCAAGGGAAAGGGCCGCGAAATAGCGACCTTTTCTTACAGTTAGGAAGAATGACCTTATAAGCTTAAAAAACATCATGAATAAAGTCGGAAAAATTAAGAGAATTATCGGACCGGTCGTGGACGTGGAATTTTCCGCCGAAGGCGGATCCGCCTCTGGAGGAGATGGCCATGTGCCCGACATTTACAGTGCGCTCACGGTGATGAACGGGGACAAAAAAATCGTGCTTGAAACCGAACAGCATATCGGTGGGGGCACCGTCCGCGCCGTTGCCATGGACTCAACCGACGGTCTTTCGCGAGGTCAGGAAGTAACCGATACCGGTTCTCCTATCTCCGTTCCTGTTGGTAAAGCGACTTTGGGACGCATTTTCAACGTTTTGGGAGATGTTATTGATGATGGAAAAGAAGTCTCTGCCAGCACAAGATCCCCAATTCACCGCAAAGCTCCATCTTACGTATCCCAGGCAACCAAAGTTGAAATTCTGGAGACTGGTATCAAAGTCATTGACCTTATCTGTCCCGTTTTAAAGGGAGGAAAGGTAGGTCTTTTCGGAGGAGCCGGTGTCGGTAAAACGGTTGTCATTCAGGAGCTCATTCATAACATTGCTTCAAACCACGGCGGTTATTCCGTGTTTGCCGGTGTTGGCGAGAGAACTCGCGAAGGTAACGACCTCTATCACGAAATGAAAGAGTCTGGCGTACTCGACAAAGTGGCGATGGTGTTCGGACAGATGAACGAACCGCCGGGTGCTCGTATGCGCGTGGCTCTTTCAGGACTTACGATGGCAGAATATTTCCGCGACCAAGAAGGCAAAGACGTGCTCTTCTTCATTGATAACATCTTCCGCTTCACCCAAGCAGGTTCTGAAGTGTCGGCGCTTCTCGGACGCATTCCTTCCGCTGTGGGTTACCAACCAACCCTCGCGACAGAAATGGGAAATCTGCAGGAACGCATCACCTCGACCGACAAGGGCTCCGTTACCTCCGTGCAGGCCGTGTATGTGCCTGCAGACGACCTTACCGACCCCGCTCCCGCTACTACCTTCTCCCACCTCGACTCTACCGTAGTGCTTAACCGTTCTCTCTCGGAAATCGGTATCTATCCGGCCGTAGACCCACTGGACTCTTCATCTACGATTCTTGACCCGAACATTGTAGGAAAGGATCACTACGACGTTGCTCGCGAAGTTCAGCGTGTGCTCCAACGCTACAAGGACTTACAAGACATTATTGCAATTCTTGGTATGGAAGAACTTTCCGAAGATGACCGCGCGCTCGTAGTCCGCGCAAGAAAGGTTCAGAAGTTCCTTTCCCAGCCGTTTTTCGTTGCAGAACAATTTACCGGCTCAAAAGGCGCGTATGTTCCACTCAAGGAAACCATACGCTCGTTTAAAGAAATTTTGGAAGGAAAGCATGATTCTAAAGCCGAAGGTGAATTCTACATGAAAGGTTCAATTTAGTATTAATTCATTAAATAATAATCAACTATGACGCTCCTTGAAGACCACGCCTCGATTCATTCGCGCGAAGACTTCGTAGTATTCGTGAGAGCCCTAAGGAAAGATCTCCATGATAATCCCGCATCCTGGGAAAATCCCAACTTGGAGCGCTTCCTTGAAGCTCTTGGCGCATGGGTAGAAGATACGTACAACCTTTATCTTAAGCAAGGTAAACCTATCCCTCAACACCTGGACTGGAAGGCAGTGGGTGACATGCTCATGGCCGCAAAAATGTATGAGTAGTAACAAAAAATTAAAGTTAAAAATCGTCACGCCGGAACGGCTCATTCTTGAAGAAGAAGTTGACCAAGTCACCTTCCCGACCACAGAAGGTGAACTGACCATTTTGCCAGAGCATATTCCGCTTATCGCGGGTCTCAAATCGGGTGATGTGGTTGCGCTCGTAAACAGCGAACACATCCCCTTTGCGGTTGTGGGCGGATTTGTTGAAGTAAAAACTGACGAGAAAAATCAAACGGTTGTCGCCGTGCTGGCAGACTTTGCCGAACATGTTTCCACACTCTCGGATGATGTCATTGCCAAATCAAAAGCCCGCGCCGAAGAACTCCGCAAGCAAGCTGAAAGCAAGGGGGTTGTAGACTTTGAACACTTTGAAGCCGAGCTTGAACGCTCGCTCACTCGCGTGAAAATTGCCGACAAATGGCGCACCAAGAAATATCGAAAGTAGTGGGGAAGTCCTTCTACGTGCGCTTTCACCATAGGCTAATTCGTCCCCTACGCCGAAGGCTACGGCGGGACAGGCACGAGTTAGCTTAGCAAATGACAGAATTGCGAGATACTTTTCTTTTGGGTGACAGTAGGCTAGTGTGTGGGGCAGAAAGGACGGGTGAACAACATCCGTGAAGGCTCTTCTTATGAAAATATTCTTTATCGGACCTGGCGGACGTACTCACGTCATTTTGTGGGCTGCATTGCATTCCCACCTTGTGACCGAAGCCTACTGCGCTCCAGGAAACGCGGGCATAGCGCAAGAACGCCTCATGAACGGCGATCCGGTTATCTGTGTTCCGATTTTGGCGACCGACATCCATGCGCTTCTTGCGTGGGCAAAGAAACACAAACCCGACCTCACGATTGTGCAAGAGGACCGAACACTTGCCCTCGGAGTCGTTGACCTGTTCCAAGAAGCGGGACTCACCATTTGGGGACCCACAAAGCGAGCGTTCCAGTTTGAGTCGTCAAAGATCTGGGCGCACAACTTTATGGAAAAGTACGGCATTCCACACCCAATCGGCAAGGCGTGTAATAGCGAGCGGGAAACACTTAATTTTGCCACCGCACTCGGCTTTAAGTGCGTCATAAAGCCTGATGGACTTTCGGACCGAAACAACGTCTTTGTCTGCCGTACAAAAGAGAAGGTGGCCGAAGCCATCGGTCGTCTGTTTGGACCGGTAGGAGTTGGTTCAGCGGTGCTTGTGCAAAAGCTTGAGGAAGGTGACGAGATATCGCTTCATTTCCTCTGCAGTGGTAAAAGCGCTACGGCATTCCCATCAGCAACGGACCATAAGCGCGCGCTGGACAATAACGAAGGTGACAACTGTGGAGGAATGGGTACGATTTCCCCCTCTCCAGATATAACCGATACGAAATACCGAAAGGTCGCGGAAACGATTATCACTCCGTGGCTCGCAGGGTGCAAAGCCGAGAGAATAGATTTTCGTGGAATCCTATACCCTGGCGTTATGCTCACTAAGGAAGGTCCAAAGGTGTTGGAGTTCAATGCAAGATTGGGCGATACCGAGACGCAAACGTACCTCACACGCCTAGACCAAGACCTACTTCCCCTTATTCAAGGAAGTCTTGACGGGATGCCCTATCAGCCGAATGAAATTCGTTTCAGTGACCATGTTTCGGTTTGTGTCGTGATGGCCTCTCCCGGGTACCCAGGTCCTTACAAAGTAAACAAGCTTATTACTGGACTGGACGTTGTGGCGAAAATGCCAAATGTCAAAGTATTCCACTCCGGGACAAAACTTGGAGTGGACGGCAGGGTGTACACGAATGGCGGGCGAGTGCTCGGGGTTACCGCCTGGGCGGACACACGAGAGTCCGCGCGTGTGATGGCTTACCAAGCTGTTCGCCTCATCAAGTTTGAAGGTGGCCAGCACTTTCGCCACGACATCGGCGGAGCGCCGATTGAGTTTTAACTTACAACAAGTACACACAATGGCCGGCTTCTCGATTGAGGCCGGCCTTTTGATTTTCCTAGTGTTTAAGCACGTGGATAACATCTATGGTACGATATCCCGATGCGCCCAGTCGAACAAAGAAAAAAAGCTACCATACTTCGTACTCAAGGAAAAACCTATCCGGAAATTCAGAAAGCGCTTGGAGACAACCTTTCAAAGGGAACTCTTTTCCACTGGTTCCAGAGCATTAAACTAACACCGGTACAGGCCGAACGTATTAGGAAGCAAAATCTACTCTCTCTTGAAAAGTCGCGACAAAAAGCTCACTCGGTGCTACACCAGAAGCGAAGAAACTACCTTCTCTCGGTCGAGGAAAGGGTCAGATTTTTTTCGAAAGCCCTTCGGCAAAAAGAAGTCGGTAAAGTAGTTTTATCGATTCTGTATATTACCGAGGGTTCGCGCTCGGAAAAGAGTGGAATTACATTTGGGAATTCTGACCCCTACATTATCAGTCTATTTTTACATCTGCTACGTTTCTGTTATAGTATTGATGAGAAAAAGCTGCGATGTACCGTTCAATGTCGAGCTGATCAAAATATACCTGAACTAGGTAACTTTTGGTCGAGGATAACAAGGATTCCCAAGGAAAGATTTTGTAAACCTCAAGTTGATTCCCGAACTCTTGGAAAGCCGACAAAAAAATCTAGCTACCGTGGAGTTTGCCGAATTAACTATTTTTCTGCTGACCTCTCGCTTGAATTACGAGCAATTGCACGAATAATCCATACTGGGCCTGTAGTATAGTAGTAACACGCGACTATGGCATAGTCGAATCGGGGGTGCGATTCCCCCCAGGTCCACAAAAATAAAGAGCGGTCTTCCGCGACTATATTTTTGTAGAGTAATTCTAACCTTTGCTCTAACTTTTTACGAGAAGCAGTAATCAATCAGTGGAGCCTCGCCGATTCGGCACTCAACGCCTCGAAGACTCGGCGTTCCCGCCCCTCACCCCGTCGCTTCTCCCGCCTACGCCGAAGCGGCTTCGGCGGGCAGGCATCCTTCTTTGTTTTGTGCCACAAGGGTACTTCTTGTTTTGTGAACAAAACAAAGTCGCGCGCGGAATCTTTTTGAAGTGGAATGCTTGCCCGTCCGTAGCTTTAGCGTAGGCGGGGGCGACGGGGCGGAGGGCGGGTATTTCTGACTTCTTAATCTTATCACCATATCCAAAGTTTGGATATTGATAATTTGGATAGAACATACTACTATATGGTTAAGTCTATCCACACAAAGGAGTACGCCTATTTTGTCGAGCGATTGGTAAAAGCTCGACTTGAGGCGGGACTGACGCAAGTTGAGGTGGCCAAGAAACTTGGCCGCCCGCAATCTCACGTTTCCAATGTGGAAACCGGACAGCAAAGAGTTGATATTGTTGAGCTTCAGCGATTTGCAAAACTTTACAAAAAGGATATGAGTTATTTTGTTAAATAGAACATAAATGGATTCTAATAACTGGTGGAATAAAATATCTAAAATGAGATACGATTTTTCAAAAAAACAAATTAGTGTAATTGTTGTTGCTATTCTTATTTTGGGACGTATTTTCGGGAGGGATACAGCTACGGAACCACTGCCGCCGACTGAACAAAAAAATGTAACTGTAGTCACTGATGGATCTGCACAAGAAATGTGCCTTAATAATGCGACAAAAGAAGCTCAAGAAAATATTGAAGTTTTTTTGAATTCTGTGGATAAATTATCTTCTGATCTCAAAACACATGCTATTAAAAAAGAATTTATCGATAAAGGTGAAAAAGAGCATATGTGGGTTAGCGTAACAAGTTATAAGGATGATAAATTTACTGGGGTTTTAGGTAATGAACCAATCTGGGTAAAAAATATTAGTATAGGAGATTCTGTAGTTGTAAATAAAAAAGATGTTGAAGACTGGACTATCGCTTCAGAAAAAAATGGTCAATTTAATTTAGAGGCAGGTTTATATTCAGAAAAGTGTTTTAAGGAATCTACGAATTAATAAAAGATAAAAATATGGAAAATTCTATTGCTTCACAAATAAGAAATAATAATTTGAAAGTATATTTTTTTATTACAATTCTTACAGTGATCATTGGTCTTTTGGGTTCATTGATTTCCTATTATTTTAACTGGGGATTAACTGGCACAGGGTCTTTTTTGGTCGTTGCTGGAATTATAAATTTTATTGCTTATTTTTATTCTGACAAAATTATTCTTCGTGTTACAAAAGCAAAACCAGTAAGCAAGGAGCAAGCCCCAGAATATTATGAAGTTGTAGCTCGACTATGTACAAAAGCAAATATTCCTTTTCCTAAACTTTATCTTTTGGATGATAATGCGATGAACGCATTTGCCACTGGTCGAAATTATAATCACAGTGCAGTTGCAGTTACTAAAGGTCTGTTACAAAAAATGACTTTGGATGAAGTAGAAGCCGTGATAGCTCACGAACTTTCCCATGTTAAAAACTATGACATGCGAACAATGGCTGTAGTAAGCATTTTGGTTGGTGCTATAAGTATCATCGCTGATCTTTATTGGTCATCAAATGTCGTAAATAAAGCTCAAGAAAAAGATACTTCGGGTGTGACTGCAATTATTGGAGCAATTTTATCAATTTTCGCTCCTTTGACAGCGTTTTTTATACAAATGGCAATATCTAGGAAAAGAGAATATGTAGCTGATGCAGGTTCTGCAGAATTAACAAAAAAACCGAAAGCGTTGGCATCAGCGTTGAGAAAAATATCTATGGACATCCGATTGCCGAAACATTTTAGTGCTTCAACTGCACATTTATATTTCTCAACGCCTTCTGCAGATTCATTTATAGATAAACTTTTTTCTACTCATCCTCCGATTGACGAACGGATTAAATTATTAGAAACTATATAAATAAATTTATGGAAAAGACAACACCAGAAAAAATTACTATTGGTTCTGAAGTCGGAATAAAAGTTAATTGTTCGATGTGCCAAAAAGAAGGCACAACTGATCAATTTGTAACGCTTCAAGGTAATAAGGGTCAAAGTATCTATTTATGCCCAGAGTGTAAAGAAAAAACAAACCAAGCTTTTGAGGACGAAACGAGGAATCCAAATATTTTACTTTCAATCGTTGTCGGAGCTATTGCGGCGGCAATTGGAGGTGTCGTTTGGTATTTTGTTGCGATTGGCACTGGTACGGAGATTGGTTACATTTCGCTTGGTTTAGGTTATATAGTTGGTTTTGGTGTTTATCTTGGCGCAGGAAAGAAGCGGGGGCATCAGTTGCAGATTATTAGTGCTTTAATCGTAGTAGTTGCAATAATTGTAATCGAAAAATTTATTTTCGACCATTTTCTCAATGAATATACCCAAAATAATCCTGCCGAGTTTCCTGATTTTCCAGTCGGACAGTCAATATCAATTTCATTTTTCGAGCCTGAATTTTGGAAAAGTTTTGTGTCTCCAATCGGACTGTTAATTTACGCTATCGGTATATATCTAGCATACAAGTTTCCTAAGCCAAGAAAGATATAAATTTCGGCTCGTCTGATTTTTAACACTGTCGCAAAAAATTGGCGAATTGATTCATTCGTTCCGTTTCTGTTGAAAAAAGTTATCAGATGTTATACTAACCCTAATGACGAACAAACCCTCATTATCCCTAGAAGACATCTCCAGACTCGGAGAGAAATTCTATACCGATAAGCTTAAAGAGAAGCTTGAGAAGGAGCATATGGGTAAATATGCTGTTATTGATGTGGAAAAGGGCAAATACTATATTGATGCCGATAGATTGGTCGCGGTTGAAAAAGCCAGAAAAGAATCTGGGGACACATTGTTCTACATTATCCAAATTGGAAGTGTTCAAAACCCGAGCATGAACTTTAACGCCAAAAAATATGCTTGGAACTTTTGAAAATGATCAGCCGAAGATAGAAATTGAAGTCAAAGGAGTGAATGGGAAGCCTAAAAAAGTAATTGCTCTAGTAGATTCGGGATTCAATGGTTATCTCACACTCCCTTATGTTGAAGCGTTTCCTCTCGGTTTTGTGTTGACCGGAATCCAGTCAAATACGTTAGCAGACGGTTCTTCATCATCACATTTGGTTTGTATCGGAGAAATCTGTGTAGATAAAAAGTGTGTTACAACTACTATTGATATTCAACCCGCGAACATTATTTTGCTGGGAACTAAATTACTCAAGGAACTAGGCAAGACATTTCTATTGGACAGCTTAAACGGCAAAGTTGAAATTACGGATAGCAAAAAGAAATCTTAGCGCAACGGCTCAAATGGTGTATTTGAGCCGTTGGACGGGCTGGCTTTCGGGCAAGGGAGCCCCCCGCCGTTCCCCTCGGGCTTCCCTAACGGCGGGGATTGTGCGCGCATTGGGAGGGAAGAAGCCCGACGTGTACTCACGCGGGCTTCAGTGGCAAGCACAGAAGGTCGGTGTCGGGTCGGGCGGCTTCGCCTCGGGCATTTCCGCTAGGGCGTCCGTGACGAAAGGATGAGCGCCGCCGTTCGCCGAAGCCACAGCAATCCAGTAGCGGAAGCGACACCACTAACTCACGAATGGAAACGAGGAGAGGGGTTGTGCGCCTCCGGTCGGCCGAGCCCTGTCCCGCCTTATGCGGGATGCGCCTTGTTTTACCTAGGAGTCGGCGACGACGGTAAAACAAGGACGCACGAGGCGAGGAGGCGCTGGGGGAAGGATTCCTTCCTTCCCCCAAACAGAGGCGGTGCCCGAGCACCCGTCCCGTAAGGGCGGGGAGTGCGAGGAGAAGCACCGCACCTAGTATCTAGGCCCGAGCAGCCCTAGCGGAAATGCCCAAGGCCGTATGGCCGAGGGTGCATCTCCTGGAGCCGCTAAGGAATCGTCCATTTGAGCTGTTCTTCGGAGACGAAATGCGCTATGGACTCATTTCAAACTTCAGACGAAGCTGGTCACAAGTGGGAAAGCGCACCGTCATAGACAGCCAACAATCGTTAGAGAACCGCTACCTCTTTTCAGCTGTCGCTCCGCTCTCTGGGGACAGTTTTCACCCTTCGGGCATTGATGGTTTTGACAGCGTAGCAGCGCACACGTTCCTTCTTGAACTCAAGAAACAACATCCGGACACACTCGTCATTCTCGTGTGGGACAACGCTCCGTGTCACCGCCCAAAGATACATCGCCGTGTACCGGGCCTCATTGTGCTTTTCCTGCCGCCATACTCACCGGAACTCAATCCCGCCGAGCGATTCTTTGAGGAACTGCGTAAAGCAACTGCCAACACCATTTGGAAGACGATTGACGAGCAAGAGACGGCTATTGAAAAGAAGCTTAACGCATTAGCAAACGATACCGAGGGAATGAAGCGATTGACGGGATATGAGTGGATACGAGAACAGTGTGGAGGGGTTAATTAGGGATGGTATTATTTTCATCGACGGAGGGTGTGGGGGGAGCCGACAAAAAATGGAAAGGAAATTTTTGGTTTTGCTTCGCCGTTATCATAAATACAGGGTGTTGCAATTGATTGTTGAACTCGCTATACATTTACTTATGCTTGAGTCGCGAATATGATAGTATGTGATATATGAATGGTGACTTACCTAAACAACCAAAACCTGGGCAAGGCATAACCGAGGATAGCAATGCTGCTGGTAATTCCTCGAAAAACCTGAAAATAAAGATTGTTTGGGTTGTTTTTTTCGTTTCATTTCTTGTGGCATTAACGCTCCTCATTTTTTTTGTTAATCATTCATCGACCTCGCCGATGCAAACGGTAAAAAATGGTGATGGAAATATTCAGGATGATTCACCTGTAGTTGCAATCAGTCGTGGCGAATGGGACGGGATCAATACACAATATTGGGCGAGCAAATATTATTTTAACGACAAGGACGGGAAAATATACTATTGGTTGGACGCCTACAAAGACGGAACAGCGAAAGAAGTTGTCGGGGCTGACCCATCCTCCTTTTCAATAATTTTCAGTAATGTAAATAAGGACAGTGTAGTATCTTACGCCAAGGACAGGAGCGGCATTTACTGTGATAATCACTTACAAAAAAATATTGACTTGCAATCATTCATATTATTAAGCAAAGGTGTTCATTCATACGGGAGAGACAAGAACACTGTGTACATAGATTGTAAATCAGATTCAAGATTTGATCCTACCACTTTTGAAGTTATCAGTTTTGGATACACCCGTGACAAAAATGGGGTGTATAGCAACGATGTTCACCTCACTGTTAATAGTGAAAGGGGATTAACGATTATTGGAAAATATTTTTTCAATAAGAACAGCAACGACCTCTTCAGTCTCACAGACCAGAGAAATGTTGGCAAAACCAGCTACAGCTTCAGTGGTGAATCAAACGGTAGAATAAGTTTATCAAAAGTGAATTTTCAGATATCTGATGATGTGGCTATTAATATGTCTCCATATAAAGAATCCTTATTCATGATCTTTGAATCGTCTAGTACGCCCGAGACTTCTATTGTTTCTTTCCCATCTCCTATTCAGCAAAAGTCTGCAATAACTATCTATCGTAATAAAGCATTTTTCACCTATCCTAATGGTAATAGCGGTTCCATTGGTATATTTGATTTCAGTACTAATAAGTCGGAAAATATAGATATATTGTCCAGTCCCCTTGTAGATAATTTTGAAAAAAGTTTGAAAATCACGGATTATTTTGTTGATGACTCAAATCTTTATATCTTGCTCGGAACAAATGGATGTGGAGAATATTTGGCGAAATGTAAAACCGATTTATATCAGTACGATCTTGAGAAAGACGTTTTGCAGAAAATATACGATGGCCTGTCATCATACGTGATAATAGGATTAAATAAATCTAAAGATACAATCGGATTGAGATCAACTTTTGGAGACGCAGGATTGTGGAGTAAGCACTTTGAATTGATTGATTTGAAGACTCGGACTAAAACAGAGAAAAGTTTTGGCGGAATGGAAAGCAATGACGCATCTGAACAGAAGGAAAATGCACAACAGTATCAACAATCCTCCGCTTTAGAAGATTTATATACTTCCAGCTGGGCAAGAGGTAAAAATATGAATATTAAAGATGGCTTCGTTATGATTCCAGAAAAAGTGCAGGAAGATTCTGGAGAGATCAGATTTATTTTTGCTAACTAATAATTTTAGAGTAAGACTTTCTCCTTTCCCCCAGTCCGACCCAAAAAAATAGCCCCGCCACACTGCCCGAATACTTGGAGGGCGGAACCCCGAAGAAAACTTTTTCATTTTTCAAAAGAAATTTCACCCCCGCCAAATCAGAAATGCAAGGAGTGTTTTTTCTTTCGGGGCTTCCGCCGAGTCCGCGAGGCGGTGGCGGGGCGATTCTCTGAGCGTACGACTCAGGTCAGAGCCACCACGCGCTCCGCGCGTGCGATTAGTCGGGGTTCTGCTGGAAATAAGTTCGAACTTTTTGGTATAATGACCACAAAAATAATGAGACCGATGCAAGAAG
>CALQZP010000035.1 GCA_943349725.1 Candidatus Nomurabacteria bacterium | reverse complement strand
GATTTCCTTGCCTTCTTGAGACCGAACTTGCGTCGTTCTTTGGAACGTGGGTCGCGTTTGAGGAACCCTGCCTTCTTGAGCTTCTTTCGGAGCTCGGCATCATACTCAACAAGTCCGCGAGAAATACCGTGTCGGACAGATTCAGCCTGTGAGGAAAGGCCTCCACCGGCTACCTTTGCCGTGATTTTGAACTTAACGGGGAGTTTCGCCTTGGTGATGGCGTCTACCGCGACGCGCCTCTGCTCGTCGGTCTTGAAATACGAATCAACATCCTGGTCGTTGACGGTTACCGATGCTTTCGTTCCGGGAGTGATGCGCACGCGAGCAGCTGCCGTTTTTCGGCGACCGATGGTTTCAATATATCGTTCTGTTTTGGTGTCGGTTTCCATAATGCTTTGCCAATATACTAATGGGTACCAATCTGCGAATACCTACTAATTCCTAAATCGGGTCTCATTCGCAGGTATTCGTAGATTGGTCGGGATTCGTTGATTGGTATGTGATTAATTTTTAACGGTTAAGCGCTTGATAAGGCGAGATCGCTGACGATTGCGAGGAAGCATACCGAGAATAACCTTTCGGAGAAGTTCTGCGTGTCCCTTCTTCGTGATGAACTCGCCGAGCTTTGTCTCGCGAAGACCACCCGGAAATCCAGAGTAGTTGAGGTAAATAGTCTGCACTGCACGTTTCTCGTTGATGTCAATTTTCCCTGCGTTTAGAATTTCCACCTGCGCATCGGGAAGTTCATTTGGGGTATAGGAGGCCGAACCCTTGCCACGAAGATAAAGCGCCGCCTGACTTGCGATTCTTCCGAGCTTTTTTCCTTGTGCGTCAATGGTGTATTTCATATTTTAGGCTCTAGGGCAGAAGGCTCTAGGCTCTAGGACTTGAGAAGTTTTCTTCTCTAGTGCCTAGCGCCTAAAGCCTAGTGTCTATATTAATTCAATGATGGCCATCTGGGCTCCGTCGCTAAGGCGTGAAGTCATCTTGGTAATGCGGGTGTATCCGCCGGCTCGGGAAGCATACTTGGGTCCGATTTCTTTGTAAAGCTTCGCTAGGTTCATATCGTTTCCAAGACGGCTCTTTATGAGACGGCGTGACGCGGGAGTCGCGGTGCGAGCGTGCGTAATGATGCGCTCTACAAACGGACGAAGTGCTTTGGCCTTTGACTCGGTTGTTTTGATTTTGCCTTCTTTGATAAGGGCCTGCGCGAGCGAACGCATCAACGCTCCGCGTTGATTTTTCTCCCGTCCGAATTTTTTAATTCTGTTTGAATGTCTCATAAGCCGAAGGCTTTAGGGGGGAGGGCTTTAGGCTCTAGAAAAATTAAATTCGTTTTTTTCCTAGTGCCTAGTGCCTAACGCCCTAGTGCCTATTTTAGTGTTATTCCCATACCTCCCAGGACCTTCTTTATCTCCTGAACCCCCTTACCGCCTAATCCGTCAATGTCAAGAATATCTTCCTCCTTCTTTCTGACGAGCCCGCCGAGCGTGCGAATGTTTGCACTCGCGAGCGCGTTTGAGGTTCTCTGGGAAAGGCCAATAGTCTCGATTCGAGTCTTAAGCATTTCGGTGTCAATTTCACGCTTTGGAGTGGACGCAACTTCGGCTGAAGTACTTTCCTCCGCCCCTTCTTTTTCGACGTCCTCTTCTTCAAATCCAACAATGGCCTTGAGCTGTGAAATCATAATTGCGATGGAGCGTTCAAGTGCCTCCTTCGCCGTGAGCGAACCGTCCGTTTCAATCGCGATTTTAAGACGATTGAAATCCGTTCGGTTGCCGACACGCATGTTCTCCACCTCGTAGTTCACTCGGCGAATGGGAGAAAAAATAGCGTCAAGTGTAATCTGTCCTATTTCCACTCGGTCTTTTTGCAAGACTTCCTTTGGAATGTAGCCAAGCCCTTTCTCAACACGAAGCTCGACAATAAGCTCGGCCCCCTTCTCGGTCAGCGTCGCGATATGTTGTTCGGGATTGAGAATCTCAATCTGTCCGGGATGTTCAAGGTCTTCAGCCGTAACCGTCTTAATACCTTTTGCCGATAGAGTGAGTGTTTGAGGCTCATCGCTAAGCATTGAAATACGGACGCGCTTGAGGTTGAGAATAATCGTGACGACGTCCTCTTTGATGCCGGCAATGGTAGAAAATTCATGCTCAACACCGTTTATCTTGATAGCAGTAATAGCCGCGCCAGGGAGCGAAGAAAGAATAATACGGCGCAGGGAATTGCCGAGCGTATGACCGTACCCTGGGTAAAGACCGTCAATTTCAAACACACCCGATGAGCCTTCCTCCTTAACCGCGCGGGGCTTGGAGGGGAGAATGATATTAAAATCCGGCATAGATAGTTGGTCAGTTTGGGAAAAGAATGACTCAATCGTTCCCGTACCGCCTATTAATTATGGATGCTTATAAATAAGATAAAAGTATTCTAACCTGTTTCCCCAATCTACGCAAGCCTCGCTATCTTCGGTAGAACTCAAGGATGGCTCCAATATTGAATGGAAGCTCGGTGCGTACAAGTTTTGGTGCACCGATTATCGTACCTTCGCCCTTCTGAACATCAAAACGTAGCCACGCAGGGCTTTGGTGATCTCGAACGGTATCCTTAATGTTTACAAAAAGAGGCTTTGTTTGGCTTCCCTTTCGGACACGAATGATGTCACCCATTTTAACGCTGTATGAAGGAATCGTTACGCGAACGTCATTTACGGTAAAGTGGCCGTGTGACGTGTATTGGCGAGACGCCTGACGTGATGGCGCGATGCCAAGACGATAAATCACATTATCAAGGCGACTTTCAAGTCCGACAAACAGTGCCTCATCGTCCCGTACATTCTTCTTGGCCACGGCGTTTGCCACATACTTAGCAAATTGACGCTCCGAAAGTCCGTAGAAGAGACGGGCGCGCTGTTTTTCCTTAAGCTGCATGCCATACTCACTTCGGCCATAGCCCTTAACCATCACCTTGCCCGCGCGAAGCGCGTACTTGGGCGACTGTGTCTTTGGAAACAAGTCCGGCCCGAGACGTCGTGCAATTTTGTATTTTGGTCCTATGCGCATGAATTATGAATTAAGAATTATGAATTAAGAAAAGTTTATACCATACTGCGGACTTCCTAATTCACCATTGTCTTTTTAAACACGGCGGGCTCGGGGTGGTCGCGGTCCGTTATGTGGAACCGGAGTCGCGTCCTTAATGCTTATAATGGAAAAGCCTTTGTTTACGAAACCTCGAATAGATGACTCTCGGCCCGAACCCACACCCTTAACAATAACGCTGACCTCCTTTACTCCAATCGCTTGGGCCTTCGTGGCGAGTGTTTCTCCTACCTTTGCCGCGGCAAATGGGGTTCCTTTCTTTGCACCCTGAAAGCCAAGCGCACCACTGGAAGAAAAGGCTACAACATTCCCCTTTTCGTCGGTGAGGGTAAGCTTGGTGTTATTGTAAGTGGATTCAACATAAAGAACCGCGCGGACAAGTACGCGTTTTTTTGAGGCGCTGGAACGAGCGGTTCCGCCAGTGCTCTCGGTTTCTCCTTTTGCAACTATACGTTTTTTTCCCATGGCTGATTTTTAAGGAGGAGTCTGCGACGACTATAAAAAGCGCCGCCCCCTCACTCGAATTCAAAAATGTTATATCTCCTTTGTGTACTATTTTCTTCGCTAGTAATTTTCGAAAACCTCATTACCCTCGTTTTGTAATTTGAGTGAGGGGGCACTGTTCGGCAAACCGCAGTTTCGATATTCAGACGCCTGAATCCCGAAACTGCGGGCCGAGCCATTACTTCTTTTCCACTGCCTTCCTGCCTGTGCCCATAGTCTTTCGTAGGTTACCTCGACGTGTTCGAGAATTTGTCTTGGTGCGTTGACCTCTAACCGGAAGTCCACGAAGGTGACGTACCCCTCGGTACGCCTTGATATCTTTCAATCGTTTTACATTTGAGGAAATATCTCGTTTGAGGTCACCTTCAATAGTGTACTTTTCCATTTCACGGCGAATGGCATTTTCCTCGTCGGGAGTAAGATCTTTTGATTTCTTCGCAACGTCTACCTTTGCGTCCTTCAAAATAGTAAGTGCGAGCGAATGACCAACACCAAAAATAATACGGAGTCCGTATTCGAGTCGCTTTGTATCTGGAATGGTAATACCACTAATGCGCATGGAAGTAAGAATTATGATTTAAGAATTATGGATTAGGAAAAGGTTGAAAATTAAGAAATATTTGCTTACTTCATACTTCCCAATTCATAATTCATCTTCGTTAGCCTTGTCGTTGCTTATGTCGGGGATTACTTTTACACAAAACATAAACGTACCCTTTTCGGCGTATCGTCTTGCATTGGGCGCAGATTTTTTTAACGGATGCTTTGACTCTCATATAAAAAACAGCTTTCTAGCCGCTTAGCTTTCTAGCTTCTTAGGACATCCTAACGAGCTAGTAAGCCAATAAGCTATAACCTCTTTGTGATTCTGCCCTTTCCACCGTAGGGGTCAATATCTACGGTAACCTTGTCTCCAATAAGCACGCGGATTCTATGCATTCGCATTTTTCCGGCAAGAAATGAAAGAAGCTCCGTACCATCTTGAAGTTTAACCTTAAAGAGGGTATCAGGGAGCGCTTCAATCACCGTACCGGTGACCGCCTTCATACTTTTTGAGCTCATTTCAGACATCATTGGTAACGCGGCGTATCATAGCAATAAACGGTTTAATCGTCAACATAACGCCAGGAAGCTAATCTGTTTGTAGCCTACGGAGTGGTGGTCGTCGGCAAGGTAGGTGCTTGCTCCAAAATAATTTTTTGCGGGTTCGAGGGAAATGACCGACTCCAGAATGGCCGTAGCACAAGCTCTGCTCTTTCGAGCGTCGGGAAAGCCGTAAGTATGGCAGGAAGCTCACTGCGCTGTTTTCCGGCAAGCGCACCCTTGAGTTTCTTCGCGTCATACTGCCACACAATATGAGGAGTGCCCTTTAGTGTAAATCGAATGGCCTTTACCTGCTGTGCGTTTCCCGTGGGAACCTCCGTAAACTCAAATAGGAGTGACGAAAGATTGGGTATCTCAATCGGAAGATTGTTAAAATCCGGAATAAGCGCCATTGCGATTGCTTTTGAGATGGCGTCCTTTTTAAAGACGTACACCGCTCCGTTCATCTTTTCCCGAACAGCCGATAGTCCGTCGTTACGTTTTTCAAGAGGAAGTGATTCGCTCTGTGTGGTTAACGCACCTTCGAAGAGCACCGAATCACTGTCTGGGTTTACGTTTTGCTTCTCCGCGGTTACCTTCTTAAGAAGGAGACCCTTAAGCGAAACTCGTGCTGCCGTAACAGCGGCATCGGAAGGCACCTTTATGGTTCCGTCGAACCCTCCGCTTAGCGGAGTTTTTGACCGTGCGTAAAAACCCGCGAAACGAGCAGCATCGGTTCTGAATCCCGGAACGGTAAAGTCCGAAGGCGGAATATTGTATTCAATGCCGGGAGAATCCGCGATAACCAGCGCCTCCACGCTACCGGGAATTTTTCGGCCATCCTTCAGACTCCGTCCTGGGACGGCTATAGAAGAGTCAATTCTATAAATCTGACCTTTTGGCGTCTCAAAACGAGTGTTCCTTATCAGGCGCTGTGGCGCATCAGAGAAGTTATTGTAAATGACGATAGTTCCTTTGGCCTTTTCCTGCACTTTTTTTGTCGTATCTGCGGGAATTAAGATCTCAACGGTCTCGCTCATGGGCACTATCTGAAAATTTAGCCTGGCTTCACCAAGAGACGCGGTAAACTCTTGGTCGATTTTAAGCGAGGCGGTCTTGGGGGTTATAGTGACCGTGGCTCCAGTAAGACGGCTCGCCAGGGCAACAACAAGTAGCCCTAGAAAGAAGACGGCGGTTCCCCAGAGTAAAAATCTCCTTCCTGACGAGTCCGGTGTCGGCTCATCATCCTGTATGACGACCTCCTCACGCTCATATAAAATTGCATCAGGCTCAACATCAGGCGCCTTCTGTTGGCGTTTAGGAAGCGGAACCTCTCTGATAGTTCTTCGCTCTTTTGCTATGATGTCGTGGAGTACACTTTTTGGCATTTCAATACGATTAGGAAGTGTTCGATTTTCTAATAGGGTTTCAAGAAAGAGAAGGTGCGCAGTATGCGCCAGATCTCTTTAATTTTACTATAGATTGACCGTAAGAAGCAATCAGGGGAAAACTCAATCCTTGAAAAGTTGTGGAAGCGAAGCAGAAATAAGTCCCAGAAAACAGTCGTGTCCCTCTGGTGAGCTGTAACGTATGAGGGGCCCGATTAATTCATCCGTAACGGTGACAAGCTGAAGGTTTGACTGGGTCAAAGAAAATCTGTTCCAATCAGCGGCAAGAATCGCATCTTTAAAAATAGAAACAACATCCGCATCGACGCAGAGAAAAATGGACTTAGGAAGAAACACCTCGTCTGAAATAAAAGAAAGTGAACTTATAAATTCCTTTCGCCAAGCAAGCTTCCCAGAATCAAGCCCCTCTTTTGAGCGTTTGAACAACTGACCATCGCCCTTGTTTTCGGCGTGCAACGCGAGCAGTGCAGGGGCACCTGCATGTGGCACTTCAGTATGAAGCTTAAGTTCTCGTATGAGGTGATGCTTACCCAGAGGAAAGGTGGCAGTTTCGGCAAGTGCGCCTTTTCTAATGAGTGAAAGTTCGGTTTGCTCACCGCTTGCGTCCACAATAATAAAATCTTCCACTACCGGCAAAAGTTTACCGATAGTCAGAAACGCTAAAAGAGAAAAAGCGTGAAAATGTAAAGACCGAGGTCGAATATGTTCCATAATCGTGGCCGATATCTTTTCGGTAACTTTTGGTATAGAAAAGCTTTGAAAAGCGGCGAATTCAGCTTCAGACGCATTCTTTCCAAAGGGCGAGGAGGTTACGTAGCCATTCAGTACGGATTTGATGAGCCTGCGGTCGATTTGAACGGCGTCTTTCGGAATATCCTTTTCCTTCGGACGGGTCTCTTCATTCGAGTGTTTAAGGAGTTCTGAAAAGATATGTGACGTTATTTCTGACGGCACTTTATTACGCAAGGAAAGAAAAGATGTCCTTGAAACAACCCAAGGGGCGCCTAGTGAAACGACGACCTCCATTTTTCCTGCATGACGATAATGAAGCCCTGTAAGACCAAAACCTTCATGCACAAGGGCGTGAGTAACCTGCGAGAGAGAACGAAGCATAAGGGAAAGGAGGCGGACTCCGGTTACCTCCTGGACGAAAGGTATTTCACTACGGAAGGTATAGAGAATGGTTGGGGTGTGCGTTTTTGAGGTGAGTACCAGTGCCCCCCCCACACTTCCGCTACCAATATCAAACACAAGCACGACGTCACTTTCTTTTTTAATGGAAAAAAAAGACATACACAAAGTATACCACAGGAAAATTTTCAATTATCAATTTACAATTCTCGATTTAAGACATTTCGGGCCTTGACTAATGCTTAAACATTGAAATTGATACTTTACGACAGTACCGCCTTAATTCTTCGTACCCCTGCCGAGACAGCTTCCTCTCTTTGAATTTTGAAGGTTCCGAGGACTCCCGTGCTCGTCACGTGCGGACCTCCACAAAATTCTTTTGAGTAAGCGGCAGGGAGCGAGTCGCCGATAAAGTAAACGCTTACCTCGTCGCCGTATTTTTCGCCGAAGAAATGCAGGGCTCCCGTCTTTTCAGCCTCGGAAAGAGGCAAAATCACTTTCTGCATCGGCAGTTTCCTTGCAATTTTCTCGTTCACAATATCTTCTACCCGCTTTTTTTCCTCGTCGGTCATCTTTCGCCCAAAAGAAAAGTCAAAGCGAAGACGCTCGGGGGTGATATTACTTCCTTTCTGCCCTACCTCGTCACCGAGTACGTCGCGCAGTGCTTGGTGAAGTAAATGCGTCGCCGTATGGTATTTTACCGACATCTCGCTCGTATCCGCGAGTCCACCCTTGAATTTCTTTTCAATGCCCGCGCGGGAAACAGTGTGATGAGCTTCAAGTTCTTTTTCAAATCCTACGGTATCCACCGTGAGCCCCTTCTCTGGCGCGATGTCCTTAATCATATCAATCGGAAGCCCGTAGGAAGAAAACAGCATAAATGCATTTGTACCCGAAAGAATTTTATCGGTGGATTTTTCTGCCATCCGGGAAAACTCCTTTAGCCCCATATCGAGCGTCTTGCGAAACTTGCGCTCCTCGTTTCCAATTTCGGAGGTAATAACTTCAATTTTTTGAAGCAGAGTTGGGTAGGCATTGTCGTAGGCACTGACTACCGACATAACGAGGGACGAGAGCGTATCGGCTCCGATACTAAGGAGGTCAAGATGTCGCACCGCCCTGCGTAGCAGTCTTCGCGTAAAGTATCCTTGGTCGGTATTTGATGGCGTTGCCCCGTCGGCAATAAGAAAGATAGAAGCACGGAGATGTTCCGCAATAATACGGAATGAACGCGTATATGTTTTATCCCCATACACTTTCCCGGAAAGCTGTGTGAGCCTTTCTATAAGTGGGGCAAAGACATCAATTTCAAAAACGTCGAAGCTGTTGTTTGAAGCAGTAGCTATACGCTCAAGTCCTCCGCCGAAATCCACATTTCGCTGGGGAAGTTTTTCAAAGCAGGAAGAGCCAATTCTCCCTTTATTAAAGGGAGCACTGCCGTCTTCGGCAGGAGGGATTTTGCGGTACTCCATAAACACCGAGTTCCCTATTTCCATAAATCGTCCGCAATCGCAGTTTGGGTGACAGGTGGCTCCAAAGGCGTTGTCGTGCTGTACCTGCGTAAACTCATAGAAGATCTCACTGTCCGCGCCTCCAGGCTCTCCTACAGGCATGTTTTCAGGTATACCCGCCCTACTCCACCAGTTTTTCTTTGCATTATAAAAATGAATGCGTACTTTCGGAATACCGAGACGCTCCCAAATTTCTGCCGATTCGGTGTCGCGAGGAATGCCGAGCTTTTCGTCACCTTCAAAGCACGTAACCGAAAGTTTCTCTTTCGGGATACCAATCTCTTCTGTTAAAAATTCAAATACCCACGAAAGCTGTTCCTCCTTCCAGTAGTCGCCAAGTGACCAGTTACCGAGCATTTCAAAAAAAGTAGTGTGGCGGTTATCGCCAACCTCCTCGATGTCCCCGCTCCGGAAACACTTTTGGGAATCGGTAATCCGCTTTCCCGCCGGATGCACTTCTCCCAAGAGGTATGGCACCATTGGTTGCATTCCGCTTCCCGTAAAAAGTGTCGTAGGGTCATTTTCAGGCACAAGCGAAGCGCTCGGGACAATCACATGCCCTTTCGACCTGAAAAACTCAAGATATTTTTGTCGTACTTCTGCAACAGTCATCCCAAAAATATAGCATTAGAGTACACAATATGAAAGTCGCGTTTTAGCATATAACGACGGCCGTCGTTGTATGCTAAACGCACTAGGGAGAAACAATCGGCGAGTGGCTGAACCGAAGAGCCCCTTCCAATTTCAATTTAGCAAAATTACCACGGCCGTGGTAATTTTGCTAAATCACAGATTAAATCATAGATTGCTTGAGGTTAGGGGCACTCCTTCGATGAGGAGAAGTTTACGTTTTGCGGAAGGGCCACCACGGTTGTAGTTACCAAGACCGCCATCGCTTTTGACGACTCGGTGACAAGGAATTCTCGGGTCAAAATTACTTTTGAGCACCGAACCGACAGCGCGAAAGGCGCGGGGCGAACCGGCCTTTGTCGCAACCTGTTTGTAGGTCAGCACTTTCCCTTTCGGGATCCTTTTGACGACGGCGAAGACTCTTTCACGAAATAATTTCATTTTGAGATTATTCTCCCTTTCTTAAAGGGAGTACCCGAGTCTTCGAGGGGGAGGGATTTTTAAATTCTCCGTCTCGAAAACTTGCCCACCCTCCTTTAGGAAAGGGAGAATTAAAACAACGAGGCGGTGGCGGCGGGCGGGGTGGATTTTGGTTTGACCGCTAAAGGTCTGTCCGCAACTTTTCTTGCGGATACTGCAGAAGAAACTTCTACTGCAGCTTTGCGGTAGTTGCAGTAGTCGCAAAGCGTTGCGGGACCTGGGACGACATCTGAATCTAGACATTTTTTTATGTCGTGAAGTGTAGGCTCCACCCAATCGGTTTTTCCGGTGTACGGAATAATTTTCACATCAAACTCAAGCTTTGCATCGAAAGCTTCCCTATCGGTTTTGCCGTTCACATACACAAAAAATCCGGTGTCGGAAACTTTAAAACCGTTTTGGCGGAAAAGCCACTGATAGGTTTCCATTTGGCGCTTGTAACCGTTTTGCCACTCGGCATCCAGGCTCACCTCCCCGTCCTTGCTAGTGGCTTTGTAGTCAACCACGATAAGCTCGCCATTAGAATAGACCCAGACGTCGTCAACACCTCCGCGCACGAGCATCCCCGTCGGTTTGTGGAGCACGCTTACACCCGCTCGAAGTGAGTCGCGCCACTCCTCCATCTGCGCATGCTGTAAGGGAACAGCGTCAATGCCGTATTCTTTCATTAGTGGATGCGTCGTTTTCCTTGCACGATGGCCGTCAAACTCCTTCTTAAGGAGTTTATCAACAGCACTGTTGAGGTTAAACGGAAATCCTGGTGGGCGCGCGACTCCGAGTTTGTTGTCCACGTAAAAACAGCGCGAACAGCTCATAAAAAGGTCTATTTTTGAGCGGGATAATTTCCAGTTTGGCCCACCGTAGTTCCACGCAGGCTTTCGGTGTGGTTTGTAGTATTCACTCATACGGGGCAAAGCAAGTTACTCTCCACCTCCACCTCGCCAATGAGCTTTTCATCAAAGCCCATATGCTTTAGCTTTTCTTTTTCGGTGCGGATACTCTCACAGAGCACAATTCCCTGGTCCATCAGAAGTTGTTTCTGTTTCTCGGTAAGAGTGGTAAGGCAGGTCACGGGGTGGACTCCCGTCTCCTCAATAAGGTCGTGCAGGTTCATTTTTTCGGGATAGTTCCAGCCGAGAAGGCGCACTCCGGCGCACTCCGCATACTGTATGGCTTTCTCGGTAAACTTGGTATTGGTAATAATCCAACACTCGTCCAGCTTCCTCTGCTTACCGTAATTAAAAGTTGCTCCTTGAAGGTCGTCAAAACGCGCCTTAATGTAGAGCGCAACCTTCACGTCGGATTTGTACGCGAACTCGTGATGGTACTTCGCTTCCGACATTATGAGTTTCGTATCGTTCCACGCGACAATGTCCATTTCGTGGTCAATACACTTCCCTTGTATCATCTGGTCTAGCGCGACCGAGTAACCTTTTCGTTTGAATATCTCCCCGACAAACTTCTCAAACGGAAAACCTGTGGGACCAAGCGCGAGAAGCGAACGGCGGAGCGAGTAACGAACCGACGCTGTTTTTTGCTTGTTTCGAAGCACTGAAAAAGCATGCCGATAAATATCGGAGGTGGTCATCCCCGCAACGAGCTCACTTGCAACATGCCCAGCAACCTCAAGGGCGACGTTCTCAGTCGCGCCGGAGCGCTTAAGGGATTCAAAAAGTTTTGTTTGGTCGAAGCTCTCGGAGGTTCCGTTGGCTTTGAGAACTTTGATAGTGCTTGCTGACATAGGGAGTAGTATACCTCACTGTAGAGGGCGGACAACATCATGTGCCTTATTCCTCCTTTCCTAAAGGAGGTACCGAGGTCTTCCGAGGCGGAGGATTTTAAATCCCTCCCGCCGAAGACGGCGTGTGCTCCCTTTTACAAAGGGAGAATTAGGAGATAATTCCTCCGCCGATAAGTGTATCGCCATCGTAGAGGACGAGTGATTGACCAGGAGCGACC
>CALQZP010000034.1 GCA_943349725.1 Candidatus Nomurabacteria bacterium | reverse complement strand
TTAGATGAGTTAAAAGAAATTACCGAGAAATTGGAAGCAAAGAATGTTCGAATGCTAAAAAGCATGATTGAAACGCACTATGGCACTTACACAAATTTCCTCGATCCAGACGGAAATAAATTAGAGATTTTGTATCAGGCTTAATGTTTTTGACTAATTGCAGAATATTCCCTTCTGTTATGACGGAGGTCTGTGACGGAGGTCTGACCTCCGTCATACAGATGAGGTAGTAGAAGAAACATTTTAGATTTTTTAATACTATTCGGTATGGCTCTAGAAGCGACACATATACGGTTTGCGCTGGATATGCAGGAGAAGTATAAGCCGACTGACGTCGGGAAATATGTCGCGGGTGCGATTTATCCCGACAGTCGGTATGTGACGGGAATTGACCGTCATCTTACGCATCTTGAAGAGGGCGACCGTGAAAAACTTTTGCAAAGCGATTTTGGAAAAGGGTGGCACGCACATCTCGTGTGCGATGATGTGCAGTATGAGGTAACCAAGGAGTTATTTCCCGAAGTCTTTGAAGTGAAAATGGGTCACGGTAGTGAAGGGTGGGTGAAGCATTCCGCGCTCAAGGTCTTGCAGGACGTGGATGATGTTCGGCAGTTTGACCTAAGGAGCTTTCTACCGTTTCTAGAACACAGCGAAAATCCAAATGGGGAGGACGCCACTAAACTTCAGGCCTACAACCGTATGTTTGCTCTGATGTATGCGGGCGGAACCATTCCAACGCTGAATGAGTATTATGAGATGTGGCGGAAGTGGGGAATTGGAGATGACCTTGCCGGCCAAATCATCCGGCAGGTGGAGACGTATGCAACCGACGAGAAGATTATAGATATTATCGGCCAAATCTATACTAAGACGCTAGTACACGCACTTTGAACGTATGCAAGTCTACCCTTTGTACTTGAAAATTGGTGAGAGGGGTATACAGTTGGGATTAGAGTTCAAAAACCACAACCACTGGAGGAAAAAAATGAAAAAAGTGTTTCTGTTCGTGAAAACGGATGCGGTTGTCGTACCCGACAGCAAGAGCCCAGTCAGTTTTATCCGAGCGGTAGAGCGTGCACGGGACCGAGTCGTCATTATTCGAACACCGGATATGACGGGCGCAGGGGTGGTAGTGAGGGGTAGGGTGTTTACGTCACTATTCCTTGTTGCAAACTTCTCGTGCGTCTCTGTCAGATTTCCCGAAGGGGAGCAGGAGCCGGCATTTGTTACTCGTAAAGATCAAGCACGCAATCTTGCTGAGCTGGTTCCAACTTCTTGGGCGCTTTCCAGGGGAAACTATCAGCCGCTTGCATCATCACCGAATCTGAAGGTTGGTGAGGTGGGTGAGATAGGCAGTCCTCTCCTCATTGTGGATGTCGGAAGTGGAGTACCAAGGGTAAACGTCGCGGGGACACGCTATGTGACCCACCTCGCGGAACGCTTTGAAGAGCGATTTAGGATAAAATCAAACGCTCCACGCGGGCTTATCGGAGGGGCGGTATGGGATATGCACGGAAGGTTTGTGGGGCTCACGATTGGTGAGAAGATTCCCTCCGTTCATGACCCGATAGACCCGGAGTACCCGAGCGTGTATGCCCTTCCCGGTAGGGAGGTAATGGAGTTTGCAGAATCAAACTAGGAAAACTGTCCGTCTTGTCCGCCACCCCAAGGGGCTGGCGGACATTTTTATCTTATGGGGGGGGTAGACAAGCAAAGCCACCCCTTATATGCTATACTGAAAGGGTTATATTTTAATTAATAGTAAATAATAGAGAACATATGGCAAAAGAGAACTCTGCGTTTATGAAGCCACTCGCGGTGAGTGCCGACCTCGCGGTTGTCGTGGGAAAGGGACCGTTGCCTCGCTCCGAGGTAGTGAAGAAGCTCTGGGTCTACATCAAGGGGAAGAATCTCCAGGATCCGACCAACAAGCGCAATATTGTTGCGGATGAAGCTTTGAAGAAAGTTTTCGGTGGCAAGGCGGTGGTCAATATGTTTGAAATGACCAAGCTTGTTTCAAAGCATCTCTCCTAATTTTCTTGGAAAAGTCTCTAGTTCACAAAAGCCCTCCGACTATCGTCGGAGGGCTTTTGCTTGCTTTTCGCGCGAAAAAAGATTAGTGTTCATGGACTATGAAAGACTTTAAAACAAACAACAAGTTTGGCGGAGGAAGCAAGGGGGGCGACCGAGGGGGTTTTGGCGGTGGTAATCGCTTTGGTAAAAAGAACTGGGATGGACCGAAGGAGATGCACAAAGCCACGTGCGCGAAGTGCCAAAAGACCTGTGAGGTGCCATTCCGTCCGAGTGGTGACCGTCCGGTCTATTGTCACGACTGTTTTGATAAGACGAAGTCAAATTCATCGATGGGTAATTTTTCCAGAAACGAAGGGAATACTTTTCCCAAGCGAGAGTTTACCGCTCCTTCCGCGCCACGATCCGAAGGGCACACGAACAACAAGCAGATTGAGGAGATTAAGCACCAGCTTGATGTCGTTACCGCAAAGCTAGACCGCCTACTTCAGAAAGTTGAGGGTTCATCAAAGAAAGAGACTGCGCCTGCGCCAACCAAGGAATCACTTAAAGAAGTAGTTGCAAGTGTCGTAGAAGTTCCCAAGAAAGCAACATTCTCAAAAACAAAAAAAGGAGCTGTTAAGAAGGTTTCCTCAAAGAAAAAATAGTACTGATGAGTCAAAAAAAGCGAGCCCTCGGCTCGCTTTTTTGTAGGCACTATAGGGATTTTTTTGTAAAAAAGTCTTATACTATATTCCTATGTCCATACATTTTCATATTCTCTCCGCCTCAAGGGAGGTAAAACTGCACGAAGCACAGTTGAGGTTAACCGCGGAATTAGCGGTAGATTCAGTTAAGAAATTACTCCCGATTAAGGATGTGGATATTGTCTTTTACGATAACCCGTCCGCAACGATTGACGAAATCGGTGGTATCGGAGGGTTTACCCCCAATGCGCACACGATATTTATTTCGCTAAATCATAGGCACCCACGCTTTAAAGAAGCCCTTGCGAATGAGCTTTTTTTCATGCTTGCTCATGAGCTTCATCATACGATTCGTTGGCAAAAAACGGTTGAGGGAGACACCTTGCTTGAAGCATTGATTTTTGAGGGTCTCGCGGACCACTTCGCCATGGAGGTCACTGGGAGGAAAAAGCCGTCGGTGTACTCAAGTGCACTCACTCCGGAGCAAAAGAAAGTATTTTATGAAAAAGCGTCAAGGGAGTGGAAAGAGCCTACCTATGGCAATGCACTGTGGTTCTATGGCTCAACACCAGCGGTCGTTCCAAAGTGGGCGGGATATACACTTGGGTATGACCTTGTGGGCAAGTATTTGCAGGTACATCCTAAATTACTTGCATCAACTCTTGCTTGTGCCGACGCCTCCCTTTTTGTAGAAGTTTGATACTGCTAAGCATACTGAAGACGTATGAAAACGTTTACCCAGCACCTTGTTGGCAAGAGACATGCTACCGGCAGGAAAGCATTTTCTCCGCGTACTGGTACTCAAGGTAAGTCAAAGCTTACTCAAGGTGCTGGGTTTAGTGAGCGAGTGGTTGCAATCGCACTCTCTATCCCAAAAGGGAGAGTGACTACGTACGGGAGGATTGCCCGCGCCGCAGGCGCGGGCCCAATGGCCTCGCAAAGCATCACCGCGATTTTAGGAAAGGCGTATGACGCTGGAGTACGCGGTATTCCATTCCACCGCATTGTCTACGCGGACGGGCGTATCTGGATAAGCGCGCGCCATCGCAAGGATCGAATGAAACTCTACAAAAAAGAGGGGATTGAGGTAGATAAAAGCGACAAAATTAAGGATTTTTACCGAATTGTGCTTGATTTCAAATAGGGCACCATATGCGGCCGTCTCCATTTCAAGATGAATAGTTATTAGCTATACTACCTCCTGACTAATACTAGGCGTTTTACTTCATGAATATCATTAAATTTAAAGAGAATATAAGGAGACCTGGCATGCTTCTGTGCATAGGTGTTGTGCTCGTGAGCAGTTTCCTTTTTCTTTTTCGGCTCGGGAGTGAGGCCATCATTGATTACGACGAAGGAATTTATGCGCAGGTCATAGATAGAACAGTGGAATCAGGAGATTTACTGACACTAAAAATGGATAAGCCATGGTTTGAGAAACCCCCGCTTTATATGTGGGCGGCCATGGTGTCAGAAAAATTATTTTCCTCGTCGGAATTTTCCTTGAGGCTTCCTTCCGCACTTGCCGGAATACTGACAGTGATTGTTACGATGCTCATTGCCTACGAAATCACCGGTAATCTTTTGATAGCAGCGCTGGCAGGAGCGATACTCTCACTGACTGGGGGATTTGTTGAAGCAGGAAGGCAATTACGGCTGGATGTCCCTGTTACGTTGGCGGTAGTTTTTTCCTTCTATTCCTTCCTGAAAGGGCAAAGACGACCCTGGTGGTATGTTGGGGTTGGTATCGGTATGGGGATTGGTTTTATGACTAAAAGTGTTATTGGGTTACTTGCTCTTCCTCTGATATTCTTTTGGGCGGTTATCCGCAAAGAATTCTCTTGGCTGAAGAATAAATTCCTTTGGATAGGAATAGTGCTCATGTTGGTCATCATACTTCCGTGGCATATCTATGAAACGATCTATTTTGGCTCGCAACTCTGGGATTATTTTCTTCACCAGATTCTTGGGCGGCTTGGAACAAACGTCACTGGTGGCACTGTATCCAACATGATGTATGCAAGGTATTTATTAACTGTCGCCACGCCCTGGATTATTATTTTCATTATCGCGAGTGTTCAAGTGTTCAGGAATAGGAAGAGTAATCCTACTTCGTTAGCATTTTTTTCCATTATCCTCGCAATATTCCTCATTGCAACAACTTTCTTTCTTGCTAAAGGAAAGCTCGCTTACTATCTCGTTCCAGTTTTTCCTCTCATTGCTCTAGTGTGTTCCTACGCAATTTATTTGTGGTACGAGCTGTGCAAGGAAAAACATAGAGTGGCTTTTCTGGCCGGCCTTGTTATTGTTCTCTTTGTGGGACTGGGAGAAACAGTGTATGTTGGATTTCATTTCCAGAAAGATTTTGCAGGAAATCGGATAATTTCTAGTGATGAAAAAGAAATCGGTCTGTATTTACTAGCCAACCCTACACCGAAGGAAGTTTTCACGTACGCGTATACCTACTGGGATACCATTCGGTATTACAGCAAAGGGAGACCCTTGCAGGCGATTAAAAAAGAAGATGTGATCATTAGACCCTTTTTCCTCATCATATCAACACACACCCGAGCAACACACGCCTTTCCTTCAGAACTTGAAAGGCGCCTTACGACGATTTATTCGGGTCAATCTACGACGCTTTTACGATTTGAACCATAGGATGAAAAAAAGTCGGAAATAGGGTAGAATACTCTCCAATGATCCCGTTAGAAATCGCGGACGTTGTGTCTAGTGGGGTTGTAGGAGGTTAAATCACGTCTTTTATATTTAATACTATATAGGATGACAGTCGGTGTGTCCGTCGCCTATTTCTAACGGGATGATAACTGAAGAGTTCAAGAGGCTTTGTGAACTTGGTGGGGCAACCGAAGAAACCCAAGAACAAGGCCCGTATATAAGCGTTGAACAGCTCACCGGCAAGTTCGGCGCTCTCTATGAAAAGGTGCGGTCATTTGTAGACTATAAGGACTACCACCTTATTCGTCGTGGTGCCATTAGGCGAATGCTCAAACGACAACTCTATATAGAGCGGAAACCCAACTCCGGCGCGGCGCTTCTTCGTGAGCTCGTGAGCAGTGGCTATCTCCCCAACAACAAAGTCCCCGAGGCAAAAGCGCTCGTTCTGCAAAGCATCATCCGAAAATGGATGGCGCTTGAACGTGAAGGCCTTTCCATTTCGCTCTCACTAGATTTTGCTTCAATAGACATTGAGCAGTTCCTGTTTCCCGACCCCTATCGTGATGCGCTCGCGAGTTCCTTTCTCAATTCGGCGCAGAAATCAATTACCTATCAGGGAAAGGAAACGATGGACCACACCATGATTACCTTTGCCGCCTGCCGGCGTAGTTTCCTCTCCGAGGATAAGCCAAGTCTCCTCCATGCGCTCATCACACGCGAAATTCCTGAACTTTTGTCGCACTCCTATACCGACCCTGCGCTTTCTATGCTCGCCCCCCGCCTTCTCGGGAGTCTTCGTACCGCCGGAGCAGTCGCGACGAACGCGCTTGTGTGGAAGGTATCGTCACGCCTTCGCAATCACGCGCTCTTTCATTCGGTTCTACTTGAAATTCTTCACTCCTACGGCAAGGGTTCCGAGATGATACTTGGCAACGAGGAAAAGCTTAAGGAAACAACCGAAACGATTATTGAGACGAAACAGCGTCAGCAGAAGAAACTACTGCACATCAGCGGTCGGCGCGCGGTCATCTATTTGCTTCTCACCAAGATTATCTTGGGTGTCGCATTTGAATGGCCGTACGAGCGGTTTATCCTCGGTTCCGAGAACTTCCTCGCACTTGGTACGAACGCGTTTTTTCACCCGCTTCTCCTTCTTGCGATGATTACCTTCGTCGGTAAGGAGCATCGTGGTCCTCAGCGCGTCGTTGACGGGGTTTCCGCTGTCGTGAATGGCAAGGAGATGAAGCACATCTTTATCAAGCCTCCAGTTAGCGCGACGACCTTCTTTTTCGTGATGTGCTTTTACGCAGTGCTGTTCGCTGTTTCGTTTGGCGTCATTCTTTCCGCACTCATCGCGCTTCACTTTAATATCGTCAGCATCATTCTTTTCTTCGTCTTCCTGACGCTCGTGAGTTACTTTGGACTCCGCATTCGGGGAAGCGCTCGTCGCTGGGAGCCTGTACGCGAGAAACCAGGGACACTTGGAATGGTGTGGAACCTCTTTACCTTTCCCATTGTTAACACGGGACGATGGTTTAGCGTTCGTTTTTCAAGCATCAATATTTTCGTCTTCTTTATGGACTTTCTTGTGGAAGTTCCGTTCAAGGCATTCCTTGGTATTTTTGACGCGTCGCTCTCGTTCATCAAGGAGCACCGAGTGGATACGTACTAACCTGCGCATAAGAATGCGCAGGAATATCTAATTTCTAATTCACCTAATTTCTAATAAAACAATAAGCATGTCGGTTTTGTTCTCCCTTTCCTAAGAGCCCATCCACTAACCTACCATAGTATGAAATCTGAAACCTATTTCGCATCGTCGTCCCGCCGGAATTCGGTCAAAAACGGCTTGTCCTCGGTCGGAGCACCTCGGTGTACCTCCCTCGTCCGCGCCGCTTTTGACTCGAATCCGGCGGGACTTTGGATTGCGATAGGGTTAGTGGATGGGCTCTAAAGGGAGTACCCGAGGGGGGAGGGATTTAACTTTCGTATGAAACGCACTTTAGGCAACTTACTCCTTCTCCTAGCACTCGGTGTATTTGTGTATGTCTACCGCGATCCAATTTCTATAAATTGGGACAGACTCTATTCGCAGTATTTTCCGTGCAAACAACCGATTACCTATAGCATTGGGTCATTTGATACACGCTTTGATATTTCAAAAGAGCAGTTTCTAAAGGTGCTTGCAAAGGCCGAAGGAATATGGGAAGAACCCATCACACGAGAACTGTTTGTGTACGATCCGAATGGAAAACTCAAAATAAACCTAGTGTATGACTATCGTCAAGAGGCCACCGAAAAATTGCGAAAGCTCGGACTTTCGGCGGAAGACAATCAAGCATCATACGATACGCTTATTGCGCGTTTCAAGGCGATGAAGCGGGAGTTTGAAACACAAAAATCGGCATACAAAACGCTTGTTGCAAATCTTGAGCAACGAAATAGCGTTTACAACACCGAGGTCACTCGCTGGAATCGAAAAGGTGGCGCTCCGAAAGATGTGTACACGAGGCTACAAGAGGAAAGTGCTTCACTCAAAGATGCAGTAGAACACATTCGTAGTGTTGAAAGCGAGCTTCAAACACGTCAGGACGACCTCAATGCTCTTGTGACCGTCATTAATCAGGTGGCGAATAATATAAACGCGAAGGCCGAGGAGTTTAACGCCATCGGTCGTGCGCGCGGAGAGGAGTTTACCGAAGGAATGTACACCAGTGACAAAACGGGACAAAAAATAGATATTTACCAATTTAACGATTCGGCAAAGCTCGTGCGCGTGCTAGCGCACGAATTCGGTCACGCGCTCGCACTTGAACACGTGGAAGACCCGAAGGCGATTATGTACCGCCTCAATCAAGGAGTGAACACCGCGCTCACCTCTGCCGATATCTCGGCACTCAAACTCCAGTGCGGGATTAAATAACCCTTTTTTCTCCACCTCCTCCTCAGTTGAGGAGGAGTGCCGAGTCTGCGAGGCGAGGTGGTGTTGTTTATACAAAGACTCTACAAGTCAGACCTTTTAGTTTTAAAGCTAGTTGCAGTCTGTACACTCTCTACGAACATGCTACGCTTATCCTTATGAGTCTACCGACAAAAGAAGAGGCACAAAAGCTTTTGGAAAGTCATGTGCAGGACGAGTATCAGCGCTACCATGCGAAGATGGTTGCCACCGCAATGGAAGGGTATGGAAAACTCTTCGGGGAGGATGCACTTCTCTGGTATCTCACAGGATTACTCCACGACATTGATTTTGAGAAATTTCCAAACGCGCATCCGGCCGAATCTCTCAAGTGGTTCAAGGAGTGGGGCTATCCCGACGAGATGATTCACGCCGTAGAAGCGCATGCCTATGGCTACAATGGCTTTACCACGCTCCCGCAGGGCAAGCTCGCGGGAGCACTAATGGCGTGCGATGAAATTAGTGGTATTTTCTTTGCGTACAAAAAAGTAAACCCAATTCCATATGGACAGATGAAAGCAAGCTCCATTCTGAAACGACTCAAGGAAAAAGCATTCGCGGCAAAGATTGAACGCGAAACCATCTACCGTGGCTGCGAAGCCCTCGGTGTCCCGCTAGAAACCCACATTCAGAATCTTATCAGCTCCTTCTCTGTGCTAGAATAAATCGATTAGCAGGATAATAAGAGCAAGTATATGCCTCCACAAAGCTTTGTTCCGCAAGCACCCATTCAAGCCGGTCCGATCAAGATTGGAAAATTCAAGGCGAGTCGAATTATCCTCAAAGAGTCATGGGCGCTTCTCTCACATGACAAGGAAATACTCTGGTTTCCGGTCTTGTCAGCCATCACCTTTTTCTTAAGTCTTGCTCTTTTGGTTGCTGTTGGCTATTTCGGCATATTGGGAGGAAACCTGGACAATCTTAAAGGCCTTGAGGATGCCGGGCAGGGAATTAAGAATATTGCTATTTATGGCACACTGCTCGGGTACTACCTTCTTCTTTTCTTTATCACCAATTTTTTCCAATCAGGCATATTTATTATTGTCCACGCGCGATTTACTGGGGAGAATCTGGGTCTAAGGGATGGCTTACGAGGCGCGATGGTGCACGTCGGCAAGATATTTGTCTGGTCACTTATTTCAGCGACCGTTGGGGTCATACTGCAACTCATTTCCGATAAGTCAAAGCAGGTAGGAAAGATAGTTGCAACACTGCTTGGCTCTGCGTGGAATGTTCTAACCTACTTTAGTCTCCCTGCACTGGTCATTGGACAGGCGGGTGTCGTTGATTCGTTTAAAGAATCGGCGATGATGATACGAAAGACATGGGGCGAAACCATCATTGTAAATTTTGGAGTTGGGTTTATTTTTGGATTGGTATTCCTACTTCTCGTAATAATTGGAGGGGTTATTCTCCAGTTCGTTCCCGACGTTTTTTACGGCGCTATTGCGGTGGGAAGTTCATTACTCTTTATACTAATTCTTATATCCATACTTTCTTCGTCACTTAACGCGATATTTAAACTGGTCTTTTTTGAATATGCCCGCACCGGCACTGTTCCACAAGGCTTTTCCCCAGAGGTGATTCAGCAGGCGATTAAGGCTCGGTAGTGCACTAGACCAGGCGGAGGAATAGGCTAAAGAATTGATAGCTGTCTCCCTAAATGTATGACCCCTCGCTTACTGAATTTTAGTCCGCTTATCCCCGAACTCTACTGTTCGGATTTTCAGCGGAGTTTAGATTTTTACACTAAGGTCCTTGGGTTTTTAGTTGTGTATATCCGTAAGGAAGAGCGGTTTGCCTTCCTTGAGAGGGAAGGCGCACAGCTAATGCTAGAGCAAACCGTGAACCTAGAGCGGATTTGGGTTTCTGGAGAGCTTCAGTATCCTTTTGGCCGTGGAATGAGCCTACAGATGCGAACCACAGACGTGGAAGCCCTCTATAAAAAGTGCAATGACTCGGGAGCGAAGCTATTTCTACCACTAGAGAAAAAGTGGTATCAGGTTGAAGGGAAGCTCTTGGGTAATTATCAATTTATCGTACACGACCCCGACGGATATTTGCTGCGCTTCTCACAAGACCTGGGAGAAAAAGAAGTCTAATCCAATAGCGACTCTTTACCCAAGTAAAGAGTAGCGGTTAGACACAGGCAATAAAGTTTGGCCTCGTCCTATCCCCACAGCAAGCTGTTCCCTCGGAAGACCTCTTTGCATTTGCGGATTCATCCCCGCCGCAAGGCGGACGGGGTATTCTCCGCAATCACAATAAAAATTGTATGCAACTGAAAATTCTTTCGTGGAATATATGGTGTGACGCAGATTTTGCAAAAATTACGGAGTTTTTGCGCGTGTCAGACGCCGACATTATCGGTATTCAAGAAGTGACACCGAAAGATACCACAAGGGATATTGTCTCGTTTCTTTCCGGTCTTGGATATAAGCACGCGATTTCACCAAAGGATGTGACGTTTCAGGATGGACGGACAATCACAGCCGCTGTCTTTAGTAGGCTTAACGTGCATCCGCAGGAACCAAACCCGCTTCTTACGGAAAGTCCACAGCAGGCGGAGATGTCGGTTGTGTTTGGTGGGCGAGTGTTCCATATTTTTTCTATACATTTGAAACATGTACATCAACAAGAAGCCGATATTCAAAATGAGCAGATAGCAAGTTTGATAAAGATGCTACCGAAAGAACACGTCATTGTAATGGGCGATTTCAACGCAACACCAAAGATGACCGCAATTACGCGGATGCGCGAGGTACTTACCGACACCGACCCGAAAGAAATGCCGACACTCAATGCTCCGCTCTTTGATTGTAAGGTCTGCGACAGGTCGTTAATCTCCACAACAAAACTGGATTATATTTTTGTAAGCTCTGACCTGCAGGCGCACTCTTTCACGGTTGAAGAGGGAAAAGGCTCGGACCACTTACCCGTTTCGGTTATACTGGAAGTCTAGTCCAACCGCTACTCTTTACTTAAGTAAAGAGTAGCTATTGGACAAAGCGAAAGAGAAAATGCAACTTAGTTTTTTAAAAAATAAAAAGGTACGGAAAAATATCATTGTTGTGTGGTTCGCACTTTTGGCCAGCGTCTTTTTACTGTATTTCCTTGAGCCGACTTTTTTCCATACAAAACTAAAAGACGCGGTGCTGTTTTCTCCCGTTCTGGGGTATGGGCTGTACCTCCTTCTTGGGTGTCTGCGCGGATTTACGCTCATTCCCTCAACCTCACTTCTTTTGCTGGGGATGTTGTTCTTCCCGCCGTGGCCACTGTTTGTCCTCACTCTCCTTGGTATCTTGGTTTCATCGGCATCGGTGTATTACTTTTCTGATTATCTACAGCTGGATGAGCTTTTTGAGACGACCCACGCGCTCCACCTGGAGCGAGTTAAGAACCTACTGCAAAAATATGAGCTACCCATTATTATCGGGTGGAGCTTTTTTCCGCTTGCACCGACCGACATCGTCTGCTACGCCTGCGGCACCTTTGAGATTAATTTTCCCAAGTTCCTGCTTGGTATCCTCATCGGAGAAGGTACCATCTGCGCTGTCTACATCTTTAGTGGGGGACTTATTTTCAATCCTCTGGCCTAACCTAAAGGAGGGGAGGTTGAGTA
>CALQZP010000033.1 GCA_943349725.1 Candidatus Nomurabacteria bacterium | reverse complement strand
GCACCAAAACAGAAACCGCCCCGACTTTCGTCGGGGCGGTTTTTTTGGCTACTTACTACGAGCTACTAACTAGATCGTACCTTTAGCTTCGTCTGTCTGCTTTTATCAAGTTTGGGAAGACGAAGATTGAGGAGGCCGTGCTTTTCGCTCGCCTCCGAGGCATCTACATCAATCTCTTGGGGAAGGAGAATGGTTCGGGAAAAACTGCCCCAGTAGAGCTCCTTGTGAAAGTAATCGCCCTCATTTACCTCATTTGATTCCTGGCGAGAACCGCGAATGGTCACCATATCGCGCGTGATAGAAATATCCAGATCCTCAGGCCTCACACCTGCGACAATCGTCTTTATGATGATGTCGTCGGACGTTTGGTACACATCAACCGTGAGCTCTCCTTCTTCGGGAGCCATTTCATCAGTTTCTGACAAGGGGCGTTTAGAGCCCCTTCCACCTATGGAGAGACGACGCGACTCTACTGCGTCCGGAGCGTCACTCTCTTGAGGGTTCACCGCTCCCGTTAATCGTTCAAAAAAAGATCGTTTGTCCTTCATGTTTACAAATTAAGTACTAATCAACCAATGAAACTAATCTGCGAATACCTAAGAATAAGAATGGCGGCACATTAGTAGGTATTTGTAGATTGGTCGAGATTCGCAGATTGGTACTTTATTAAGCTTTTAATCGCTTCACTTTCTCAAACCCGATAAGGAGGAGAATAACGGCAAGCCAGACGAATGCAAAAACCGTAAACGTGTAGAGACTGTTTCCTTCGCTCTTAAGTATAAACAAATTGAAGATGGTATGCAATACAATCGCGGCGATAAGACCAAGCCCCGCGTCAATTTTCTTTACGCTACCGCGCTTGTAGAACCCCAAAGCGAGGAAAAATCCCAAGGTGCCTGAAGAAACGACGTGGAGGAGCGTGGCGCCGACGAAACGAAGCACCCCGAGGTCAAGACCGTCCACTAATCCACCGGTACTAAATATGCCTGTAAGAAAAAGCGTGTTTTCAAGGGCTGCAAAGCCAAGCGCAGCGGTTATGAGATAAATTAGTGAATCAATCGGCTCATCATTTTCTCTATTTCGAAGTGCCCCGAAATAGGACGCACCATATTTCAGCGTTTCTTCTATAACTGCCCAGCCAATAATGACAAGAAAGATTTCTCGGGTGAGTGGAGCCTTCATAGAGGAGCACCCCAGCACTCCACTTGCAAATACTTGTTCGCATATCCATTTTTCTGCGGGAAGTGCGAAGACCACCGCGAGCATTCCGACAAAGAATGACGTAATGATAAGTGAACGAGGCTCGGGGTGAAGCCTGTCTTCGCGAAGCCAGAACCATAGCCAAAAAAGTGCCGGGAGCACCCCGCCGATGATTGAGAAAAGGAGAGTAGAAGAAGACATTAAAGAAATTTCTAATTATCTAATTTCTAATTCACCTAATAAAAATATCAAATAAATCTTCTCATTTTTCATTTTATTAGAAATTAGGTGAATTAGACCTTAGGTGAATTGTGGACCGGCCACTCGGCCACCATAAGCATACCTTCTTTTTCGGAAGGTTGTTTCCACAGTTGCCAGATTTCTTCGGTCACAAAGGGAATAAATGGGTGAAGCGATTTCAGTATCTTGTCCAATGTGTGGAGCAAGAACTGCTTTCGCGATTTTTGTTCCTCGGCATTTCCGCTCTGAAGTATCTCCTTGCTCTCTTCAAGAATCTTGTCGGCAAAGGTGTGCCACGCGTAGTGGTAGAGCTTCTCCGCTCCCATATAGAAACGGTATGCTTCCATATCTTTTGTTGCATCTACAAGGAGGTCGTGGCGTTCCAGCCGAAGCACGGCGTCTGCGGACGTGTACGCAGAAAATGCCGGTTCAAGCTCTTCTCCTTCAGTACTTTCAATAACAAACCGCGCGATGTTCCAGAGTTTGTTCGCAAAGTTTTTGTACCCGCGGATCTTGTCTTCTGAAAGTGAGAGGGAGGTGCCGGGAGTATTTCCAGAGATAAGCCCGATTCGCAGGGCGTCGGTGCCGAATTTTTCGGTAAGTGTTAGTGGATTGATAACGTTTCCTTTGCTCTTGCTCATCTTTTGACCCTTTGCATCGTTGACGAGTCCATGAAGGTATACGGTTTTGAAGGGAACTTCACCCGAGAGATACAGGCCAAAAATTACCATGCGAGGAATCCATTTGAAAATGAGGTCCGAACCGCTCTCCATAACGTCGGTCGGATAAAACTCTTTGAAATCTTTTCCTTCGGGAAAGCCAAGCGTGAGAAGTGGCCACTGACCCGAGGAAAACCACGTATCAAAGGTATCGGTATCTTTACGAAGTGAGCCACCACACTTTGGACATTTTTTAATATCGTCGGCGAGGTCCGCCACTCCGTCTCCGCAGGCTTCACAAATCTTTGCCGGAATAGGAATACCCCACACAATCTGCCTTGAAATGTTCCAATCGATGGTGTTGTGCATCCAATACAGAAAAATCTTTCGGTAATTATTCGGAATAAAGGTAATCTTCCCCGAATCCACGGCCTGAATCGCTTTCTCGGCGAGCGGTTTCATTTTCACGAACCATTGTGGCGACACTTGTGGCTCAATCGGCGTTTCGCACTTATAGCACACGGGCACATTGTGGACATAGTTTTCGTCCACCTTTACGAGTAGCCCTTTTGCTTTGAGTTTTTCCACTATCTTTGGACGCGCCTCGGCAATCTTCATTCCTGCGAACTCGCCCGCGATGGGGAGGAGTTTTCCTCGCATATCAATCACCTGTTCTTTCGGTAGTTTGTGTCGCTCCGCGATGTCAAAGTCTATGGCGGTATGCCACGGGGTAATCGTCATCACACCGGAGCCGAGCTCTATATCAATCGCCGTGTCTTTGATGACCGTGGCGGTGATAGGACCATTAATCCACTCAAGTGGAAATGTATCGCCCTCTTTGTACGCGCTGTAGCGCTTGTCATCCGGGTGCATCACGACATATTTGTCGCCGAACTTTGTTTCGGGACGCGTGGTGCCGATAGTAAACGGTCCGTACTTGAAATAATAAAATGGATCTTTCTTTTCCTTGCTTTCTGTTTCTACGTCGGATAGGGAAGTGGCATGTTTGGAGCACCAGTTTACAATACGCGAACCACGGTAGACGAGCCCGTCATCAAACATTTTTTTAAATGTCTGCTGTACTTTGCCGACGAGGTCGGGGTTTAGAGTGAACTGTTGTCGCGACCAGTCGCAGGAAGCCCCCATTTTTCTGATTTGGGATTCAATATTTTTTGAGTTTTCAAGCGTAAAGGCGAGGATTTCCTTGTACAGCTCCTTCGGGTCCATCCCGAAGCGAGAGCGTCCTTCTTTTTCAAGCTGTTTTTCGTAGACTACCTGTGTTTCAAAACCGGCATGGTCAAGACCGGGAAGCCAGAGAGTCTTGAAACCACGCATTCGTCGATATCGCGTAATGATGTCCTCGAGTGTCATAACGAGCGCATGTCCGGCATGAAGCGACCCGTTGGCGTTTGCGGGGGGCATAATCATGGTGAAAGGTTTTTTTCGCTCACCGGGTAGATTTTCAGGCGCAAAAAACCCGCTCTCCTCCCAGAGCTGGTAGATTCGTCCTTCGGTTTCCGAAGGGTTGTACGGCTTTAAAAATTTATCGTTCATCCCGTTAGAGTTTTTCCTTGATAATTCCGTCATATCTAGACAAAATTCAAACTAAGAAACCTTCCCATGCTTCAATCCCGTTTGCTAAAACTCTAACGGGATCACCCTGGTATCCTATCAAAAAAGAAGGCGTAATTGAAGCTGTATATAAAAATGCCGACCACACCCTAAACATCAAGCAAGTCGGAGACTTCCGTTTGCTCGGAGTTCGGGGGTCACTTCCTCGGTCCGTGTGCGATAATGAATAAGCCCCGCAACTGCAATCATGAGCGCGTTATCGGTGGTAAGACTCTTTTCGGGAATATATAGAGTGAACCCCTCGGCTTGCGAGAGTTTTTCAAATTCATCGCGGATGTGGGTATTTGCCACAACACCTCCGCCAAGGAGAAGCGCCTGTACCCCGTACTGTTCAATAGCTTTTCGCGTTTTCGCGATAAGCACTTCCGTCACCGCCGTTTCAAACTCAAGGGCGATTTCTTTCTTTATGTCCTCGGTAAGTTCAGGAAGTTTCTTAATAAGGTAGAGCACCGATGTCTTGATGCCCGAGAAGGAGAAATCAAAATCTCCCGAATGTAGCATCGGCCGAGGAAGCTGTATAGCGTTTAGCGTAGAGCGTTTAGCGTTTAGTAAAGAAAGGTTCCGTTCTTGTTCCGCAAGACGCGAGATTTCCGGTCCACCCGGGTAGGGGAGCCCCAAGAGTCGTGCCACCTTATCGAACGCTTCGCCGACCGCGTCATCACGCGTCTGCCCGATGATTTCGTAGGTGTGCAAGCCCTTTATCAGCACAAGCTCGGTATGTCCTCCGGAGATGAGCAGGGCGAGAGCGGGGAAAGCGAGAGCGTTTAGCGTATAGCGTTTAGCGTTTAGTATTTCGGATTTGGAGTTTGGGATTTCATTAGAAATTAGGTAATTAGGTGAATTAGAAATTTCCGCCTTGCGAAGCATGGCGGACATAATGTGTCCTTCCATATGATTGACTGGCACAATTGGAATACCCCATACCAGAGAAAGCGCACGAGCGAGATTGATTCCAGTCCAGAGGCATGGCTCAAGTCCTGGCCCTTCGGTCACCGCAATCGCGTCAATAGGAGGTTTCTCAATCGTTGGAATAAACTCCAGGAAAAGCTCCAGCATCTCCGGTTCTCGATTGAGAATAGAATTTAGAATAGGGAATATAGAATTTGGAATTTGTTTGGAATTTGGTGTTTGTGATTTGGGATTTCCGAAACCTGATTCTATAAGTACAGTTTTAAGCAAAGGTATCAGGTTTCGGCTGTGTTCACGCTTCGCCATATTAGGAAACACTCCTCCATATTGTCTATGGAGCTCAATCTGCGAGAGTGTTTTATCCGCAAGCACTTCGACATCGTTTCCACTGTCACTCCGGATGATTGACAGTGCGGTTTCGTCGCAGGATGTTTCTATTCCAAGGATAATCATAATCGTTAAGCATCAAGTGTTAAGGCTGTATTTTAATGTCCTTTATTTAGTTTCTTATAGGACAGTGGATAAAGGACATTTAGAACTATTTGTCCTATATACCCTCCGTAGGGTGTGAAGGTGAGGTAAATTCTTCGGTTTCAGGAGGCGTTTCTTCCTCATCGGATTGCGAAGAAAGGCGAGATCTTTTGCGCGCAATCGTGTTACCTCCGGTGTCTTGTATGAATCCACCAGCCTGCAACATCCAAAGCTTTTTGTAAAGTCCTTCTTCGTTTGCAAGTAGCCCGTCGTGAGTGCCTGTTTCCACAATTTTGCCACCATCAATGACGACAATTCGGTCCATCTTTCTGATAGTGGAAAGACGGTGGGCGATAACAATGACGGTTTTTCCTTTCATAAGGGTATCGAGTGCATCCTGAATAAGCATTTCTGAATGTGAGTCAAGACTTGAGGTGGCTTCATCCAAGATAAGGATAGGAGCGTTCTTGAGGATTGCACGAGCGATGGCGACGCGCTGACGTTCTCCTCCCGAAAGTTTGATACCGCGCTCTCCCACAAAGGTTGCAAAACCGTCCTCAAGATTATCAATAAAGTCGTCGCAGTGGGCGAGGGTCGCTGCCTGTCGCACCTCTTCATCGGTCGCGTTTTCTCGTCCGTACCGGATATTATCGAGCAAACTGCGGTGAAAGAGTAGGGTGTCTTGCGGAACGAGCGCTATGGCACCTCGCAAGCTGTCCAACGTGACGCTAGAAATAGCTGTTCCGTCAATCATGACTGAACCCTTTGATGGTTCATGCAGGCGGAGCAGGAGCTTGACGATGGTTGATTTTCCCGCACCGGAGGGGCCGACAAGGGCGATTTTCTCTCCAGGGGCGATGTCTAGATTAAACCCGCTGAAAACTTCGCGGGTTTGGTTGAAGCTGAATGAGACATCGCTCAAGGAAACTCTTCCAGATTGCACGGAAAGTAACTTCGCACCCCTCACGTCTTTAATTTCGTGAGGGAGCGTCATAATCTCCACCATTTCCTTGGCGTCTGCGTAGCTTTCGTAAATGTCGCGAATAACGCGCGAAAACTCCCACAATCGGTGGGTGAGGCCGAGAATATAGGCTTGAAGCAGGACGAAGAAACCTACTGTAATAATGTTCTCTGTCCAGTAGCCAATGGCAAGGTAAAATATAGCAAACTCAATAGTAATGATAAGAAGCGCTTGGATGGCCTCCACAAAAGCACTGATGTCCAAGGATTTTTTGTGTGAGGTTGCCTGTGCCTCGGTAACCTTCCTGAAAAGACCAACCTCACTTCTGACATGGGTAAAAAGCTGAATGGAATGATGGTTTGTGATCGCGTCCGCAAGCACCCCGGTCGTCTTTGAGTCTGCCTCGGCTACCTGAATATCGTATTTAAGCTTCCAGACGGATACCGCGTAATTGAACAGCATAAAGAGGAGCGCCCATCCAAGCATTATCCCGGCAACCAGAGGCTTAAGAAAGGAGAGGACGATACCCACACCAACAATCTTTACAAGCAGGGGAATGACATTCCAGATTATTTTGTCGCTTAAGCGGTCAAACGAGCGGGCAAGTCTGTTTACACGCTGTACGAGTGAGCCGGTAAAGTTGTTGCTGAAAAATGAGTAGGAGTGACGCAAGAGATACTCAAACGCGTTTTGGCGTAGGGTGGCGGAGACGGCAGTAAGAAATTTATTCTCCACGAAAGTTGCAATACGATAGCCAAGCCAGATAATTCCGTTAAGCCCGAAAATAATGAAAATGATGCGAATCAGTGATTCACTTGTGGACAGTCTGTCCGTGGCGGCGATAACGGTGTCGAAGAACCGCTTGTAGTAGAGCGGTGTGATAACCTCGGCGATGTTTACCACGATTATGGAAAACACCACGGTAAAAAGGAGCCATTTGTAGGGGCCACCCGCCTTCCAAAAGGTCTTAAGGATTTCTCGTATGCCGACTTTTGGGTAGATGATTTTTTCCATCCCGTTAGAAGTAGGAAACGCTTCGCTGTTTGCGATACGTACTTCTTACTTGAATCTTAATTATATCGTAGCTCTGTAGAAAGATGTGGTGCTGTTTCCGTAGCGAAGCGACTTCTAACGGGACCATAGAGTACAGAGTTAGAGCCGTTTTCTTGACGGCGAGCCTCTATAATGCCACAATTTTGCTTCTTTTTCCACTAGAGCGCTTGACAGGAATGAGCGTTATGCTACGCTCAAAAGTAGACGGTCGTTACATCAACTAAAACCTTTCGGATCCTCTGCTTCGCTAAGCTGTGCAGAGGGCTGGGTCCGAACATTCTGTCGAAAGACGGAAAAGGTGGTTCTTGCTCTGGCTGTATGATTCATAGTACATGATTCATATTTCATGGTGAGTGCCCGGAAGCTCCCGTAATCATGGGCTAATCAGTGTCTTCCATTTGGAGCATGAGCTGATGAGAGCTAAGAAATGAACTATGTAGCATGAAATAGGAAATACTTTTTCTATAGTCCATGTTCCATACTTCATGTTCCATAGTTTAACTAAGGTGGCACCGTGGGCTTTGCCCTTCCGAAGCTTTATGCGAAGGAGGGAATTGAATCCCGCCCTTATTACACAATTTTTTGTTGTGTGATGAGGGTGGGATTTTTTGTTGCACAAAATGTGCAAAATTCCACATTTTCTCTCGGCGTCCTTTGAAAACTAAATATATGAGTACCTATGTTGAATTCCAGGTAAACGTTACCACTGCACGTCGCGAAGGTAGAAACTTCTGCTCCGTCATTACACAGCACGATGGTCAGCTTGACCCGGTTGATGTGTACGCCTCTCTTCTTCGTTCCTCAACCTCTCCCGTATGCCTTCTTGAAGGTGCCGGACCGGATAAAAAAGCTCGTTTCTCATTTGTCTGCTTTGACGCCGAGCCGGAACCGGTTCTGCTGAATGAGTCATCGGACTTAACGTCCTTCAATCTTGCGCTTCGGCAGTTCTCTCCTCCTTCACACGACCTTCTTCCGTTTATTGGGGGAATGGTCGGCTACTTCGGCCACGAGAGCGTTTCGCTGATTGAACCGACTGTCGCTCCGCATGCAGTTACCGCCTTCAATCTTCCCAAAGCCTGTTTCCATGTCTTCAAGCAGGTTATCGCCTTTGACCACCAAGACGGCGTGATGTATCGGATTGCAAATGTTCCTATTCCCGCTCCGGGAGAGGAATTCGAAGCCTATACGCGAGCGCACGCAAAGCTTGCGGGCGCAGTGAAAACCTCTACACATCCCGGATACGACCGGGTGAATACCGCATCCATTACCTCAAACACGTCGCAGGGTGAGTATTTCGCAACGGTGCGGGAAGCAAAGAAGTTCATCAGGAAAGGCGACGTGTTCCAGGTCGTGCTCTCCCAACGGTTTTCCGTACCCTACGAGGGTGACGGACTCGCACTCTTCCGTGTCCTTCGTGAGATTAATCCGTCACCGTATATGTTCCATATGCGCTTCGGCGAATCGTGCCGGGGGATGTGTCTTATTGGTGCCTCTCCTGAAGTGATGGTGGAGGTAATGGCGGGACATATGCGAATTCGGCCGATTGCGGGAACGCGTCCCAGAGGCAAAGACCTTGCCGAAGATATCGCGAACGCGCAGGACCTCATCACTAACCAGAAGGAGCTTGCGGAGCACAGAATGCTCGTTGACCTAGCTCGTAATGACGTTGGAAAGTGGTGTGAAGCCGATTCCATCACTATTCCGACGCTTATGCAGGTAGAAAATTACAGCCACGTGATGCACATCGTCTCGGAAGTTTGCGGAAAGCCTCGTCTCGGCGTTACACCGCTTGAGACGGTCATCGGTTCACTTCCGGCGGGAACGCTTTCGGGAGCACCAAAGGTTCGTGCGCTTCAAATCATTGCCGAGCTTGAAAAATCGGAGCGTGGTCCCTACGGCGGAGCATTCGGGTGGATAACCGATAGCGCTCTTGATACCTGCATCATCATCAGGAGCGCCGTCCTTGTGGACGGAACGCTTTCCTGGCAAACCGGTGGCGGAATTGTCGCCGACTCAACCGAAGAGGGAGAGTATAACGAAACCCTTCAGAAGGCTCGCGCTATCCGCGTTGCGCTTGAAAAAATTGGAGTTTAACATGAATACCAAAAGACCAAACATCGTGGTCGTAGACCACTATGACTCGTTCACCTACAACCTCGTCGTTCTACTTCGTAGGATTGGCGCAGAGGTTCATGTCGTTCGCACCGATGCCAAAGTAGAGGATATCGAGCGACTTTCACCGACGCACATCGTGCTCTCACCTGGACCGGGGCATCCGAGCGAGGTACGTCTGTTTAAGGAAGTGCTTGCGTACTTCATCACGCGAGTTCCGATTCTCGGAGTCTGTCTTGGGTTTCAGGCTATCGCGGAATATTTCGGTGCACTGGTTAGGGAAGCACCAACAATGATGCACGGCAAGATTTCAAAAGTTGTCCACTGTGGTCAGGGAATCTTTGACGGGGTTGACGGAAATCCACTAAGCGTATGCCGATACCATTCACTGTGCGCGGTACAGACGGACAGCTCACGAACGAAACTCCTTGAAACCGCATGGAGCGAGGACGGGGTTATCATGGCCATTCAGAGCACCGAGCACAAAAGTGTCGTTGGGGTGCAGTTTCATCCCGAATCACTCTTCACTGAAGAGGGAAGTAAGCTACTTCAAAACTTCCTTTTGCTGGAGGTGAAGCCATGTGCATCGGACGTTGCCACGTTCGCCGTAGAGGAAAGAATTCCTTGCGGATTTGGCCAAGCACCGAGAAGTCCCACCCCACGAACAAAGGGGTGGGGTTGATACTTCTCGTTTAGTTCTTTTATCGCAGGCGCTTCCTTTACCGGAGGCGCCTTTTTTATACACGAAACCTAAGTCGCTACTATGATTTACTATAGGCTAATTCGCACGAATTAGCCTATAGTAAAAAAATGGAAAAGGGAGAGGAGAACTTGACGGATTTTGAGGGTTCCGATACGCTGATAGGTATGAAATTAACGAGCTACTTTTTTAGCTTCTTCTTTAACGGCACTCGCACAGCGAGAGTCGGTTCCTGTCTTGGTTAAGAAAAGCTACTCTAGCTACCTCTAACGAAAACAGAAACGGGCTCTTGCAAAAGAGTCCGTTTTTGTTTGCCGATTTCCCAAAAGAGGGAAGTGGGAGGAAACAAAAATGAGAACATTGGAAAATCATATGTTAGTAAAAAAGAAACTTCTTAAGGGTCCGAAAACAACCATTGAAGTCGGTTCAAGTTTTAAATTGGTGAAAGCGATGACGCTTTTACAAGGGCGCTCGTCCGCGCACTTTCCGACCAACAGCCAGGGTGTAGTCTTGGAGGTGCTTCCTAATCCAGCTCTGAAAGGGGCTCGCCTCTATTCCTCTAGGGTTGTCCATCCCGAAAATGGATCGGTGGGAGAGGGGAATGTTCCACGCGATTACTTCATTCCGTTTGTGGTGCGCACGGAACGCATCACCGAGAGTTAAGGAAGAAAGAGAAGTCATGTGTCTAAACTCCGGTCGGCAGTACGCTGACCGGTTTTTTTTATTGTGATTGCGGAGAATACCCCGTCCGCTTTGCGGCGGGGATGAATCCGCAAAAGCGAAGTGTGTTGGCGGAGCCAACTCTTCTGCAACAAAGTTGCGACCAAGAAAATAAGGAGCGTACTCGCGACTGTATTTTCTGAAGTACTCCTGTGGTGCCCTGGTGCCTCGCCTAATACTCCACCGAGGTCTTCCGAGGGGACAGCTTGCTGTGGAGATAGGACGAGGCCAAACTTTATTTCAATTCAACGCAGCTTTTTGACTTTTCGTAGGAAAATGATTTCACTTACGATGATGAATTTTGTGAGCAGAACCGCAGCGGGGTAAAGCCAGTTTACGAGTGAGTAGTTACCTAAAGAAGCAATAGAGAGTGTATGTTTTGCGGTATCAACGAGCATTGAGCTGAACGATTCACTTTTTGGCGCGTACCAGGTTTTCCGCATCGTAGGGAAGAATCCGACAACATCAATAAACGAGGCGAGTATCACCGACCAGAGGACACTATCAGCAAGCAACCACGGCAGAATGGCGATAAGCGCGAATACAAGACAGAGCTTATCAAAGTTCGTAATATCCTTTGTGCCGTAGTTTCCTTTGAGCGAGAGGAGGAGTGTTCCGGTGGTTACTATCGCAGAAGCACCTGTTGCCCATGAACCGGGTCCTCCGCCTGATACCCACTGTCCAAAAAACGCTATCCAGGTGACGATAGACCAGATGAGCCAGGTGTAGGTATGGGGTTTGGTGTTACCGCGGAAAATATCTCGGATGTACAGATAGGAACTGTACAAAGCCAGAACCACCGCCACCGCCCCAAGAATTATTTTTAGGTCCATAAAAAATTGTGATACTATTCGGAACACATCTATTATACGTAACCCTACAGAGAACCGCGAGTACGCTTTCGATTCTCTACAGAGACCGCGAGTACGCTTATCGAAACTTACCCTCCTCCGCGCAAGGCTACGGACGGGCAAACAGGGTCAGGTAGCTTTCTTCGAAACTACACTTGGATTTTAATAGTCGTTGCACTCCTTTAAAATCTCGGCATACAGGTTTCCCATCTCGAAGACTCGATAAGGGAGAACCTCTTCGATTCTCTGGCGCAACGTGCGCAGGCACGTTGCTTAGGGTCATTCAACAAAAAGGGTCCGCACCAAGCGGACTCCTTTTTGTACGAATGACCTAATTCTAACCTTTGCTCTAACTTTTTTCCAAAAAAACTCCTGACAATTCGCACGCTCCGCGTGCGTGGTGACTCTAAACAACATCGTACGCTCCGATACTGTGGTAACTCAACGAATTACGCCAACGCCTCGCAGAGCCTCGGCGTT
>CALQZP010000032.1 GCA_943349725.1 Candidatus Nomurabacteria bacterium | reverse complement strand
AGAGAACGAGCGACTGACCGGGAGCAATCGAGCTTTGAGCAGACTCAAAGCGAATTATGAATTTAGAATTATGAATTATGAGAGTGGCATTTTGGAGTGGTGCTCGATAACGAGAACGAGCCATATAAACTGTGCCCTTTTCGGGCTTCACAAGCCAGTTGCAGTTTTTTAGTCTTACCTCGGTCACCATTCCGCCTGTTGTACCGTCCGGTGCCTTTGTGGAAACAGTAAGCGTGTTTTTGCGGACATCCTTCGCGATAACGTAGTAAGAGTTATTTTCTCCAAGGTCGGACCTTGTAAGTACCCCGCCGTAGCGTTCGCCAATTGTATATAGAAACGCGCCTGTGTGTGTTCCGAGTACTTTACCTTTTTCGTTCAAGACTTTTCCTGGCTTTTCCGTAATGTAGTGACGCAAAAAATCCTTCATATCAATCTTTCCCACAAAGCAAAGTCCCTGACTATCCTTTTTGTCGGCAGTGATAAGTCCGTGTTTTTTTGCAAGTTTTCGTACATCAGGCTTTTTCATTCCTCCGACGGGAAACAAAATGTGTGGTAGTTGCTCTTTTTTAATTTGCCACAAAAAATACGATTGGTCCTTATTCGTATCATTAGCGGTCATTAGTGTATTAGTGTCGTGATCAATTCGGGCGTAGTGTCCTGTGGCTACAAAATCCGCGCCGTCCTTCATCGCCCAGCTGTAAAACCCTCCGAACTTTATGAAACGGTTGCACATCACATCGGGATTGGGGGTCTTCCCCGCCTTGTACTCGCGAATCATATAGTCCACAACCTCCTTTTTGTATTCCTTTTCGAGGTCGAGCTCTATGAAGGGGATGCCAAGTTTTGCGCATACGCGCATCGCATCCAGCCGGTCATCGGCCGCCTGACAGTTGCTAAAAAAATCGGGCTTGCCATCCGTAGCTTTAGCGAAGGAGGGCTGCCAGACCCGGATAAACACCCCAGTCACCTCATAGCCTTCTTTTTTGAGTAACAGCGCTGAAACAGAGCTGTCCACTCCGCCTGAAAGCCCGACAAATACTTTTTTTCGTTGAGGTATTGACATATCTATATATTAGTGCTAAGTTACTGTAAATGTTCTTCGCTCACTAACGAGCAATAACACCATAACAATCAGTTAAAGGAAAATCAATGAGTTGAAGACGAACCATAAGGCACGCTAGATGCTTTTAAGGCTAGCTCCGCTTCTATCTAAATTGCTCGAGCTGGCGACAGGATTCAACCTCTGTCGCTTTTTTTCTGCACACATATTTACGATCGCAAATATGTGCGACATCAGGTATCCATACTTCATAATTTATATGTCCTGAGGCTGGATCCCGAATCAAGTGCGGGAGACCTTAGGTCACTTCCCCAAATACTTCGCCCGATTTTTCAAATGTTCCTCGTGTGTAACGGCATAGTGCATCTGGCCATCCTTGTCGGAAAGATAGTAGAGATACTTCCCGTCAGTCGGCGTAATTGTGGCAAGGATTGACGCGAGGCTCGGGTTGTTTACGGGTCCTGGAGGAAGTCCTGCATACTTGTAGGTGTTGTAAGGTGAATCAACTTTCAAATCATCGGTAGTGACCTCAAAGGTATTTTTTCCCAGAATATAGGGAAATACCGCATCCACCTGCAGTGGCATTCCGATGGCGAGCCTTCGCCAGAGCACCCCCGCGACCTCTTGACGCGTTTTTTCCGTTCGAGCCTCACCTTCTACAAGTGAGGCCATAGTGATGACCTCGTGGAGAGATTTTCCAAAGACGGCAATTCTGTCACGCAACTCCGTCGTTCGCTTCGTGAAATTTTGTTCCATTTCGGCAAACACCTCCCCTTCGGTGGCATTCTGTACAAACGTATAGGTATCGGGAAACAAGTACCCCTCCTTTGTTTTTGCAAGAGCAAGGAATCGTTCTCGGTTCAAGTGAGTAAGCTTCTTTGTAAGTACAGAAAATATTTGTCTGTTGTTTAGTCCTTCCGGAACCGTTACGTTTACCGTAGCGAGGTTTTGAATGCCCGCGGTAAAATTATGCGCCACACTAAACACGGGTAGTGCTTCGGAAAGGTTGTACTCACCAGCTTTTACTCCAGTACCCTCGCCCAGAAGAACACTCCACACCTTGAACCAAAATGGAGAGCGCACGATATGTTTTTCGGCAAGCAGGAGTGATGCACTGCTTATGGTGGCCCCCTTCGCAATGGAAACTGAACTCCCTACGGGAAAATCCGAAGGAGCTCGCCAAAAAGAGACGTGCGTGACCAATAAAACCGCAAGGAAAATAATCAGTCCAGTTCTAAATGCCCGAAAAATGGGATGCCCTGGCCCCGACTCCGACCTACGACCTTCCGTGGAAGGAGCAAGGAGTAAATCAAGTGCGGAGTCAACGCTTGCAGGTTGGTCGGAGTTGGGCATGGAATACTTCGTTCTTTGCGAGAGCTAATGTAACTTGATAGAGCTCTGGATTCCAGTTTTCACTGGAATGACACCGATTGCGCGTCCATATTAAACCGGCAGGTTGGCCGGTGGCTCCACGCGTTTAGACGGAATGCGCTCAAAGGTAGGTGTCGTGATGACTTGACCGGGAATGTGGAAGATGGTTGCGAGTTCCTCCGCGGTAAGAATATAGGCCTTGGTTTGCCAATTTCGGTACGGCGCGTAGAAGAAGGAACGACGACGGAATGCGTCAATAAAAATCTTTGCATATTTAGGTATCCAAATATTCATTGCCCAATTCTTGAGTCCGAAGAGGAAAAAGATGTCCTTCGTCGGGTCGGCTATGTCGGTATACCAGCCAAGTTTGAATCCGTTGAGAAGGTTACTATTGAATGGCTTTCGGAACGTTCCAAGAAGTCCCGAAACGCTGGGTGAGCGTAGATGATACACTTCCGGCTCTGCAAAGTAGCAGAGTCGTATGGTCGTCCAGAATGCACGTTTCTCGAGACTTCGCTCAATGGCTTCAATTTGCTTCTTCTCACCGTCAGTAAGGGTCGGGACAATCGGAAATCCTGTTGAGGTCTGTGAACGCGAGCTCTTCGTGTGCGAATCGCGCTTCATTATTTTATTTACTTCGGCCTGCCCTTGCGCAATCCAATCTTTGTCCTTGAATAGCTGGCCCTCGGTGATTCCGCGCCTCTTGTAGGCTTGCACGCCTATTTGAATCCAAACCTCCTCTCCTTTCTTCATGGTACCAAGATACTCGAGTAACGAAGAGAGTGGGTCAACCTTAAATTCCTCCTCGGTTTCCTTGTCTAAACCGTAATCAATATAGGTCATAATCGGATAGACGTCGGGCTTTTGAAGTGTAAAGTGCGTTCCCCACATAAAATTCTGAGGCGGGTTGTAGACTTTTTTCTTGGTATAGTCCTCCACTTCTACCACCTCAATATTTGGATATTGGGCGTAGAGTTGTGCCTCGAGAACACCTCGATATTTCAGCCAAGTCCACACATAAAAATGGACGTCTCCACCAAATGAGGCTATTTCATAGGAAAACCATGGGCGAACTTTCCCCTCCCAATAGGTTTCGTTGCGTTCAACCGCACCGGTCTCGTACATTGCCATAAAGAAAAGTTCCATGGCCCGGATGGGTTTTTCAATGAGTTTTGGTATGCGGATTTCAAGGAGGACTTCGCCCGCTTTTCTTACATAGTCAAGCCTGATGTACTTTAGCCAAAGCTCAAGGTAAATCTTAAAGAGTAGGAGCGGGAGCCATATCGGATATAAAAGGTAAATGAATAAACCCACCTCACGAAGAAGAGGTAGGATTGGCACCGGAATGTGCTTTGAAAAAATGTACCAAGCTACCCCAATACCCAAAAGAAGCGAACCACAAAACCAGTACCACGGACCGCGGTGATGCTTGTCATGCGGTATCACAAAAAGCTCATGAGCGAGCTCTCCTGCTATCTCGATGAGCTCGAGGACGGCGTGTTTGACCTGGTGTCCGAAAGAATGTTTGTGAGCCATGATTGATTTTTAAGGAGCGACCTAAATTTCTTATGAACATAAAGAAATTGGAAGTACTCCTGTGGTGCGAAGCGACTATAAAAATCATCACCCTGTGCAGTATTTCGCTTTAGCGAAATAAATCCTGAAAGGATTTTACTGCACGGGGTTACGAACATATACTTCGCTATCGCTTCGTTATGTTCTACAAGTATACCAAGCTCTCACGAAAAAAGAAAAACCCCGCAGTGCGCGGGGCCCTTCAGCTTGAGTTTATACGGTAGAATATCGTCCCTCTCTATCTTTCTTAAAGTGCTTTGGATTTTGAAGATTGACCAGAATGGTGTTTTCCTTCACGTAGCGCTCCTTAAGAACTTTGGCGACAATTTCTTCCTTTGTAAGTGGCCCACTCGCCTCAAGAATCTTTCTGATGACGTCTTTCACGACACCACTCATATATCCCCATTCGGCCAGCGCATAGAGGCCTCGGCCTACAAGTACGAACCGTGCGTCCTTGATAAGCTCGTTATGTGTAGTGGCTACGTGTGCTTTGCGACCAAAAAGTTTTTCGATTGATTTGGCCACCTCCCGAAAATGAATAGGCGAACCGTGCTTCCTAAGTACCAAAAAGGCGTAATCACGCATACCTTTTGCTCGAATGTTCGGTGAAGAAATTAGTCCCCATTCCCCGAGAGAATTTTTCGCGATAACCTTTGAGAGATTGAGCCATCGCTTAACTACCTTCTCGTCTTTAAGGTGGTCAGAGATATTCTCAACGTGGGTTAAAAACTGAGCGATAACATCGAGCTCGGTAATAAGGTCGTTATCATTTAAATTATTGTACAGCTTTCGCAACGCTCCGTGTACTTTGCCGGAAAGTGATTCATCGATATACCAGCGATGCTTGAACTGGTCATCCTCCTTTTCACGCTTAAATGCTTCGCCAACAACAAGTAAAAAATGAGCACAATTTTGGGTTCCCTTGTCGGACGAGATGTGGGCAAGTAACTCCTCTTCGGCAATCACCCCTCCCAGACCGTGAATGAACTGCTCTATTTCACTAAAAACCGGTGCTTCTTTTTGGTAGACTGGCGCCTTTCGAATGCTCATAAGTGCGTAGTTCTCAATCTGCCTAACACGCTCGCGAGTCACACCATAGCGTTTGCCGATGGCTTCAAGAGTCATCTTCTTTGGAGATTCACCAAGCCCATAACGGCTAATAAGCACATCGCGCGCTCGTTCAGGTAATGCGGTAAGCAAACGCTTAACGATCTGTTTCGGCTTAAAGGTTATTGGAGAAGATGTGGTTGCTGTTTTTGTCATAGCCTCTTTTCTTACATGAGCGAGGTGTGCGTCGCTCAAACTTGTTACTGATAAACCTATTCCGTAGCTAAAACTATATATCTCGGACTTCTACGCTCTGTGTAGTGCAGTAACACTAACACGCAGGATGGCATATGTAAAGTCTTTCTTGTGGAAAGTTAAAAGAAGCAGTTTCAGAAGCAAAAAGGTGAAGTTTTTTTGGCTCTCGTATGTGCACTATTCGGGATTATAACACAACTATATTAATGAGGCGATCCGGAACGACAATGACCGTTTTTATCACCTTTCCTGTGACCCACTTCTCTACGGCTGGTAGAGCAAGCGCCATTTCCTTAACCTCCTCTTTTGACTTTCCACGGGTAGTTGAAAAGCTTCCTCTTGTTTTACCACTCACTTGCACGGTGATGGTAATCGGCGCAGACAGGGCTATGCGCTCATCATAGGTAGGCCACGACTCTTTATAAATACTTTTCTTGTGGCCGAGATGCTCCCACAGCTCTTCGGAAAGGTGTGGAGCGAACGGGGATACGAGCGTCACGAGCGTCTCGTAGGTGTTGGTCGAAATGAGCTGCTCACCTTCAAACGCGTTGAGTAAAATCATCAGCGAACTGATTGCCGTGTTGAATCGAAATCCCTCAATATCATCCCCCACTTTTTTTATGGTTTGGTGCATGAGAGCAGAAAGCGTAATGCTTAGCTCCGGTGCTCCCCTTTTTACAGCCCTCTCGCGGAGTTTCCACACTCGCTCAAGAAAACGGCGTGAGCCAACAAGACTATCGGAGTTCCACGCGACCGCCTGATTGAAGGGACCCATAAACATTTCATAGACACGAAGCGAGTCAGCACCAAAACGCTCCACGATTTCATCGGGGTTAACCACATTACCGAACCGCTTGCTCATTTTGCGCCCATCGGAAGCAAGAATAAGACCGACATTTTGTAATTTCTGAAATGGCTCTTCGGTTTCCACGACACCGATATCAAACAAAAATTTATGCCAAAATCTCGCATAAATTAAGTGCCGTGTCGCGTGCTCCGCGCCTCCCACATACATATCCACAGGAAGCCATTTCTTAAGAATTCGTTTTGATTTTTGGGAATTGAGATTTGAAAATTGTTTGGAGTTTGGTTTTTGTGATTTGAGATTTTCGCGCAAGCAATACGCGATGTAGTACCAGCACGAACCTGCCCATTGAGGCATCGTGTTTGTCTCACGCTTTGCGGGACCCGAACACTTAGGACACTTCACATTCACCCACTTATCAATTTTCGCAAGGGGTGACTCTCCTGTCCCAGTAGGCTCGTACGATTCCACTTTCGGCAATTTGACCGGCAAATCCTTTTCCGGCACCGGCACCACTCCACACTTCGGACAATGTATGAGCGGAATCGGCTCTCCCCAATACCGCTGGCGAGAGAATACCCAGTCACGAAGTTTATATTTTGTAAGGGTTTTTCCTCCGACAAATTCGGTAATTTTTTTCTTTGCCTCTTCGCTCGAAAGTCCATCAAATTGCCCGGACCACATGGCTTGCCCAGTACCCGTGAATGGAGGTATCTCATAGACTGACACCAACTTTGAAAGGTCCATCTCACGCGCTATCGTTTGCTGTTCCAAATACTGGGTATACTCGCCAATGTTCCTTGCGACAACTTCTCGGACTCGGAGCTTATATTTCTTTGCAAACTGAAAATCGCGCTCATCGTGCGCAGGAACCGCCATAATCGCCCCCGTACCATAATCGGCAAGTACATATTCGGCAACCCAGACGGGAATTTCTTCCTTATTTGCCGGATTGATAGCCTTGATACCCTTAAGCTCAACACCTGTCTTCTCTTTCCCCTCCGCCGTTCTCTCAATCTCCGTCTTCTGCCTTGTTTGGTTTTGGTAACCTTTAACCTCTTCGAAATTAGAGCTTAGCGCTTCGAGCTTTTTCAGTATAGGGTGTTCCGGTGCCACCACCAAATACGTCGCGCCAAAAAGCGTGTCCGCTCGCGTCGTAAACACCTTTATCTCCTCTTCAACTTTTAACTTTAAACTTTTAACTTTAAACTTAATTTCCGCTCCCTCCGACCTTCCTATCCAATTTCGCTGGCTTTCCTTGATGTACTCCGGCCAGTCCAGTGTATCTAGGCCTAAAAGAAGCCGGTCGGCGTAATCGGTAATGCGGAGCACCCATTGGGGGATAGCTTTTTTCTCTACGACAGAACCGCAGCGCTCGCACGCGCCGTCTTCAAGGTCTTCGTTTGCGAGGCCTGTTTTACAGGATGGGCACCAATTGATTGGCTCGTTTGATTGAAACGCGAGTCCTATGTGGAACATCTGGAGGAACATCCACTGCGTCCATTTGTAGTACGCGGGGTCGGTGGTATTTATCTCGCGTTCCCAATCGTAGTTAAAGCCGAGGAGGCCGAGCTGTTCCTTAAATCGCTTAATATTCTTCTTGACCGCAACCTCCGGATGTATCTTGTTCTTGATTGCATAATTCTCCGCGGGCAAACCGAAAGCGTCCCACCCCATCGGGTGCAAAATGGTATGTCCCCGCATTTTTTTCAGGCGTGAATAGACATCGGTCGCGATATACCCCTTGGGGTGCCCGACATGAAGCCCGTCCCCCGACGGGTACGGGAACATATCCAAGACGTAACACTTGTCACTCGTAACAGGTAACGTGTCACTGGTACGGTAGAGCTTGGTGGTCGTCCACACCTTCTGCCATTTCTTCTCAACTCTTTTGTGGTCGTACGGATGCATAGCGCATACTATACAACATTTCTAGATTCTCTCAAATGTTATTTCTGTCCGCATCGTCGTACTTTCTGATTTACCTACAGGTGATGTTTTTACACGAATAAAGAGCGACCCCCGGGAAATCCGAGAGTCGCTTGAAACCAAAAGGTGATGTGTTATTTAAACGCGCTCAGTCCGTCCGCCAAAATCCACAGGAAAGCGGATAAAATGAGAAGTGTAAAAACGACACTGGGCGTTATCTTGAGCTTTCGCCCATAGGAATGCTTGTGTGTCTTCATAAAAAGCTACAAAAAGTATACGCCCGCTCAAGACTCCTGACAAGACGACGACGCTAGTGCACATTGACGGCAGAAATATGGCCTTGCGCAATTTATATCTTAAACTCAATCACGTCGCCGTCCTTGACTATATATTCCTTCCCTTCCGTTCGAAGCAAACCCTTTTCGCGGGCAGCGCCGTAGGACCCAATCGCGATCAGTTTATCCCATTCAATCACTTCAGCGCGTACGAATTTGTCTTTAAAATCGGTATGAATTGCAGTTCCGGCAAGCGGAGCCGTCCATCCTTTTTGAATAACCCACCCACGCGTTTCGTCTTCTCCTGTGGTGAAGTAGGTAATCAGGCCGAGCATGTCGTAGCCCGCTTTAATCAGATTATCGATTCCGTCGTCCTTCCCTCCTAATTCTTTGCGAAACATTTCCTTCTCTTCCCCGACCATTTCTTTGAGATCCTCCTCAATTTTGGCATCCACAACAACGTAGCTAGATTTTGTATCCTTCATAAACTGCATCAGCTTCTCCCACCGCTCATCAGCTGGCTCCATTCCTCCTTTAGAAAAGGAGGTGTCCGAGTCTGCGAGGACGGAGGATTTCTCATCCAGGTTCTTTCCCCCACCTTTTTTGTTGAGCACGTAGAGAATGGGCTTCGTAGTGAGCAGGTGCAAATGTTTGATGAGCGGCTGCTCGAATTCGTTCAGTGTCACAGAATTCGCCAGCTTTCCCTCTTGAAGCGCCTTCTCAAGACGCAAAAGCGCTTCATTCTCGATGGCCGCGCTTTTGACGCCCTTCTTAATGTCGGATTTGATGGAAGTGATGCGCTTTGAAACGGTCTGGAGGTCCGCAAGGATGAGCTCAAGGTTAATGACTTCAATATCGCGCATAGGGTCAATGTCACCATAGACATGAATGATGTCCTCTCCGCCGGAGGCGGATCCGCCTCCGGCGGAAAATATGCGAACCACCTCTGCAATCGCGTCAGTCTCACGGATGTTGGTCAAAAATTGGTTACCAAGACCCTCACCTTCCGAAGCCCCTTTCACCAGTCCCGCAATATCAACAAATTCAACAGAGGCGGGAACGGTTTTTTTTGAATGACTGAACGAGGAAAGCTTCCCCATGCGTTCATCCGGTACCACAACCACACCAACACTCGGGTCAATCGTGGCGAACGGGTAGTTTGCGGCAAGCACGCTCTTTTTCGTGAGCGCGTTAAAAAGCGTGGATTTTCCCACGTTCGGAAGCCCGACAATACCGATTGAAAGTGACATGTGCCACAGTATAGCGTATGAGCGGTAATTACGAAACTAAAATCTGCTCCTTCTTATTCCTCCTTTCCTAAAAAAGGTGCCGAATCTTTGAGGCGGAGGATTTTCAAAATCCCTCGGCCTACGGCCACTCCCTTTAGGAAAGGGAGAATGAGAGGGGGTGGAGGGTTACCGTTTCTTTTCCCTTGTGTGTGTAAACTAAAACCCCGCATTACGCGGGGTTTTATAGTGCGGAACATTCTAACCTACTCTAGCGTTTAGATTGCAAAGCTCGCATCACTGACGCACCAAGCTTCTCGCTGTCACTCTTCCCGCTTACGTTATCAAGTTCCTGCAACATTTCACTTCGGATATGCTCAAGCTCCTGCATGCCGTCAAATAGGTCTTCGGGGTCAAAACCAGACTGTTTGGAAAGTACGGTAATTTCAGTAAGTTTCCCCTTCGCTTTGGAAAGTAGTGAGGCAAGTTCACCGACATCCTTCCCTGCCTTCTTCTGGCGAGCAACTTCTTTTTCAAATTTGGTCAGCTCCTTTCCTGCGCTTGCAATCATCTTGGAAACAGAGCCGAGTTGCTTCAACATTCCCAGACTCTGCCGTACCTCTCTAATATCGGAAAATATCTCCTCCATTGCCTCCTGAACGTCACCTGGCTCACTATCGCCGGAGGTGAGTGAGGTCTTAGTTTCTTCCCACGCTGTTTTCAGGGACGCGAGCTGACTCTCAATCTTGCTGATGACATCCGGATACTGCACGGCCTCTTTACTTTTCCTTGCTTTCGAAACTTCCTTATCCATTTTGGCAAATTCTTTTTCAACCTGTTTGGTCATCTGCGACATCTGGTCAAGCGTTCCTAGTTTTTGCCCGATTTCCCGAAGGTCCTGTCCTTTTTCCTGAAGCACCTCAAACGCGGATTCCACGTCATCGGTAAGCTCGGTCGCCGACTTTACTGTCTGAAGCGCACTCGACAGCTCGGTGACAAGCGGCGCCACCTCCGAAGGAATCGTAATACCCTTTTTGGATAGTACCTCTACCTGCCTCTTTATTTGCTTGAGTCCTTGCTCAATACCAGAGACCATCCCCCGCTTCATTTGGGCAAGTTGCTGTGTTTGCATTTTCTTCTGCTGTTCCGCCATTTTCTCATCACTCTGGCCACCCATTCCTGAATTCTCATCCTCGCTACCCTTTTGGGCGCCAAAACTCTGTTGATTGCGGTCTCCGGCTTGTCCACCAAAATCGGTTTGTCCCTGTGGTGGTCTCATATTTTTTTGCTCACCCAAAGGCCTCTGTCCGACGGTTGTACCCTGTTTGCCTTCACTTGATGGCGGTTGATTTGTAGGGCGCATCTGTCCTCCTTGCTGATAACGATTTTGGTAATTCCCATCATAGCGCGCTGTTCCCGTTTGTTGCGGTGGTTGCCCCATCATTTCGGGTTGCCTAAAGTCACCACCGTTTTCTGACGGTGGAGGCATCATTCGTTGTGATTCAAGATTCCCCCCCTGATAATGGGGAGGTGGTAGCATCACTCGCGAGTCGGTACCCTCAAAAGAGGTTTGTGGCGGAGGCATTGTTCCCGTCTCTTGTGCAAAAGCGAGCTCGGCTTCGCACGATGCAATTCCCGCCGACAATAAAAGCGCAAACAAAAATGAAACGAGGTTTCGTGACATAGTGGTTAAAGGGTTATGTATAAAAAAGAGTGTCTACAGTATAGACCCATTTCTAAATGTGCGCTTGCGAATTATCCACAGTACCACGTCGCCACGGCTTGGCCTCGGATTTTCTACCAAGCTCTCGCTCCCCACTTACGAAACCTTTTCTCCCATTTCTCTACTTTGAGTGGCGTCATAAATTTAACCGGACCGATTTTCTTGACCCTAACGCAGAAGCCTGAAAACCATAAAATCCCTCTTCGAATTTCGTTTGTAGTGTCACCAAAAATGAGACGAGCGAGTATCGGGGGAGAATCGGAAACTACAAAAATTCTTGCGGTTTTTCCCTTCATAAAACGCACCCATAGTAGATCCTTAAACGGTCCTTTCTTGTAAAACTGATAAGCAAAGCCTGGTAGCCACATTCGGTCAAACATTCCCTTGAGAAGAGCTGGCATTGTAGACCACCACGCTGGATACACAATGACAAAATGGTCGGCCCACCTTATGTCCTCCTGTAATTTCAGAAGGTCAGGCTCAAGCGGCTGAATTTCTTTGTAGCCCAGATGTAAAATGGGGTCAAAAGAAAGTTCACCTAGATTCGTCCGCCTTATTTCATGCCCCACTTCTTCGGCTCCATAGGCGTAGCTCGTCGCAAGCTCCGAACTAAGGCTCCTGCTGTCAGGATGTCCCACAAGCACAAAAATCTTTTTCTTTTTCATTCGCTACAGTATAGCAGAAGACCGCTAGTCTGTTTGTGGCGCCGTTTTAGGAAAAACGGCATCCTACAAAAATATAGTCGCCCGATGCTTCTTGCATCGGTCTCATT
>CALQZP010000031.1 GCA_943349725.1 Candidatus Nomurabacteria bacterium | reverse complement strand
CTATCATTTCTTTGTGCTAAAATCAAAGATATGAAAAAACCCGTACTCATAGTAGTGGTTCTTGTGCTTGTCGGTTTAGGGATGTATTTCCTTACTATAGGCTCTTCAGGTGCTGATACAGATAAAAAGACAGTGGTTACGACCGATGTGGTCGCGTTTACACCAAAGGAGGTCGCGCCGGTGAACAAAGCCGAGACGGTGGTAGGTACGTCCGTTGGAGGCAATGCAATCACTGCATACCACTTTGGCGAAGGTACCAGTGAATTACTTTTCGTCGGTGGTATTCACGGTGGGTACGAATGGAACACCGCACTCGTTGCCTACGAGCTCATGGACTATCTCAAGACAAATCCCACTGTCGTTCCGAAAAATGTGAAGGTGACGGTTATTCCGGTCTTGAATCCCGATGGTCTCAAGAAAGTAGTCGGTACGACCGGGAAGTTTACTTCGGCCGATGTTTCAAAATCAGACGAGGTGGTAGTATCCGGTCGCTTTAACGGAAACACGGTAGACCTCAACCGCAACTTTGATTGTGATTGGCAGGCGAAGGGCGTGTGGCAAACGAAGACCGTCAGTGGGGGAACGAGCGCTTTTTCTGAGCCGGAGAGTCAGGCTATCAAACAGTATGTGGAAGCGAATAAGCCAACCGCGGTGATTGCTTGGTACAGCGCAGCAGGGGGTGTCTTCTCATCCAACTGTCACAACGGCGTGTCCGCGCAGACCAAAACAATCACCAAGCTATTTGCGGACGCTTCCGGATACCCCGCAAACGAGAGTTTTGACTTTTACGAAACAACCGGCGATATGGTGAACTGGCTCGCCAAGAACAACATTACCGCCATCAGCGTGCTTCTCACGAACCACACCGATACCGAGTGGACTAAAAATCAGAAGGGTATAGAAGCGGTACTCAAGTACTACTCGAAATAGACAGTAGACGATTAGACATTAGACATTAGACGGTAGACGGTAGACAGAGGACATCAGAAAAAAGTAGAAGAGACACAACAATCTTTCACATGCAATTTTTCAGAAGTAAGCAGGTTGTTATAGCCGTTGTTGTGTTTGCGCTGCTTTGTGTTGGAACGGTGACTTTTTTAGGATTTTCACGAACTCCAGAGAAACCGATACCGGCGATTGAAACACCTAAAGTGGGCGAAGCGATACACGAGAGCATCGGCGTGTCCGTGGAGGGGCGCAGTTTGGATGCGTATACCTTTGGTAGCGGAAAAACACATCTTCTTTTTGTGGGTGGTATGCACGGCGGGTATGAGTGGAACAGCGTCCTCCTCGCGTACCAGTTTCTCGATTTTCTAGAGGTACACCCCGAGGCTGTTCCCGCCGAACTGTCCATCACGGTGATTCCATCCCTCAATCCCGATGGCGTGTTTAAGGTCACCGGAAAAGTTGGCCGTTTTAATCTTACGGATGTCTCAAGCGACACGGAAACACTTGCTTCTGGGCGTTTCAACGCGCACAAAGTTGACCTCAACCGAAACTTTGATTGTAAGTGGAAACCGGAAGGCATCTGGAAATCAAAGACCGTAAGCGCCGGCTCCGCGCCATTCTCCGAACCGGAAACAGAGGCGATTAAGAATTTCATCGCCAAAGATACTCCATCAGCCGTTATTTTCTGGCATAGTCAGGCAAACGCCGTGTATGCATCCGAGTGCGAGAAAGGAATTCTTCCGGAGACACTTACGCTTATGAGCGTGTACGCGAAAGCGTCGGGGTACCCGTCCGTCAAAGCGTTTGGCGCCTATGCGGTTACCGGAGACGCCGAAGGGTGGCTCGCCTCTATCGGCATTCCCGCGATTACCGTGGAACTTTCCACACACGAGGCGATTGAATGGAACCAAAACCTTTCTGGTATACAGGCGCTCTTTACCTACTATGGTGAAAAAGAACAACTCCAACGCTAACCGCTCCGGTGTGTACTTCGTGTACCTTCTTCGCTGTAAAGATGGATCACTTTATACGGGCATCACGACCGATGTAGCGCGTCGGTTTGCGGAACACAAAGCAGGGAAGGGTGCGAACTATACTCGAGCAAAAGGAGCGCTAAAAGTCGTTTACGCCGAGACGCATCCGCACAGATCCTCGGCGTCAAAGCGTGAAGCGGAGATAAAAAAGTGGCCCCGAGCCAGAAAGCTGAAACTCGTTAGAAACTTAAAGTCAGGTGCGTGATAACACGTCTGACTTGAAGGTATGGAAAGAGGGGAAGAATAGGTAGCGGAAGGGCAAGACTACGCCGTCTTCATATCACTAACGACTACGCCATCTTTGAGTGAGATGACGCGTCCGGCTTTGCTGGCGTACTCCGTTTCGTGTGTGACCATAATGATGGTTTGCCCCTCATGGTGGAGGTCGGCGAAGGCCTGCATAACCGGCTCGGCAGAGACCGAGTCAAGGTTCGCTGTCGGCTCGTCCGCAAAGAGAATATGTGGTTTGTGCGCAATGGCTCGCGCGATAGAGACACGCTGTTGCTGTCCGCCAGAAAGCTGACTCGGAAGATTATGCTTTTTATCCGTAAGGCTAAGGCGGGCGAGCGCTTCTTCGGCTTGCCTGAGCGCATCTTTCTTTGAAACACCCTGCATCAAAATGGGAAGCGCTACGTTTTCAACCGCGGTAAGTTCGGGAAGCAGCGCGTAATCCTGAAAGACATATCCGAGCTCGCGAAGCCTGAAGTGCGTTTTCTCTTTTTCGGGAAGAGATGACATATTTTTGCCGTTGATAGACACACTGCCCGAGGTCGGCATATCAAGAAGCGAGAGCTGATAGAGGAGTGTTGATTTACCCGCACCGGAAGGACCGATAATCGCGACAAATTCACCCTTTCCGATTTCAACCGAAAGGTTCTTTAGGACCGTAAGTTCTAGGTCTCCTTTTCCGTAGCTTTTTATTAATTTCTCAGTTTTTATCATAATTTTTTTCTTATTCCTCCTTTCTTAAAGGAGGTGTCCGAGTCTCCGAGGACGGAGGATTTCTACTTACTACCTTCTACCTTCTACTGTCTATTTGTCTATATTCTCACCTCCCCAATATCGCATCCAACGTATTTCTCCTCACAATAATCTTCGCCGGGATGTAACCCGCGAGGAAGGTGACGACGAGAAGAATGACGACGCGAAGCAGTGCGCTTTCCGGTGTGGCGACGAGGATGCCGTCGGAGAAGGGGAAGTTAATCGGGTGCGCGTCAAAAAAGGGCTTCAGCACTGCGAAGGTGAGAAGGAGGCCAACGGCTGAACCCACGATGCCGTAGAACATTGCCTGAAAGATATAAGAGCATTCAATCGCGAGAGGGGAAACCCCGATACCTTTCATAATGCCGATAAACTTGCGCTTCGTGACGGCGTTGATAAAGACAACAATAAATATCGTGATGGACGCGACAATGAGCGCGAAGGAAGAGAGTGCGTTACCCAAGAGTCCCATAGTGGTTTCAACCTGGCGGAGGAACGAGGGAATAGCTTCACCGCTCGTCTGGACGCGGGCCGCGTAATTTCCCATAAAGTCTTTTATTTCTTGAACGAGTGCGGGCGCGTAGGCTTCATCCGTCCGGATAGCGATTTCCTGCACCTCGTTTTTATTGACGGGAATGAGACGACGAAGTTCCTTGTCGGTAATAAACGCCCGTGTGGAGATTTCGTCCACTTTGCTTTTCACGATACCCTTGATGATGAAATCTTTTCTGATGGCGCCGTCTGTGCTGGAAAGGCTGACGCGAACACGGTCACCGATATCAATGTTCGTGAGGAGGTCAAGTCCAGGGATGTTCGCATCCGCAAACGCAGAATATTTTTTAATCATATTTGCTCCGATAAGGAGATAGCCCTCCTCATTTTCACGTAACGTTTCGCCCTGCATGATGAATCGTGAGAAGCGAGTAAGTCGTTCCTCCGCAACAGGGTCAATGCCGATGAGCCGAATGCCAATCTGATTTGCTCGTTCATTTTTTCCCGGAAGGTCCGTCAGGGTGCCGAGGATTTGCGCGGAGACGCCATACCGTACCGACATATCCTCCACCTTCGGATGGTGGGTGAGGAAGGCAATAAGATTTTGTGAATTTTCAATATAGCTTCGTTGTGCCGCCGAAGTGACAATCACCTCTCCCGAGTAGCCCTCCCGAAAGGCGACAAATGAACCGCTGATGAGACCGAGCAGGAGTCCCGAAACCACCACGAGGTTCAGGAAGGTCAAAATCATAATGAAGATGATGAGCGTGGTCGTCCATTTGCTGGAACGACGCAATGAGCGCACCGCCAAAAACCACCCGACACGGAGGGCGTTCTGCAATTCCCGCTTGAATTGTAAGGCTTTCTTCATAGGCGTTTGCGGGTGCGAAGCATAGCAGATTTTCGCTCTACGGTCACTTTTCCACGAAAATGAGCCTGCTCACGTTGTGATACAAGTCTACTATCTTATAAAAGACCGTGAATGAATATTCTAAACGGCATACGTTCACGGTGATTTGTCAGAATCTCGTGAATTGATACACTTGAGCCATGGGAATTCAACAACAAATTAGAAATCGCCTTAGAGAACTAAAGGAGGAATATGCAAACTAGACCCGAAAAAGAAGATGACAACTTCGCGCTTCAGCCGATTTTGTTTACGAGAGAGCAATATAAAGAGTTGCTTCGGGCAATTGGTGCATACGCACTCGTCAAGCAATCAGCTACCGTGCCCTCTGTAGACCCAACGGGACTTGGTGATTATGTGATGGAGCAAGGGAAGAAGTTCGGATTTGAAAAAGTAAAAATGGACCAAATGGGTTGGTTTGATGAAGTGAATGACGAAGTGTTCCAGTCTCTTTTTCAGTATACACAAGGGGAAATGTGGCACCATTTAGCACATATATTGGCACAGAGAGATGTCAGAAAGGAAATTGAAGAAAAAACTGGGCTTTCGGAACAGGAATTACCATCTGATATGTTTTTAGACGCGATGGGGAAGAGGGTCCAGATGTATCTTAAAGAATTTGAAAAGAATGGAATCAACAATATGACGGTGAAGTGTAAGGGTGGTCGCGAGCCTACGCTAGATATTGAACGTGAATAGTTTTGTAGGATTCGTAGGTTAATGGGATACTATAAAAATGAAAACTGAAATAGCGGTTTTTGGAGGCGGATGTTTTTGGTGCACCGAGGCGGTGTTTAAAATGCTCCGCGGGGTCTCGTCGGTGCTGCCCGGATATGCGGGTGGCGGGATAGAGAACCCCACGTACGAACAAGTTTCTGGCGGAAAGACCGGACATGCCGAAGTTATTCGAATTGAGTTTGACCCAACTCAAATTCGTCTTCAAGATTTACTTACGGTACTTTTTGCTTCGCATGACCCAACGACACTTAACCGTCAGGGGAATGACGTGGGTACACAATACCGTTCGGTCATTTTCTACACCACGCCCGAGCAGAAGAAAACAGCGGAAGATTTTATCAATGAGCTCAACACCTCAAGCAAAGAGGGCAAAACAGTCGTGACCGAACTTGCGCCACTCACCACCTTTTACGAAGCCGAAAATTATCACAAAGATTACTTTGCCACGCATCCAGATAATCCCTACTGCGAACTCGTCATTAATCCAAAACTCCAGAAGGTGCAGGAAAAATTTGCCGAGCTGTTGAAAGTGCATGCGTCGTAAAGAATTGTGCCGTATACTTGGTGCTATGAGAGTCTATCTATTCATCGTGTTTCTCGCGGGAGTTTTCTATGCTCCAACCGCGCTCGCGCATGGAGGCGAGCTTCTCGTGACCCCCGAGACGGTGGTGCAGGGCGAGCCGTTTATGGTGGTTGTGAAAGGAATCGATATTCGTGACGTCAAGAAGCTTACCTTTGACGGCAAACAGATTCCGGTTTTTCTCTATGGAGGAAAACCGACGGCACTTATCGGTGTTGATCTCGCAGCAAGGTCGGGAAAACATACGCTAAAGCTCGTCACCCTTGACCTTGACCATGTAGAGAAAAGTATCTCGGTGCAATCTCGCAAAAAAATAACGGCGCCACTCGGTATTCCCACAAAGCTCGGTGGTAATACCAAGGTTGCACAGGAGAATCTGGTGACGGTACTTTCAAAAGAAAACGGTGTACTTGCACGGGTGAAGATGACCGACCCTGCGCTCTTTACCGAAGCGTTTTCCGCTTCGCTTGAAAGTATCTTCGTCACCGATGCCTACGGCTACTCGCGCGAAACCGGCTCGTATTCCATTCCGCATAAGGGGACCGATTTCCGAGCTCCACTCGGGACGGAGGTGAAAGCAATCAACAGTGGTGTCGTTCGTCTCGCGCGTGATTTTACGGTGTACGGAAAAACGGTTGCAATTGACCATGGCGGGGGAGTGGTTAGTCTTTCAATGCACCTTTCAAAGCTTTCGGTGAAGGAGGGACAGAAAGTTATCAAAGGAGACCCTATTGGTTTTTCGGGAGATACTGGATACGCTGAAAGCCCACATCTCCACCTCTCCATTCGTCTAAGCGGTGTTTCCATTGACCCCATGAAATTCTTCGCGCTTTTTAAGTAGTAGGCGACTCTATGAAAAACGTCCTTGTTGGCGTACTCAAATCAAGGAACGACCTGCGGATACTCCTTGAAGAAAAGTGGTACCGGATACCACGTGCGTTTCTTCCGAAGCGAGAGTTTACGCATATTGCGTTTTATCAGCCCATAGGGTTTGGGAAAAGCGGAAAACGAATTGTGTATTACGGTCGCGTTTCAAAAAGGGAAGTAAAGAAACGAATTGAGCTTTTTCCACATGAGCTGTCACATGCAAGAGCGTACGATGACTATCTCAAGTGCACATTTCGTACTATAGAAAAGCTGAAACAGCCGATTAGAAATGTTGTTCCTCGCCGTGTGTCCTTTGGCTTTACCGACCTAAAGACGCTTCGTTCAGCGAAAGATATTTTGGAGTTGTATCATGTCGCTCCCACGGAACAGATTATTGAAAACGTTCTTAAAAACCTCGGCATCCCCGTCACTTCACAATACCGGGTTTCCGTTAAACCCCCCGTAGCAAAGGGGGTGCCGAAGTCTTCGGGGGCGGGGGTTGTGCACCTCAAAAATAAAAGTTACCGTCTTGACCTCGCTATTTTCTGCACGAAAGGTAACATCGCCATTGAGTGCGACAACCGCAAAGCTCACTCGGGAAAGATCCAAAAACTCAAAGACACACAAAAAGATACCGCACTCAAAGCACTCGGTTGGCGTGTCATCCGCCTTACAGAAGAAGATATTCTTACCGACACTCCCTCTTGCATTTCCCGTATCCGAAAACAGATTACCGCACTTGGAACCCTACAACTATCGATGTCATTCCAGTGAAAACTGGAATCCATGGCTTCAGAAAACGCTTAACACTGGATTCCTGCTTTCGCAGGAACCCGTCCGAATGGATTTATCCGGGCGGATGACAGAAAGACACGACATGCATAAGTCCTATTTATATTCTTTTACTGTCTTGCGATGTATAATTGAGCCTTACTATTTACGTTTCAACTATGCCAGAACATGATGTGGTAAAGCATGCTTCCTCTAGCCTTTGCACGCGTTGTCACGGTGAAGGCGACGGTTTTAAGTGCCCCGCGTGCGGGCAAACGGCAGTTTTGTACGACCCGGACCACTTTCGCACGTGTAGCGAGAAGTCCAAGATGCGTGTGATGTGCAGAAAATGCCAGCAGGCAGAAGACAACTGCACGTGCGCGTAGCCGATTGGTAGAAAATAAGTGCCCCTTCTTAAGTGAGGTAGTGTATTGTTGGCGCAGTTTCATATTTCCTAGTGCCATATTCCCAATTCCCAATTCCCAATTCATAATTCCTACTTCATAATTCATCTCCAATGACTCAGTTCGAAGCCCTCACCATTCTCAAAACCGGAGCCAACGTATTCCTCACCGGCGAGCCGGGGAGTGGGAAGACGCATACCGTAAACGAGTATGTCGCGTATCTCAATTCCTGTGGTGTGGAGCCGGCCATCACCGCGTCAACCGGTATTGCCTCAACACACATTGGTGGAATGACCATACATTCGTGGTGTGGGATTGGCATTCGCTCTACGCTCACTCCGTATGACCTTGATACGATTGCCGGAAATCGCAAAGTAGTTTCGCGCGTGGGGAGCGCGCACGTTCTTATTATTGATGAAGTGTCTATGCTTTCGGCGCAAACCCTCGCGATGGCTGACGCGGTGTGTCGGGAAGTACGCCGAAGCAGTGCTCCGTTTGGTGGACTGCAGGTCGTCTTTGTCGGCGACTTCTTTCAACTTCCACCGGTTTCGTCCGCATTTGAGGGTCGTTCTCAGGGGAGTGAAAAAGAGGTGCCAGATGACCTTCCCAGTCTTGATTTTGATTCGGGCGACCGAGCGGTGCAGGACAAGAGTTCCATTTTTGCATTTTCGTCTTCTTCGTGGCGCAAAGCCGACCCGCTCGTCTGCTACCTTTCCGAACAACATCGGCAGGAAGACGAAACTTTTCTTGAGTTTTTGACGGCGGTGCGTAAGGGTGAGGTGGCGGAACGCCACAAAGTGCTACTGCGTACCCGATACAAAAAGACGGCGGAGCCAGGCGTTACCCAGCTTTATTCGCACAATGCGAACGTTGATCACATCAATACGGGAGAACTGGCGAAACTCTCGGGTCAGCCAAAAGTATTTGTGATGACGGGAAGCGGTCCTGACCCACTCGTGCTCGCGCTAAAGCGTGGATGTCTTTCGCCCGAAGTGCTCTCGCTCAAACTCGGTGCGCGGGTGATGTTTACGAAGAATGACCCCGCGGGGAGATTTATGAACGGAACGACAGGAACCATCTCGGAGTTCAACAAAGAAACGGGGTCGCCTGTTGTCAGAATCGACTCGGGGCGAAGTATTGTCGCCGAGCCGATGGAGTGGAACATTCAGGACGGAGGAAAGGTGCTCGCGCAAGTGGAACAAATTCCGCTTCGTCTCGCGTGGGCTATCACCGTGCACAAGAGTCAAGGAATGTCGCTTGATAGCGCGCATATGGATCTCGGAAGCGCGTTTGAGTACGGACAAGGGTACGTAGCGATTTCTCGCGTACGGACACTCAAAGGTCTTTCGCTGTCCGGTCTCAATGCGCGAGCGCTTGAAGTGCATCCAAAAGTATTTGCCGAGGATAAACGTTTTCGTGCTTCCTCAGACAGCGCGCGGGAGAAGTTTCGAGATCTTGCAGGAGATGAACTCGTGGAGCTTCACACCAATTTTATACGCGCGATTGGTGGAAAGCCCGGGGTGGGGAAGCCGGTGCATACGAAGAAGGAAAAAGTAGATACGCTTGCCGTTACCAAAACGCTCGCACTTAAGAAACTCTCACTTCAAGAGATAGCGAAGGAGCGGGGGATAACCGTGGGTACGGTCATCAGTCATCTAGAAAAATTGGTGGAGGCAAAAGCACTTGACCCGGTCAAGGACGTACCCCACCTCTCTCCGGACCCCGACCGTCTTGCCGAAATAAAAAGAGCATTTAACAAAGTTCTCGCCAAGACGAAGGAGATGAAACTGACTCCTACACGAGAGCTTTTGGACAACTCATTTTCTTTTGAAGAGCTCCGCCTCGCGAGACTCTTTCTCAATGAAAATAAAAAGGAATCCCGATGAAAGGATTCCCTAAGCTTCGTAACCGTTCGATACGGTCAGTCTTTTTTTCCGTGCGACACTTTGGGAACGCCAAGATGTTCACCGAGTGATACTTTGTCGTCTCCAAAAGCGTTTGCGTATAGAGTAGTCAGTCGTGCGCGCCCGAGTTTCTCCTCAACCACAAAGGCAGACAGTTTCGTCGGATTTGTTCTCAGCAAAAACTTACGCCACTCCTCAGCTGGTGCACTCGATGCCTTAATTCGCGCGACGATTTTCCGTTCCTTGCTCTCAAAACCATCTACACCTGCCTCAAAGTAAAGCTCAAGGAGTTCAATTGGCCTAGATGCCAACTTCTCGGCTTTCTCAAAAGCAAAAGAACGGATTTCTTTACTATAGGATAGGTTATCAGCCATAGTCAGCCATTCCCCGAATGTCCGACTGGATATTGAAATTTCGGTAAAGCTGTTCAACATCGTTCCGTTGGGAGCGCCTTTAATCTTTGATTTTCCTTGGGTTTTCAATGAATGTACTCCTTTCTGTTTCTGCAGGAACGCTATCATTCTCTATGTCTTTCGTCTAATGCGCCCAGATAGGTATCAGTCCACACGATTGCTATCAACCCGTAGGTAGATGAGTGGTAGGGAGAGGCTCATAATTTCCCGGACACTCCACAAGAAGATGGCAAGCGCGTCAAGTTCATGCCGCGTATCTGCTCACAAGGTTGAGTAGGTGTCATTCCAGCGACGTAGCAGTAGCGAAGTAGTCGTAGACTATGCTGGAATCCAGGCCATATTTGCAACATTTCCTTCTGGATCCCCGCATCCGCGGGGATGTACAGAGGGGGAAATGAGCGAGGTGTAAAGCCGTCGCTCAATCTTGTGAGGAGTTACCATGTAGCGCAGCATGACCACCACGGTGTCCAATAGCTACTCTTTACCCAAGTAAAGAGTAGCTATAAGACTAAAATGGGCAGAGGGGGAGGGAGTGAGTGAAAATTACGCGAGAAGCGTGCCGAGAAACTCACTCAGCTCGTCACCCACAATTGGGCGATGAGCGCCAGCGACGAGCGCGCCGAGTTTGATATTGAGAATACGGACACGTTGGATTTCCTGTACTTCTTGAAAAAGTGCCGAGCACATACGGCGCACCTCATGGCGCTTTTCTTCAGTGATGGTTACGACAAAAGCACGCTCGTTGAGAATGGTCACTTTGCAGGGCTTCGTCTGCTCACCCTCAATCATAGGCCCCGCTTCCATCTTTTCCTTGAGACTTCCACGGAGATTATTTTTGGTGGTGACGACATACTCCTTTTCGTCAGGATAGGCACTGGAAAGAAGGCGCTGCGTAATACGACCGTCGTTCGTAAGTATCATCAGTCCGTGCACCTCTTTTTCAAGCGAGCCGATAGGGAACATTCCCTTAGGAAATGAGGTCACTACTTTCTTTCCGGTCTTTTCTCCCTGCTCGCCATCTTCCTTTTGAGTGGAGATACCTTTTGGTTTGTTGTAAGCGTAGTAGAAATACGGTGTCGGCTTTCCGCGAAACTTCACTTCCACGACGTCGTTTTGCTGTACCATCATGCCCACCTCTGCTTTTTTGTTATTGATGAATACTTGGCCTTTCTTAATGATTTCGTCGGAGGCTTTGCGCGTGGAAAATTTCTTCCATGCCAAATACTTATTGAGTCGCATAGGAAATGCGGGGGTGGGTGCGGAAGATGTGGGGAAGGCCCGAGCTGTTCTCTGTGAGGAAGGTGTTGGTTTGCGCATAGTAAAGGTCAGTCTAGCACGAGGGAGATGAAGTATGAAATATGAAGTATGTAGTATGTAGTATGGACAGAGGAGGTATTTTATCTACGTTTGGTCATTCTCCCTTTCCTAAAGGGAGTACCCGTCAGGGGGAGGGATTTAAATCCTCCGCCTCGCAGACTCCCCCTTTGCACAAGGCTCCGGCGGGACACAGTCGGTACCTCCTTTAAGAAAGGAGGAATTGAGATAGTGCTAGAATAGGGCGCATGCAGAAAACGATTGAACTGAACGGGCAAAAAGTAGTGTACACGCTTCGCGTACATAAGCGAGCGAGGGGCATTCGGCTCTCGGTTGCAAGTGGAGGTGTGTTTACCGTGTCGGCTTCGCCGTCCACCTTGACCAGCGCCATTGAGAAGTTTATCCGGCAAAAATCGGATTGGGTGCTGGATAAGATTCGCTACTTTAGCCAATTTCCCCTTCGACGCGCTCAGGGCAAGCCAATCGGAGGCAAAAGACATTTTGCCGAGCATAAAGACCGCGCGCTCGCGCTCACCCGCGAGCGTCTGGCGCACTTCAACCAACACTATGGATTCAAATGGAACTCGGTTACCATCCGCAACCAACGGTCGCGGTGGGGGAGTTGTTCCAGAAAGGGTAATTTGAGCTTCAACTATAAAATCGCGCTTCTTCCTCCGCACCTCGCTGACTATATTATCGTCCACGAACTCTGTCACCTCGGCGAGCTGAATCACTCCCGCGCTTTTTGGTCCCTCGTCGCCCGCACCCTCCCTGCCCACCGCTCCTTCCGCGCCTCCCTCCGCAAAATCGGTGTCAGTTTCTTATGACTCCTCTATTGTAATTGCGGAGAGTACCACGACGGCTTGCCGCGTGGATGAATCCGCAAATGCAAAGATGTGTCGGCGGAGCCGACTCATATACAACAAAGTTTGCCCTGTTGCCTCGCCTAATACCCTGTCCGCTTTGCGGCAGGGATAGGA
>CALQZP010000030.1 GCA_943349725.1 Candidatus Nomurabacteria bacterium | reverse complement strand
TGTCGCAAGGTTCCCCGGTCTTCTCTATTGTAGAGATACGCCAGGTGTTTGCGTTCCTCAAGGCTTACATGACCGTAGTTTTTTGTGCTGTTCATACAGGTGATTATATGGCTAATCGCCTTGTACTACTTCAAAGGTAGCTGGAAGGTTTTAGCCTTTTAATTAGCCTTTTGCCTATGAAAAAAAAATTAGCCGGTGTAAGCCTCTCATTACTCGTTTTAGCTGGTTTCTCTCTCCCTTTTAGCCAGGTAGCCGCGCTCACCTCTGACCAGATAAATGCGATTATCGCACTCGTGCGGTCTTTTGGCGTGGATGAGTCTGTCGTCAAGAACGTGGACGATTCGCTGAATGGACGAACGCCATCTACGTCAACTCCTGTTACACCGACTGTATGTTTTACCTTCACTCGAGACCTCGGAATCGGTATCGGCATGAAAGAGGCCGAAGCGGATGCGCTCGGCGCAATTCTTCTTAAGGAAGGTCTTTTATCTACAAGCAATATCAATGCCTATGATGAAGAAGTGGCCGCCGCGGTGGTGAAGCTTCAAGCAAAATACGGCATTCGCGGAACCGGCTACATTGGCCCGCTTACCCGCGCAAAGCTAAATAGTCTCTGTAGTCCAAAGGAGCCGGTAAAGCCACTTCCCTCCATCACCGTCCTTTCACCGAACGGGGAATCGTATGCTAGGGGTAGCCAGATTACAATTAGTTTTCGAGTAAACTACAATATTAAACCCCTAAATATTCATATCAGCGGTGTCAACGGTTTAGATTATTATTCGAAGTCAGATTCTGCTACAGTTGGAGAAAATAAAATAACGTTATCTCCTGAAGCCACAAATATCCCGGATGGTAGATACCGGATTACTCTTTGTGATGGGGGAAAGGCCGACCCCGCCTGTGGTGTGAGTTATTTCAATGTCATCTCCCCAACGGTCTCATCCTCAATCACCGTTCTCTCGCCGAATGGGGGAGAAAATTACAGAGAAGGTGATGCTGTGAGCATTAAGTGGTCAGATGTTCCAAGCAATAAGCGTTTAAATGTCTGGTTATTGGACGCACCCACTCGTTTGGGCCGGAAGTTATTTGACGGTGCGCGGTCCGACTTGCCGTTCTCGTGGTCCGTGTCATCGCTCTCCTCGCAAGATCTCTATAATCCTAAAACGGGTTTTTACCAGACACCTTCGGGAACCTATGTGATATTTATCGAGTGTGTTGACGCTGGCTGTGTGAGTGATGCAAGTGATGCGCCTTTTACCATCTCGTCTGTCGCGTCTTCGGAAGCTACCATTACGGTCATCGCTCCGAATGGAGGAGAAAATCTGCTTTTGAATCAACCGGTTGATATCAAATGGAGCAGCAAGGCTTTTATAGCGGGCGCTCCCGTCTCGATTGTGCTTTTGCAAAGAACGGTTACCGCAGGAGTCACTTCATACCGCGTAGTTTCGACGATTGACCAAGGTGCGGCAAATACTGGCATCCGAACATGGGTACCTCAAAAAGGTCAGATTTCTGAAGGTGGAGATTACTTTATTCAGGTAGGTTGCCCCCTCTCGTCTTTGTATCCCCAATTTGTGTTTCGGTATGGTTGCCGAGGTGATATGAGCGATGGACCGATTACCATCGGTTCAAATACAGTCAAACCCACCATCACTGTCCTTTCGCCGAATGGGGGAGAGACGTGGCAGGCCGGTTCCAGCCAAACGATACGATGGACAAGCAGTAACATTCCGTCTGATTATGTTTTAATCCAGTTCTCTAAAGGTTCAAATATCGTGTATGACATGTACGCTCGAAATATCGGGTCCGTATCGCTTATCGCACCGACGAGCCTAGGAATCGGGGATGATTTTAAAGTTACCGTTGGATATAAAAATAGTGAGGGAGTATTTTACAGTGATTCGAGTGATTCCTATTTCAAAATTATTTCCAGTAACATAGGCAACAGTGCGCCTCAAATTGTTACAAGTACGTCACTTCCGGGGAACATTCAACCTGGGCAGGTGGTGAACTTCTCCTGGACCGCAACCGATGCTGATAGTGACGACTTGTCATGGGGGGTGATTTGGGGAGATAACGAAGTTGGCATTACTTCGTTCTGTTCAACTGCTCGGTCACAGAACGGAAGAGGACAAACCTATACTACAAGCCACAGCTTTGCGCGAGCGGGGAACTATCAGGTGAAAGCCGTGGTAACCGATTGTTTCGGCGGTGTCGGATTAAATGCATTTACCGTAACTGTCGGGAATGTAATCGGCACTGCTCCGGTTATCTCTGGTCTTACTGCGCCCACATCTCTTACGGTTGGGGAGACAGGTACGTGGGCGGTGAAAGCGTATGACCCTGACGGCACCTCACTTAACTATTCGGTCGTCTGGGGAGATGAAATCTCCGCCTATTCAGGTGGTTCAACAGTTTCGGCAACAGCTTCGGTGACCGTACAGAACAGCATCTTTACCCACATCTACTCGCGTGGAGGGACATTCACACCTGTCTTTACGGTAACGGATGCTTCGGGACTTTCCGCGAAGACTAGCGCTTCGGTGAGTGTTGGCTCCGCGATTCAGCCTCCGGTTGTCGTTGCTCTTTCGCACTCCGCGGGTTACACCGCCACCTTCAGCAAGACGTTCCAGTTTAACGGTTCAAAAGCAACGCTCGCTCTCGCGGCGGACAACCAGTACACCGCGAGCGTGAATGGTACGGTTGTGGCTAGCAACATCTCACTCTGGAATTTTACGACACCGTATTCCATTGACATCAGCCCATACCTTCGCCAAGGCGAGAACAAACTGGAGATAAAAGTAACAAATACGAATCTGACGGACGGCCTCTCTTGGTCGGGTAATCAGGGTGGGCTTATCTACAAAGTTACCGATAACTCCGGAGCCACTCTCGCTTCAAGCGATGGTACCGAACAGGTAACGACTGACTGTGTTGGGACATGTATCGGAACAAGGGGTACCGCCACCGTGCTTGGCTCTTTCATCAATGGTTCGTGGACAAGTATAAGTGGAGCACAGTGGATTTGGGACCCCTCCGACCCGCTTCTCAAGGCCGCAAAAGGTAACTAATTCTACTCTCACAATACCAAAGGCCTGTGGACATCAGGTGTCCACAGGCGAAAGATAAAGAATACCTCACGAGTCTTTCGGCAAAATTGTGTTTTTTGACTTTTTTAGCCTACTCTGATAGTCTTTCGCCACTGCCACTGAACGGATGTTATGGATGTCGCAGGAACCGCTAAGCCATAGGCTTATGTTCAAAATCATATGAAATTTCTCTTAGGCACAAAAGTGAATATGACGCAGGTATGGGACGAAACAGGAGCTGTTCGTCCGGTTACGGTCGTGGCGGTAACGCCAAATGTGGTTACCCACATCAGAACGGTTGAGAAAGATGGCTATAACGCCGTTCAGCTCGGTTACGGAACACGTAAGGCAAAGAACGTGAGCAAGCCGATGAAGGGTCACGTGAAAGAGCTTGGCAGTTTTGCAGGTCTTCGCGAGTGGAGGCTACCTGTTCCCGCCACCCAAACGGTCGGCGATAAGATCGGTATAGATATTTTCCAGAAAGGTGAGTTTGTGACGGTTAGCGGTACGTCAAAAGGAAAGGGATTTCAAGGTGTGGTGAAGCGACACGGTTTCCACGGAGGGAGCCGAACGCACGGTCAGAAACACAGTGAACGTGAACCGGGAGCCATCGGTGGCGCGGCGCGTGCCGGAGGACGCGTAGCCAAAGGAATGAGAATGGCCGGACGAATGGGCGGTGAGCGAGTAACGGTGACCAACCTCAAAATCGTAGACATCATTCCCGAAGAAAATCTTCTTTTGATAGAGGGAGCGGTACCGGGGAGGAGAGGAACAGTAATAGAGATAAAGGCATAAGTAGGCGCTAGGCACTAGGCACTAGGAAAGAAAAAATCTTAGTTGCCGACAGTACCTAGAGCCTAGTTTCCTAGAGCCTAGCAAAATATGGAACACATTATTTACAATCAGGACGGCAAGGAGACAGGGAAGATGACGCTTCCCGAGAGTGTCTTTGGCGTAAGTTGGAATCCCGACATTGTGCATCAGGTGTCCCAGTCCATGCTCTCGAACCGTCGCCAGGGAAGCGCTCACAGTAAGAACCGCGGAGAAGTGACCGGTGGTGGAAAGAAGCCATGGAAGCAAAAGGGAACCGGACGCGCTCGTCACGGCTCTTCGCGCTCTCCAATCTGGGTAGGCGGTGGTGTCGCGCACGGGCCACGAAACGACCGCAATTACGACCGAAAAATTAACCGTGAACTCAAGCGCAAAGCGCTCTACATTGTACTCTCAAAGAAACTCAAAGAGGGTGAAGTGCTTCTTCTCAAAGGTGTGGTGTTGCCCGCGATTAAGACGAAGGAAGCTAAAGAGGTCCTCATGAGTCTTTCCAAGATTAAGGGCTACACCTCTATCGCAAAGAGCAAAAATGCTGCCCTCATTATTCTTCCGAACAAAGATAAGAATGTTGAGAAAAGTTTCCAGAACTTTGGCAACCTTTCGGTAGGAGAAGCACGCAACCTCAACCTGCTTCAGGTGCTGACCTATAAGTATATTGTTATCGCAAATCCGGAAGAATCGCTGAAGCTTCTTACTCCTAAAAACTCGTAAGAACAGGCACTAGGCTTTAGGCACTAGGCACTAGGAAAGAAAATCTTAGTTGTCGGAGTACCTAGAGCCTAGAGCCTAGTTTCCTAGAGCCTAAACACTATGTCATTACTTAACCTACGAAAAAAGAATATCGAGACGAGTGTAGCCCCCAAGAAGGAGGTGACTAAGAAGGTTGTCACCACGACCGGAGCGAAAGCTCTGCACGCCTCAAGCCCGGGAGTGCTTGTGCGCCCGCACATCACCGAGAAGGCTTCAGCTTCCGCGGAGAAAGGGGCCTATGTCTTTCATGTGGCTATGCACGCGAACAAACGCGACATCGCGAAGTCTGTTGCCACCTTTTATAAGGTGAATCCCGTGAAGGTTACCATCGTTGCTATCCCCAAAAAGAAGATTACCGTCAAAGGTCGTCCTGGTTTCCGAAAGGGAGGCAAGAAGGCGTACGTGTTTTTGAAAGAGGGGGAGAAAATTGAAATCAATTAACACGACACTAATGACACGAATTAAAGAACGAATTACACGAATAAAATAAAGAAGTAAGATTGTATTAGTGTCATTCGAGTCCGTATTCGTAGATTAGTGTCGAGTATTTATGAAAACCTACAAACCCACATCCAAATCACGTCGCAGTATGACCGGTATCAACTACCGAGATTTTTTGACGACAAACACTCCACATAAAGCTCTGGTGTGGGGACGCAAGCGTGACGCGGGGCGCAACAACTACGGACGCATCACGGTCCGCCATCAGGGGGGGGGACACAAGCGCCTCTTCCGCGATGTTGATTTTGTATATAATAAGTTTGATATCCCCGCTAAGATTGCGAGTGTTGAGTACGATCCGAACCGCAGTGGCTTTATCGGACTTGCGGTGTACGCCGACGGTGAGAAGCGCTACGTGCTTCTCCCACAGAGTGTGAAGGTGGGGGATACCTTTCTGGTTTCCGAGAAAGCACCGGTGCTTCCCGCGAACCGCCTTCCACTTCACGCCATTCCCGTAGATACCTTTGTCTATAACGTTGCACTTAAGCCAAACGGCCCCGGCCTTATTGCCCGCTCCGCGGGAAATTCGGCCAAGGTGAAGGCACAGGAAGGTGCCTACACGTTTATTGAGCTTCCTTCAACGGAAGTACGAAAGGTCATTAACACCGCCTGGGCAACCATCGGTATGGTATCGAACGAAGAAAATCACCTCGTTTCTATCGGCAAGGCAGGACGCTCTCGCTGGCTCGGTATCCGCCCGACCGTTCGTGGTGGTGCTCAAAACCCACCTGACCACCCGCACGGTGGAGGTGAAGGAAGACAAGGACGAGGACTGCGTCGGGCGAAAACCCGCTGGGGCAAGCCGTCGGGTAAGGGACAGAAAACTCGTACTCCTAAAAAATACTCAAACGTCTTCATCATTTCTCGCCGAAAAGTCGGGAAGAAAGCATAAGGCAACTAAAAAGAAAAAAAGAGCCACCCCTCTGTTGGGTGGCTTTTGTCTTTGGGGGTGTTACGCCGATAGTGATGTTTCTTCTTCGTCGCAGTAGATAATGCAGCGTGTTCCGTCAAAATTCATTGCCTTTATCCGACCGTTTTCAAAACGTTCCGGTTGTGTGGGATTAAGAAACGTAGAGATAACGAATTTCTCTGTCCTTTCCCGTGTCTTAATAAAGAATACAAACCCAAGTACTCCAGCGTACACTATCTCCATTTTGAGTATTTTTCCCCTTCTCGGTATGCCATCTTCAGGCGTAAAGTGGATTTCTCGATCGCGGAACCGTATGGTTCCGAATTCTTCCCAGGATAACGTCTTTGGTGAGCTCATATATCAGAGCTCATATAAGCATACAGTAGAGCGCATTTTCAATACGTTTGACTTTTAACCCTTATTCCTGCTAGTATGCGTGGACGCCAATCGGCGGTTTTTCATTGCAACATGACCCGATCACTTAAAAAAGGACCCTATATTGACCAGCGTGTGATTAAGAAGCTCGCCGGAAAACGACCTGAATCAGCCGCTCCTATTAAGACGTGGTCGCGCGCCTGTGCTATTACACCGGAAATGCTTGGGTTTAAGTTTTTGGTACACAACGGCAAGGATTTTCCCGAGGTACTCGTGAATGAGGATATGATCGGCCATCGCCTTGGCGAGTTTTCACTAACCCGCAAGTTCGTGAAGCACGGTGGTAAGATGCAGAAAGAGCTTGAAATGAAGAAGAAGGAAGCGGAAATCGCCGCAACCCAGACCGCGAAGACCGCCGGGGATGCGGCAACTAAGAAGTAAAAGATAGGCACTAGGCTTTAGGCACTAGGCACTAGGAAAGAAACACCTACGTCGCCGTCAGTACCTAGAGCCTAGAGCCTTCTTACCCTAGAGCCTAGACCATGAAAGCCATCCTCAACAACTATCGTCAGTCACCCCGCAAGATGCGTCTTGTGGTCAATGCCGTGCGAGGAAAAACCGTAGCCGAGGCACAGACCATGCTCTCACTTATGCCAAAGATTGCCACCGTACCGCTTCGGAAACTCCTTTCAAGTGCGATTGCAAACGCCAAGGAAAATGCAAAGGTAACAGACACCGGAGCACTCATCATAAAAGATTTCCGTGTAGACCCTGGCACCGTACTTAAGCGTTCTATGCCCCGTGCACACGGTTCCGCCTTTCAGATTCTGAAACGAACATCCAAAGTCACCCTGGTCTTGTCTGAGGCCGGTTCTTCTAAGCTAAAAGCTAAAAAGTAACAGGCGCTAGGCTTTAGGCGCTAGGCACTAGGAAAGAGAAACCTACGTCGCCGGCAGTACCTAGAGCCTAGGGCCTTCTACCCTAGAGCCTAATCTTTATGTCCCACATCGTTCATCCATACGCACATCGCCTCGGTATCATCAAGGACTGGAAGTCCCGCTGGTTCGGCTTGAAAGGCGAGTACCAAAAGTTACTGAAGGGAGATATTCTCGTGCGAGAGCTTTTGGTAAAAAAACTCCGTGGTATGTATGTTGCCGATGTCGCGATTGAGCGCGGACCGAAGCTTTTCCGTATCATTATCCGCACCTCCCGTCCCGGTATGCTTATCGGAAAGAGTGGGGAAGGTGCGACGAAGCTCAAGAATGAACTTTTGAAGTTTGCGCGCAAGCAATCACTTTCGGGTTTTGAGAACCTGAAACTTGATGTTGAGGAGGTGCGCTCTCCAGAATCAAACGCAGCCATCGTCGCGCACATGGTCGCCGAAAGTCTTGAAAAACGTCTTCCGTTCAGACGTGTGATGAAGCAGACGATTGATAAGGTTATGGCCAATCGCGATGTTAAGGGAGTGCGTATCTATCTTGGTGGACGTCTTGGTGGTGCCGAAATGGCACGAACTGAAGAGCTCAAGAAGGGGCGCATTCCACTCCAGACACTGCGCGCCGACATTGACTATGCTCGTGAACGAGCGCATATGACCTACGGCGATATAGGTATCAAGGTGTGGGTCTACAAAGGAGAAATTTTCGCCGATAAGGTAGCAGTTAAGAAATAACAGATAGGCACTAGGCTTTAGGCGTTAGGCACCAGGAAAGAGAAACCTACGTCGCCGAGAGTACCTAGAGCCTAGAGCCTAAACATATGATGTTTCCCAAAAAAGTTAAATATCGAAAGTGGCACACGATGCGCCACAATCCAAAGAAGCCACAGGTTGAAACCCGTGGTACGGAGGTTTCCTTTGGTTCTTTTGGACTCAAGGCATTTTCAGGAGGACGCATTCGCTCAAACCAGATTGAAGCTGCTCGAAAGGTACTCGCGCGAAGCGCGGGCAAAGCCGGCAAGGTATGGATTCGCATTTTTCCCGATATGCCTTACACGCAGAAACCGGCTGAAGTCGGCATGGGTAAGGGAAAGGGTGACCCGCAAGGCTACTGTTTTGAAGTTCGTGCCGGCAGAGTCATCTTTGAGGTGGATGGTATTGATTCCGTTATCGCTATCGAGGCGCTCCGAAAGGCAGGGACAAAGCTTCCGGTAAAGAGCAAGGTGATTGCGAGATAGGTTGCGGTAAGCGGTGTTTTGAGATAAGGTGTGGTTCAATAACAGATACCAATCTGCGAATGAAGACCAATCTACGAATACCAACGAATAAGACTACAAATCGGATTAGCAGGTATTGGTAGATTGGTACAGATTAGTTGATTGGTAAACCGTATGGATTTCAAGACAAAAACAACCGAAGAACTTCGCCGATTGGTGGCGGACAATAAGGGAAAGCTCAAGGCTTTTAGGTTCGCCACGGCCGGGAGTAAGACTAGGAACGTAAAGGAAGGCAAGAACCTCCGCAAGGAGATCGCCCGCGCTCTTACGGAACTTAAGCAAAAGAAAGCCTAAGATATATGACTACTGAAACCAAAAAATCAAAAGCAAGAATCCTGACCGGCAAGGTCGTGTCCACAAAAATGAAGGACACGATTGTGGTTGAGGTGAACCGCTTTGTACAGCATCCGAAATATCGGAAGTACATCAATCACACCACCCGCCTTAAGGCCCACGACACAGGAAACACCAAGGTGGAAGGCGAGAAGGTCAGCATTGTTGAGTGTCGCCCCCTGTCTAAGGACAAGAAGTTTAAAGTTGTAAGTTAGCAGTTGTCAGTCAGAAACCAAAAACTTTAAACTTTAAACTTTTAACTAACAACGTATAACTAATAACCATGCTGCAACCCCGCGCCATCGTCAAAATCGCAGATAACTCCGGAGGAAAAATCGGACGCATTTTCAAGGTGCTTGGTGGCTCAAAGAAGCGATATGCCGAGATCGGCGAGATTGTCGTGCTTTCGGTGCAAAAGGCGGAACCTCGAAAGGGGGTAAAGAAGAAGGATGTACTTCAGGCTGTTGTTGTTCGCCAGCGCAAGCCGTTTCGTCGCAAGGATGGCTCCTATATCCGTTTTGACGAGAACGCCGTCGTTATTCTTGAAAAGGGGAAGATGGAACCGCTTGCAGGACGTGTCTTCGGTCCTATTCCACGAGAGCTTTCCGAATTTGGATTTCACAGCATTACTTCTAAGGCAGCAGAGGTAGTTTAAATAAATACCAATCTGCGAATGAGAGACCAATCTACGAATACCTGCAAATATCGGATAGTCGGATTGGTAGGTATTCGTAGATTGGTACAGATTAGTTGATTAGTAAACATTATGTCTATAAAAAAAGGAGACAATGTCATAGTGATAGCAGGCTCTGAAAAGGGCAAGAAAGGGCAGATTGCCCGTGTGTTTGCCGATCGAAATTTGGTGCTTATTGAGGGGCTCAATCTTATGAAGCGTCATCAGAAGGCACGCAAGGCGGGTCAGAAAGGTCAGGTGGTAGAGAAGGCAATGCCCATCAATGCTTCAAATGTCGCCCTCGTAGAGGGTGGAAAGCCGGTGAAAACCGGACAGAAAAAGGTTGGTGAGAAATGGATACGGGTAAGCCGAAAGACCGGCAAAGAAATCTAAAGCCAGGCACTAGGCTTTAGGCTCTAGGACGGAACTTTTCTTCCCTAGAGCCTAGCGCCTAACTGCTAGAGCCTAATTGTATGAAAACACTCAAAGAAAAACAAAAAGACGCATACGCCGCCCTCAAGGAGAAGATGGGGTACGTGAACGTGATGCAGGTTCCACGACTTCAGAAAGCCGTCGTGAATGTTGGCGTGGGCTCATTCAAGGACAAGAAGAAGATTGAGGTGGTGGAAGACCGCTTGGCGAAACTTACCGGTCAGAAGCCCGCAAAGCGTGGAGCGAAGAAATCTATCGCGACATACAAGACACGAACCGGCGACACGGTAGGGGAGCAGGTAACACTCCGCGGTCCTCGCATGTACGCCTTTTTGGACAAGCTTCTCAATATTGCCCTTCCTCGTACCAAAGACTTTCGCGGTCTCTCGGGAAACGCCATCGATGAAATCGGCAACATTACCATCGGCATCAAGGAGCACACTATTTTCCCCGAAGCCGTTGATGAAGACCTTCGCGACGTATTCGGTCTTGCTATTACCGTCGTCACCACCGCTAAGACCCAAAAAGAAGCAAAAGCCTACCTTGACCACCTCGGATTTCCCTTCAAGAAGGCAGAGGAGAAAAAGAAGCGATAACCGGATAGAGTGGTAAAGAAAAAAAGCGCCGTTTGAAGATTTCTTCAAACGGCGCTTTTGCCTGTCTAAAAAGGGGGGGCTGAAAGCGGGGTACGCACTGAGTTACGAAACTATGATTTCGGCGGATTTCGGTCATTCCAGCGTTTGCCCTTCCGTAGCTTCTAGCGAAGGAGGGAAGGCTGGAATCTAGAGCTTCAGTGCATACTTGGGGAAGGTAAGGCTGAGCCTTACCTCCGTAACGGTGTAGTACGTAGAAGGGTAGACGATGCCTTGTATAGGACTTACGTACGTTACCGATCTGTCATTCCAGCGGAAGCCGGAATCCAGGTTCCTAGCTGTATTCTCTGGATCCCTGCCTCCCTATATGGGCTCGCCCGTATAGGGAAGTGAGAATCCAGTATGTAGCCCTTTTTGAGGCCTGGATTCCCTTCCCCGCCTCCGCGGGGACAAGCTTTCAAGGGAATGACACCGATTGCATAGGTCCTATACAAGTTGGAAGAGGATTCTAGGGCTAGTGAGGACGTTTACCGTGGCCAGCGTTGTGAATACCAAAAAACCGGCGAAGCTCGGGTGCGGTATCCACTTCTACGGCAGTCATAAAGCGTACATATTTTTGCACATCATACAGCTCCACAAGGTAGGTCAGTACAGGCAGGTTTAACCTCAAATCGGGAAAGAGGTTGAACCTGCGTGAATCTGTCCCACCGGTGAGATGAAATATGGAGCCCGAGGTTGTAGGTCAGTACACGTTTCCGCCCATCCTCACCAAGGGTGAGTGAGACGGCGCGACTCGTTCTCTCATGGTCAACCGCTTTCCATTCTTTTCCCATTTCTTGAATCACCTTCCACTGCGCGCGTGGTGTGCGGGCAGAGGAAGGTGCGACGCCACCCGCGAAAAGCAAAAGCAATTTTTGTTGCATCGCGCCAACTCGTTTTTGTTTTGACGCGAGACGCGCGCGGATGTTTCTCATAAAGTTAAATACATACTATTTTTTTACCGGCGTGCTTGGTGTCAGGATGTGATGCCGTAAACAAAAGAAAGTCGGTGGCCGTTAGTAAGTAGTAAGTACAGATACCACAAACTTCATGTCCGCAGCTTTTATTTACGGCCGTAAATAAAAGCTGGAATTTTAAGAAAGAGAGAAGAAGGTGAAGAAAGGGAAGGGGGGGCAAAAAGAAAAAGAAAAAAATGCGAGGAAGAAAAGAAAGTGAAGGCAAGAAAGGAAATCGAAAAGGCGAGCAGAAGAAAGTAGGTAAAAGAAAATAGACAAAAGAAAGTTAAAAAAGAAGCGGAAAGAAAAGAAAAAAATAAGTAAAAAAGTGCACAAAAAAGTGCAGACAGGTTCAACCTCTTTTCCGACTTGAGGTTGAACCTGTTTGAACCCGCTCGCCTGTTTGAGGAAGCTGTTGAGAAATCGGATGGACCGATAACAGCGAACGCTGTTGTCGGTACACTACAACTTCTACTACGTAAGTATTTAGCAATAGTATGCTATAGCATACTATTGCTAAATCAGAGATGTTTAGTGAGACAAGAAAGGTGCAGTCAGCACGTAAGAAAAAAAAGTGGAAGGGGAGAAAAAAAGAAGGACAAAAAAGAATAGGAAAGGAGAGGTAAAAGAAAAAAGCGTGAGAGAAGGTAAGCGGGGAGTG
>CALQZP010000029.1 GCA_943349725.1 Candidatus Nomurabacteria bacterium | reverse complement strand
GCGGTTGCGGTCATACGACCACTGCTCGCTTTCAGCGGTTGCGGTCATACGCCCACTGCTCGCTTTCAGCGGTTGCGGTCATACGACCACTGCTCGCTTTCAGCGGTTGACGGCGCACGCTTCGCGTGCGCCGTTTCGTTATCCACTGTTGACCACGAAAAACGCAGTGCTATCATCTAGTTAAATAGTTGCGCAACCCCGCATCTTTCGTTTTTATCTGATTCGTAAATCATACATCCTAAATCTTAAATCATTCTTATGGCAAAAGAAGTACTTCCAAAAATCGCCTTCATCAATAACGCCAAGACCTACAAACTTCTCGCGAACGAGAAGCGTCTTGAGATACTGAACAATATCAAGTTTGAGGAGAAACGTGTGGAGGAGCTCGTAAAAATCCTCGGCGTCTCCAAGGCCAACGTCTCCCAGCACCTCGCGCTCCTTCGCCACGCCGGTATCGTGACGGGCAGGCGTGAGGGTCTGAACGTCTACTACAAAATCGTTGACCCCGAAATTATCAAACCCTGCGTCATTCTCTACAATCTCTGGGTGTCAGGTACTCGTGCTCACGGTCCCGCTCCTGTTCGCAAGCAAAAAGTGTCGGTGTAGTTTTCCCCTCCTCAGCTCCGGAGGGGTGCCCGTAGGGCGGGGTGGTGGTGTTCTCTCTTTGTTTAGCTTTTAGTTTTGTTATTTGAGATTTTAGATATTGTTTAGGTTTTAAAGTTTATAATTTAGCATTTTACTATCTATGCGTACCATCTCACTTCTCCTGCTTCGTCTCTCATTAGGTTCGCTCTTTTTCTATGCAGGCATCGCGAAGGTGCTTGACCCGACGTGGTCGGCCGCGTTCTATCTCAAGGGAGCGAAAACCTTCCCCGCGTTCTACGCGTTTTTCTTACAGCCTTCTACTCTCCCGTTCATTAACTTCATCAACGAGTGGGGACTCACGCTCATTGGTGTCGCGCTTATTCTCGGCATCTTCGTGCGTGTCGCCTCAATTGGAGGCATTATGCTGATGCTCCTCTACTATTTCCCAATTCTTGACGGTGCGTATCCGAACCCACATTCGCTCATCGTAGACGAGCACATCGTCTACGCCTGCGCGCTTTTTGTCCTCGCCTCATTCCGCGCCGGCCGTGTCTTCGGCCTTGAAAAGTGGTGTTCTAATCTCCCACTTTGCGCCCGCTTTCCTCGCCTCCGCGCCCTCCTCGGTCAGTCTCCTATTCTAGTTCTGTCATTCCCGCGCCGTGCCCATCCGTAGCTTTTAGCGAAGGAGGGAAGGCGGGAATCAAGTTCTTCCATTTTAGCCTTTAACCAGGCCATTTTGTGCTGTGCATTTGCTTGACAGCATACACAAGCTATGCTACCGTGGGGCAAGACGAAAACAGTTGTTCTTTAAAATAGGTTTTCTTTTTCTTTGGGTTAATTGCGGATTTGAGTCTGGATACATTCCGGTTTCAAATCCACAATTAACTAAACAAACAAAATGAAAATCAAAGTAGGTGTCGGGGCCGTCCTTGTGGCGGTCATAACCTTGCTAACAACGGGGTGCAGAGAGACTGATAAAAGTCAGTTCAACCAAACCTTTTTCCCCACCAACCATTGGAAGGTTGTTGGGCAGGGGACGAACGGGGAGGTGGTGGTGGAGACAACATCCACCAACCTTCTTGCGTACCTTCGGGTGCACAAGGCGACCCCCGTTGGTCGACTCACCAATGGGCAACCGGTGCGGGTCCAGATGACCCTTCACCGGAGATCCTACAATAGAGGAGTTGAGCTCATCTCTTCTAAGGCGTACCCGGCGGTGGAGTGATGGGCCGGTTGAAAGACCTTGGAAAAACTTTACTCGTGGGTGATGAGTGATTCACCCCTTTATTGAGTTCGTTTCGCAAGGGGCGAAGTGGATTCATTGAGAAATCGCTCTTTGCAGAAATGTTCATAGCAGTGTGTGGCTCACAGAGCATGGGCAACAGACTGCTATGAACATGAAAACAGAAGTAACATGCGCGAAATGCGGCAAAGCCGAAATGGTTCCCGCGGATCAGGCTGTTGGTGCAGTGTCTGGCGAGCACATAAAAGCCGAAGCGCTTGCAGGAAAAAAGCCAAAAGTTCTTCTGTGTGACAAATGTACGGAAGCGTTTGAAGCTTTTCGAGAGGCGATGAAAAATTAGTCGGTACGGTCGGAGATATCCTTAATCCCAAATTTTCACGGCTCGTCCATCATGTATGGCGGGCCTTTTTGTTTTGCAAAAAGTGATTGTATGGTATCTTTGGCAATACGAACGATCATTTTTTATAAAAATCCCTCCTCCGATAAGAATCGGAGTGCTCCCTTTAGAAAAGGGAGAATAAGACAAAAACAAACATGTACACACCACCACAGAAAATTTTAGAGCGGTACGCGGATGTGCTAGTTAATTTCGCGCTGAACAGCGGGAAGGGGATTAAGAAGGGGGAGGTGGTGCACCTCGTGTGCTACGAGGCAGCGAAGCCACTCTATATGGAGCTCAAGCGCGCGATTTTGAAAGCGGGCGCTCATATTATTTCCGACTACCGACCCGATTCGGGAGACCGTTTTCCGTTTGACCGGATGTTTTTTGAACTGGCGAAACCGCACCAGCTCGCGTTTTTCCCGAAGCACTATGCGAAGGGACTGGTGGACGAGATTGACCACTCTATTTTTATTGTGAGCGAGGTGGATATGCACGAACTGGAAGGTATTCCGCCGAAGAAAATTATGGAGCGTGGACTCGCGTGGAAACCATATATGGATTGGCGTCGGGAGAAGGAGAACAAGGGTAAGTTTACCTGGACACTTGGACTCTACGGAACGGATGCGATGGCGAAAGAAGCAGGGATTTCCGAGAAAGAATACTGGGGACAGATTATCAAGGCGTGTTTCTTGGACAAGAAAGACCCGATAAAGGAGTGGAACAAAATCTTTAAGGAAATGGAGAGACTGCGACTGAAGCTGAACGCGCTTCCGATGGAGAAACTCCACGTCGTGGGTCCCGACGCGGATCTTTGGGTACACCTTGGCGAGAAAAGGCAATGGATGTGTGGGAGCGGGCGCAACATTCCGAGCTTTGAACACTTTACCTCGCCTGATTGGCGTGGGACGGAAGGGTGGATACGGTTCAATCAACCTCTCTATCGCTACGGAGTGCTTATTGAAGGTGTGCAATTGTGGTTTAAGAACGGCAAGGTGGTAAAGGCGATAGCGCGAAAAAACGAAAAGGTGCTACTCCAGATGATTGCGACCGAGAACGCGGACAAGATGGGGGAGTATTCGCTCACGGACCGTAGGTTCAGCCGTATCACGAAGTTTATGGCCGAGACGCTCTATGACGAAAATCAGGGAGGTCCATACGGGAACACCCACCTTGCGCTCGGAAAGTCCTATCACGACTGTTTCGTGGATGACCCAGGCGAGCTCTCGCCTAAGGACTGGGAAGACCTCGGCTACAACGATTCGTCGGTGCATACGGATATTATCTCCACCACGCCACGTACCGTGACGGCACATATGAAGGACGGAGGCACGAAGGTCATCTACAAAAACGGACTGTTCAAAATATAGGTGTTTTGTCCAAATACGCTAAATTACCACATATCAGCGACCGCTGATATGTGGTAATTTGTGACAGTGCTCAAATGACGCCTTCTTTGGTATACTTTTGTCCATGTCAGCAAAACTCAAACTTATTTCGCTCAATATTGAGATGGATAAGCACCTCCCACAGGTGCTTCCGTTTTTGCAGGCGGAGCAACCCGATGTCGTGTGTCTGCAGGAAGTCTTTGAGAAGGATAGGAAGGTCTTTGAAGAGGCTCTGGGAATGACGGGGTATTTTGAACCGATCTCCATTGTTGATATAAAGTATGTAGACGGTAACCTGGTATCCGCTGAAGAACTCGCAGAAAAAGGACCACAAGGAGTTGCCATTTTTACCAAACTTCCCGTGCATGCGGGAGGAGTTCTGTATTATCATGGACAGCCCGGGGAAGTTCCACGACACAGTATTGACTACCGTCGTCTTCTTCTCTGGCGAGAGGTGGAGAAGGATGGTGACAGGTTTACTATTGGTACGACTCACTTTACCTGGACGCCCGACGGGAATATTTCAGAAGAACAGGATCGGGATATTCAAGCACTTTTTAAGGTGCTTGCCGAGTTCTCGGAGATAGCCTTTTGCGGAGATTTTAATGCGCCCCGTGGGCGTGAGGTGTGGGGAGAGATTGCGAAGCGCTATAAAGATAATATTCCCGAGGAGTATGTGAGCTCGGTGGACCCGGTGCTTCATCGCGCGAAGCAACTTGAGGTGATGGTTGACGGGCTCTTTACGACGCCGGGGTTTGTAGCTTCAGAGGTTCGGCTGGTGGAAGGAGTGAGCGACCATAAAGCCGTTGTAGGATTTCTTGAATGTATAAAATAGATACAGTATTCTTAGTTCTCCCTTTTTAAAGGGAGTACCGCCTTCTGAGGCGGGGAGGGATTTCTAAAATCCTCTCTATGGGCAAGCTCGCCCCGAGCTTTAGCCGGCCTATTGGCCACCTCCCCGCCTGCGCCAAGGCTTCGGCGGGCAGGCTTTAAGAAAGGAGGAATAAGATGAGCAAGCCGATTTTTTGGGTGAATTAGAAATTAGGTATTAGAAATTAGATATTTTGAACATATGTCCATCATTTTTCCCGCAACTGTTCTTATTGGAAGCATCATTATGCTCGTATGGCTCTATCGAGGACCTTTTTATGTCCCGACTCGCACGAAGTATGTTCCCCGTATTATCGCGATGCTGGACATCAAGCAGGGAGAGAAAATGGTAGACCTCGGGAGCGGTGACGGAAGACTTCTTATCGCGATTGCAAAGGCGGGTGCGGAGGCACACGGCTACGAACACAACCCGCTTCTCGTTCTGAAATCAAAACAAAACTTCAAGAAGGAAGGTGTGGAGGGGAAAGCCTTCGTACATATGAGCAACTTTTGGGATGTAGATACGTCGCAGTTTGACGGTATCGTCGTGTACGGTATTCCGTACATTATGACGCGTCTTGAGGAGAAGCTGAAAAGGGAGCTTCGACCTGGCGCACGCGTGGTTTCTTATTCGTTTCCATTCCCGAACTGGGAACCAACTAAAAAAGAGAAAGCGGTATATTTGTATATAAAGTAGGTAGGTGTGCTATGCTGAAAATAGATGCACTTACATGAATCCACAGAAGGAGAAATGGAAAAAAATCGAGGGCGTTTCGAGGACGCAGGATATATAGAGTGTGAGGTTCCTTTCCACAAAAACGGAGTCTCAACTCTTAACGTAGCACTTGAAAGTGCCAAGACGACTCTTTTTGGAGAAGCTAAACAACGCGGAGCACACGCCATTGTGTTTGAACCGCATCTAGAGCTTCACTCAAATAGAGAGGAATGTACACTCATCTTGAGTGCGCGTGCGTACACGTATGCGACTGAACAGTAAACATGGAGGAGTATCGGAATGCCGAGCTCCTCTTTTTTATAATACGAACAAGAAAAGAATACGAACAGGTACGAACAGAAAAAGACGAACAAGATACGAACGGGGAAGAGGGAATACGAATGCAAGAATTTACACGCGGTAGTTTTGGCCACCGCGGGAGCCGACCGAGAGGGATGCGATTTTGGCACCGAATGCGCAGGCTTCCTTTAGGTTTTTGCCTTCAAGCAGTTTCGCTATCATTCCCGCGCGGTAGGCGTCACCGGCGCCGGTGACCTCCACCACTTTTTTCACCGTGACCGCCTTTACCCGAGTGGTTTTCCCGTCTTCGTAAATGACACTGCCTTTTTCGCCGAGGGTTTCAATCACCGCACGCACACCTTTTTCAAGAACTTTCTCAATGTCGTAGCCGAGAATAGTTTGAAGCTGTTTTATTTCCACTTCGTTGCCGATAAAGATGTCGGCGAGCGCGAGGGTTTTCTCAAGAAGCACCTTGTCGTAAAAAATGGAGATAACCTGTCCGGGGTCAAAAATAATCAGCGTATCCTTCCCACACTTTTCGCGCGCTTCTTTCATATGACGCAAGATGCTCATACCGGTCCCGGCCGAGAAAATGGCAACGCCAATATCACGCCAGTCTTTCGGCGAAATGGTTTTTGAGAGGGGAATGGTGTGCACCCTTTCGTACGCGTTCGGCTGGTAGACACCAATTTGCTGGCCGAGCTCGTCGGACATTCCGTAGAAGGTTGCCGTCCATCCTTTTTCGTCCACCACCACCCGTGAATCAACCCCCGCTTTCTTGAGGTGAGGGAGAAATCCGCTACCCGCAAAATCCTGTCCGGCAAGTGAAAACAGAAGCGGTTTCTGCTTCAAGAGGCCAAGTCCATAGGCAATATTGCCTCCCGTCCCGCCGAAAAAGTGCTCACGGGATTTTGCGGTGAACATCAAGTTTTGCCGACCAAGCTTTCCGTCTTTCTCAACCAAAATCTCATCCTGGATTTTTCCATGGATGCCAAAGATGAGGTCGAATGCGACTGACCCTACGACGAGAGGACGAGTACGTGTCATAAATGAATTAGGAAGTAAGAATTATGAATTAGGAACAAGATTCTGCTTACTTCAGAATTCTGTATTCATACGTCTGTGTTAGCTCGTGCCTTCCTCCCAGCTATTAAGATACTTTGTCTGCACGGGAGTAAGCACATCAATCTTCACCTCAAGCGATTGCAGTTTCTTCTGTGCAATTCGGCGGTCAACTTCTTCGGGAATAACGTACACTTTGTTTTCAAGCTTGCCTTTGTTGTCCAAAATAAACTGCGCGCCGAGGGCTTGGTTCGCGAAGCTCATATCCATCACTGATGCGGGGTGACCTTCGGCAGTCGCTAGGTTCACGAGGCGTCCTTCACCAAGCACGTAAATTTTCTTGCCTCCTTTGGCAAAAGTGTATTCGTCTACGAGCGGGCGAGGGGAGTCGGTGTGCTCGGCAAGTTTCTTGAGTGACTTGAGGTTAATCTCAACGTCAAAGTGTCCTGAGTTGGAAATAATGCATCCATCCTTCATTGCCTCAAAGTGGGGAGTATCAAGTACATCGCGGTTGCCCGTGAGGGTGCAGATAACATCGGCGCGCTTCACGGCTTCTTTCATCGGCATCACGCGGAAACCGTCCATCATTGCTTCGAGCGCGCGAATAGGATTGATTTCGGTTACGATAACGCGCGCACCGAGCCCTTCTGCTCGCTTCGCGAGTCCTTTTCCACACCAGCCGTAGCCTGCGACCACGAAGGTGGTACCGGCGATAAGCTTGTTGGTCGCGCGGATGATGCCGTCAAGTGTTGACTGTCCCGTGCCGTAGCGGTTATCAAACAGGTGTTTTGTCTGCGCTTCATTGACCGCGAGAATAGGGAAGCGGAGTGCTCCGTCTTTCGCCATCGCCTTGAGGCGGATGACGCCGGTCGTGGTCTCCTCAGTTCCTCCCACAATCGTCTTGATAAGGTCGGTACGATTCTTGTGGATTTCCGATACGAGGTCGGCACCGTCGTCCATGGTGAGGTGCGGTTTGAAATCCAGTACGGCGTTCAAGTGTTTGAAGTAGGTCTTGTTGTCTTCGCCTTTGATGGCGAAGGTCTCGATGCCGTATTCAAGCGAAAGGGCGGCCGCGACGTCGTCCTGTGTAGAGAGGGGGTTGGAGGCGCAGAGGCGAAGAGTCGCTCCACCGGCCTTGAGCGCGAGCATCAAGTTCGCGGTCTCGGTCGTGACGTGCAGACACGCACCAATACGAACTCCCTTAAACGGTTTCGTCTTTGCGTACTCTTTTGAAAGCGAGGCGAGCACGGGCATATCTTTGCCTGCCCACTCAATGCGCTTTCGTCCTTTTTCCGCCAATTTTTTGTCTTTGATGTCGTACATAAAGAAGATGTATGATTTATGATTAAAGATTTAAGAATAAGAAATACGAATACTATAAAGAAAAAGAGTGAAATCAGAGCTATCTTGGACAATACTCTAGCGTTTTTCACAGTCAAACGCAAACCCGCCCCGACTGTAGTCGGGGCGGGTATTACTTAGGGGTGGCCTAGAGCCTAAACACCTAGCGCCCACCTTTACTGCGTGTTCGCAGTGCCGGTGGTTCCTGTGGTCGGGACGGTAGCACCTGTGGTTGGCTTTACCGGAAGCTGTTGTCTAAGTGCCTTGATTTTCTCTTCAGACTCTTTTCGCTGTGTCTGAATATTTTCCTTCTTTTCCTTTCGCTCCGTATTGATGTTTTGGCGTACCTCTTTCGCCTTTGCTCGCCCTGCTTCAGCCTTTGCCTTTTCGGTGGCCTTCATTGCTTCCATCTTCGCTTTTGCTTGAGCTCGGAGTGCCTCAATCTGTTTCTGATATTTATCCTTGACCGCTTTTAGTTCCGCTTCCATTTGCTGGTGGAGTGCTTTTATTTGCATTTCGACTTCTTTGCTAATTTCTCGTCCAGGAGCGTCACTCTTCGGTGCAGGGGTTACCACAGCAGTTGGCTGGACCTCTACGCTGGTAAGTGTCGGTATGGCTGCGGTGGTGTCAGCAGTTTGCGCGAATACTACCGACGTGAGTGAAAGGAAGCCTATGGCGAGTGATGAAATGATTTTCTTCATATTTCTTCTTACGATTATGTTAATAATATATATTCTAGTATACCTCAAGGAATAAACGAAGAAAAGAATGAATGTAGCTTTCGCATCTCTATCTATGGGGTGCTATACTTTTTTCATGCACAACGATGAACTCAAAGAGAAGCTCACACCCGAGCAGTACCGTGTGACGCAGGAAAAGGGGACGGAAGCGCCGTTTACGGGGGCGTTTGTAAATCATCACGAAAAGGGGATGTATACCTGTGTGGTGTGCGGGAAACCGCTTTTTCCTTCGGGTACCAAGTTTGAGTCGGGGACAGGCTGGCAGAGTTTTGATAAAGCTATTCCTGGCGCGGTTACATTTAAAGAAGATGGCGACCACGGTATGCAACGCACCGAAATTACGTGCACGAGTTGTGGTGCGCACCTCGGACACGTCTTTGACGATGGTCCGACGGACACGGGTAAACGGTATTGCGTGAATTCGGTCTGTCTGGGTTTTGACAAAAAAGAGTAGGAGGAAATGTTCCTACAGGACAGCCTAAACAACATTCCAACATTCTTAAGAATGTTGGAATGTTCTTGTAGCGTACTGCACTTCACCACGTTTTTATCATTCTGACGTTCTGCAGAATGTCAGAATGATTTTTGCTGTCTCATACGGTAGGCGCGGGTGGTGTATTTTGGGACTTTGTTTTTCCGCAGACGGGACAGAACGGGAGAAGCGCGATGCGTTTGTTGTTACAGTGAGGACAGGTTTCTTTGAGCGTTGTTCCGCATTTGGGGCAGTAATCTTCAAACTGATTGATGGTGAAGGAACAGGTTGGACACTTGCTATCTTTGAGTCGGCGGATGGCGGTCTTCTTTGAGTCAAAGATTCGTCGTTGGATAAGGTAGACAATGCCACCAAAGAGCGCGACAACCAAAAATACCGTACCGTAGTAGAGGATATAGCGGAGAATCGGAGTTGATTGGAATATCTTAAATATCTTTTCAATCCACGTGTGAGGAATAATGTCATAGAGAAAGACGAGGACGACCTGTAGGAACAGGATAGCAAAGGAGCCCATCACCGAGGTGGCAATAATCGTGTAGGGACTATTTCGTTTCTTGAGCGAAAGGTACCAGCGTGTCGCGAAGATAAAAATAGGGAGAACGAAGAGAAGCATCAGGCAAAATACTTTGATGCGGTACCACGCGTACTTTGAGGCGTAACTGTTTTGCGCCTGTTCATAGGCTGTTTTCAGGGGAATGATGAACGGCTCAACCTTGCTAATTTCAGATTGGAGCTGTGTTTGGAGTCCGGCAATGGTTGACGTGTTTGCCTCAACGGAGTTCCGAAGGCTCGTGATGGACTGTTGAATACCGCTACGATTGTAGAGAACCTCTTCCTTCGCCATTTTTTCCTGCAAACTGACGTCATACTGCGTCTGCGCCTGTTCAATTTGGTGAGTGAGGCGGGAATTGCGATAGTTAAGGTCGTTAATCTCGCTGTTGAGCTTTGCGATGGTTTGGAGTGACGGAAGAATTTGATTTACCTGCTCTTCAATGCCGAACTCGCGGTCAATGCTACCGAACGAACATTGGTCGGTATTTCGTAGACTCTTGTAGTCTTCTATAAAGTTATTCGTGCAGTATGCAGGATTTATCGGGAGGGTGGGAATATGGCGGAGGTCGGAAAAGATTGTCTGACCAACGACAATGATGAATATGCCCATCACTATGAGCAGAAGATATCCTGCGCTTGTAGTCTTTTTTTCGGCTATCTCCTCGTACGCCTCAAGTCCGTCTGTTGTGGTATTTTTCCGTCTTAAAAATGAAAACATATAGAGTGTGATTACTAATGACACAAGTATACGTCACATTGGTTATGGAGAGGAGATATACTGTGGATATGAGAATTATCGGACATCTAGATATGGATGCGTTTTTTGCTTCGGTGGAGGAGCGGGAGAGGCCGTACCTAAAGGGGCAACCGATTGCTGTGGGAAGCGACCCGCAAGGAGGAAAAGGGCGCGGAGTGGTGTCTACCGCAAATTATCCGGCGCGCGTCTACGGTGTACGAAGCGCAACACCCATTAGTAAAGCGTGGGAGCTTTCGGAGAAGGCAAGGAAGGAAGGGAAACCTCCGGTTGTGTTTATTTCCCCGCACTTTCGCATCTATGAAAAAGTCTCCATGGCGGTGATGGCGATTGTAGCTCGCCATCTTAAAGGCACCCAAACGACACTCTTTACCGCAGACCCACCCGCGCTTGAACAGGTGTCGGTAGATGAGTGCTATTTTGACCTTTCGTTTACCGGTTCGTTTAAAAAAGCGGAAGCCATCGCTGTGCAGATTAAAAAAGAAATTACGGAAGCGGAACGACTTTCCTGTTCCATCGGTATCGGACCGAACAAACTCATTGCGAAAATCGCTTCGGATTTCCAAAAGCCCGATGGGCTTACCGTGATTTACCCCGACCTTGTGGAGGGGTTTCTCTCTCCGCTCGCTGTTCGTAAGATTCCCGGTATCGGTCCAAAGGCGGAGGAAAAGCTTTTTCGCGTGCGCGCGCGAACGGTTGCCGACGGGCGAAAACTTTCGCAGGAGAAACTACAGGGAATGTTTGGGAAATGGGGAACAGAGCTTTATCGTAAGTTTCGGGGCGAGAACGATTCAGTGGTCATCTCGGAAGCACCTCCCGCAAAATCAATCGGGGAACAGGAAACACTCCCCGAAGATTCGCTGAATATGAAAATACTTTTTCCGTATCTTGAGCGACAGGCAAAGAACCTGGTGTCATATATGGTGCGCGACGGTTTCAAGGAGTTTCGGACGATTGTGCTTACGGTCCGGTTTTCGGACTTCGAAACGGTTTCCCGCTCTCGGACGTTGGAAGCTCCCACTGGAAGCGCGGAGAAACTTCGGCAACACGTTACACAGATGTTTTTCCCGTTTCTGGATAAACGAGAAAATCCAGGGAAAAAGAAAATTAGACTTCTTGGTGTGCGGGTGGAAAAGCTCTCTTAATTCCTCCTTTTCTAAAGGAGGTGGCCACGTCTTTGGGACGGAGGATTTAAAAATCCCTCCTCCGACGAAGCCGTCGAAGTGCTCCCTTTAGAAAGGGAGAATAAGATACGGAAGGTAACAAAATGTAGTAATATAGGCGATATGAACGACCGACGAAAAAAAGCGGTAAAGCAAATAGTGTTTGGTGTGGTTCTCCTTGCGATAGCAGGAGTTTCCTATTTTTTTGGTGGCAAGGCTTCAGCGGTTTCAAATTTTGCGGAGTGCGCCAAAGCAGGCAATCCGATTATGGAAAGCTATCCGCGTCAGTGCAAAAGCAAAGAGGGAAAGACATTTCGCGAAGACATCGGCAACGAGCTTGAAAAAGACAATCTCATTCGTATCTCCGAACCGAGACCAAACGCAGTTATTGCGAGCCCCTTTTTGGTGAAGGGTGTGGCCCGAGGCAATTGGTTTTTTGAGGCGAGCTTTCCGGTCAAGCTCTTTGACGGAGACGGGGAACTGCTTACCACCGGTATAGCTCAGGCTAAGGAAGAGTGGATGACAACGGAGTTTGTGCCGTTTGAAGTAACGCTTTCATTTGCGACACCCGCGACAACCGGGGGTACACTCGTTTTGAATAAAGACAATTCTTCGGGACTTCCCGAAAATGAAGACACGCTTCGGATACCAGTTCAATTTGAACCCACTCAATAAAGTTTGGCCTCGTCCTAATCCCCGCAGCAAGCTGTTCCCTCGCGGACTCGGTGGAGTATTAGGCGAGGCACAAGGGCAAACTTTGTTGCAGAAGAGTTGGCTCCGCCAACACACTTCGCTTTTGCGGATTCATCCCCGCCGCA